>CAZXTZ010000186.1:0-6149 GCA_964643645.1 uncultured Geobacteraceae bacterium
TCATTAAGGGACTCTTTACCTATAGTTACCCCTCTGACGTAACCATCATCCGCAATGCCAACCACAACCGTGCCGCCTGCTGTGTTTGCAAAGGCTACCAGTGTTTCAATAGTCTCCCGGTCAAAGGTCGACTTGAATTCAAGGATTTGCGACTCTCCATGTTAAAGCAGATCAACAATTTTTGCTGAATTGCTCATAGCGAGGTCCTGAAAATGTTCACGATGGCGACAGCCAAGCTCACGAAAGAGATTCCCGCACTGCTGTTGTAATGGTAATAAGTTCTTCTTCAGACAGATAGGGGTGCATGGGCAGACTCATTACCTTCCTGGCGGCTGCCTCTGCAACAGGGAAGCTGTCCTCGGACTTATTAAGGTGGGCAAAAACAGGTTGCATATGTAAGGAGACCGGATAATGCACAGCCGTTGGCACCCCCTTTTCCTGTAGGGACTTCTGGACTACGTCCCGATTTTCAACCTGGATGGTATACTGCGCATGGACGCTGGTATTCCCAGTTTGTATTTGTGGTGTTAGCACAGCACCATGAAGCAGTTCATTGTAACGGTCGCCAACTTTCTCCCTCAAAGAGACTTCATCTTCAAAAACATCCATTTTAGCCAGCAGTATTGCCGCCTGCAGGGTATCAAGACGTCCGTTGATCCCCAGTGCCGGGTGGTGGTAACGTCGGTCTTGTCCATGGGCCATGATCTGGCGCATTCTGGTTGCAAGTACATCGTCACTGGTGAAGCAGGCACCACCGTCACCGTAGCATCCAAGGGGCTTGGAAGGAAAAAAACTGGTACAGCCTATGGTTGAAAGATTGCAGGACTTACGCCCCTTATAGGTAGCGCCAAAGCTCTGGCAGGCGTCCTCGATCACCGGCAGATTGTGGATGGCTGCAATTTTGTTTATTGCATCAAAATCTGCACATTGTCCATACAGGCTTACCGGCATGATTGCTTTAGTTTTTGGGGTGATAGCTGCTTCGATCAGTTGTGGGTCAATATTGTAGGTAGCCGCATCAATATCTACAAAGACCGGTATGGCTCCCAGCAGAGCGATCATCTCGCCGGTGGCAATAAAAGTAAACGGACTGGTGATGACTTCATCCCCAGGGCCGATTCCCAGCGCCATCATTGCTACCAGCAGGGCATCGGTACCGCTGGATATGGCTATGCAATGCTTTGCGCCACTGTATGCAGCAAGCCGTTCCTCAAGTTCTTTTATCTCAGGCCCCATGATGTATTGGCCATGACGCATGACTTTTGTTATGTTTTTCTCAAGCTCCGGTAAGATCTGATGTTGCTGTGCGGCCAGATCGATAAACGGCAGAACAGCTACTGATGCAGGCGCTGATTGAAGCCAGTCCAGCGCCTGCTGTGGAGTATACACAGGGACTTCGCCTAATGCGTCAAAGTCTTCATCTTCAGTTACAATGCATACAGATGCAGCATTAAGGCTCCTGATTGAAGCAGCAATCTGAGCATCTTCAAAGTCTTCGGCATTTCCGTAGACGGCCTTTTGGTCACAACCATGTGCTGACAAAATTTCAACGGTCTGGAACAGGTTTTCCATAAGCTGATGGATTAGATTGTTTATAACAGTAGGGTCAACACCTACCTGTTTGAAACGTTTCCTGGCAACATAATCAAGGGTAGCAATGCTGGAGGCAGCTATCCAGACCTGTATGCCACGCTCCTTGGCCGTATCAAGCAACTCATCAGTAATCTTAGAAGAATCGGCACCAAGCCAAAAGTTGATAATGACGGATAGATCAAGAACAATATGTTTATTAACCTGGGCCAAGATACTTATCCTCCAGATGTTGATGCCAGATATCCTTAATCTCTTGCGGTGTGATTGCCCCACCCAACTTGCTACGCCATGGTCCAAGTATGGCATCAAGGCGCTCCCGAGTTGGGGAGACTCGACGCACACCGGAATCAACATTTACAGCCGTTGTCTCGGTAGGTCCCTGTTGTGATTGCTGTGAACTGTAATCCAGTTCAATCTCTTCATCAGGCAGCACTACCCGCAGCTTAAAACGGGAGTGCTTGAAGCGATGTACACCGGTTAATTCTATTTTCCCATTATCATACAAGGCCTCTGCAAGCATGTATGTATCTCCTCACTATTTAAGTTCATCATAACAGATAGAGCCAATTGCTTTTTCATCTGGCAATGGGGCTTCTTCATCAAGATCGAGGCATTTTACTACTCCTGGCTGAACTTCCTGATAACGGTAGCCGCTTTCTTTACACAGCATAATACCATCATCACCCGGAGTCAGTGGCACGCCATGCCTGCTCATCCAGCCTTTCTGGCGGGCAGGCACTCCAACCATCAGCGCATAGTCAGGAACATCCTTGGCAACCACCGCACCGGCACCAATAAACGCATAGCGACCGATTGTAATACCGCAGACGACTGTAGCATTAGCACCTATGGAACAGCCACGGCGCAGCAGAGTTTTTTCGTACAGAGCCTTGCGCAGCACCTGTGAGCGAGGATTGGTTACATTGGTCAATACACATGATGGGCCCAGAAAAACATCGTCTTCAATGATCGTTCCTTCATAGATAGAGACGTTATTCTGTACCTTTACATTGCTACCAATGATAGTGCCACCGGCCACGGATACATTCTGGCCGAAGCTGCAACGTTCGCCGATCTTTGCACCTGAAAGCACATGTGAAAAATGCCATATCTTGGTACCGGCGCCAATTTCCGCTCCTTGATCAACATATGAAGAGTCATGAACAAAATAATCCATTTCTATCTCCCCGGACGTTTCAAGAATTCGTCAGTTTTTTCACATAAGGATGTGAATGATTTCCATTTGCTGCTGTAGGCACAGAATTTCTTAGTTCGTAGACCAGGTTGATTGCGGCACGCGCATCTTCCATGCCATAGCCCCTGCCTTCAAGAATTTCTTTATACACTATCGTGTGCAGGTCTGTGAACCCTTCAGAAAATTCGAATTCTTCACCGTTCATGGTAAGCGAACGGAAGGTGGTTTTACCGGCAACCTGAACTTCTTCTGGCAGGTCGCCCTTGTCCACCGAAAGAAACCAGCGTACCCTGGCCTTCTCAAGCTCAAGATAACCGGCCATCTTGCGTTCATCGGCAAAATGCACTTCGTGATGTTGTACACTTCCGAAAATCCACATCATCATATCGAAGAAGTGTACCCCGATATTGGTTGCGACCCCGCCCGATTTATGATTATCCCCTTTCCAGGAGGTAAAATACCATCTACCACGTGAGGTAATGTAGGTCAGATCAATGTCACACTTGTCTCCAGACGGTGCCTGGCGGACCTTTTCCCGCAACTCGATAATTGCCGGGTGTACGCGCAACTGAAGAATATTATAAACCTTGCGCCCGGTTTCTTTTTCAAGCTCCAGCAGCGCATCAAGGTTCCACGGATTAAGTACCAACGGTTTTTCGCAGATGGCATCTGCCCCGATGCGCAGAGCAAGACGGATATGGGCATCATGCAGATAGTTGGGTGAGCAGATACTGACATAGTGGATACGCTTGTCGTCGCCTTGGCGCCTTAGTTTTTCCAGATGCCGGTCAAAACGTTCAAATTCCGTAAAAAAAGAAACATCATACGAGAAACTGTCAAGAATACCAACTGAATCGGAAGGATCACAGGCGGCTACAAGATGGTTGCCGGTATCACGGATGGCCTTCATATGGCGAGGAGCAATGTAGCCGCCAGCCCCGACCAGTGCAAAGTTTTTCAAAACTGTTAACCTCCAGTTATAAACGCCAGACTCTCATGCCTGACGATTGAATTGCCTCTGTATTGTAGAGCCCCTTGACGTCAATCAGAACAGGTTGCCCAAGGGTCATTTTTATCAGTTCCTGGCTGGTTAATTTTTTGTACGAGGTGTGTCCTACAGCAACAACCAGGGCCGCTGCAGGAACAAGCTGGCCAAACGGGGTGATACATACTCCGTACTCATGTTCAGCCTCTTTTGAATCCGCCAGTGGATCATGCACCTGCACCTTGATGCCGTAGTCTTGAAGCTCCCGGATAATATCAATGACCTTTGAGTTTCGAAGGTCAGGACAATCTTCCTTAAAGGTGAGACCCAAAACAGTAACCGTGGCACCAAGAATGTTATGTCCTGCATGGATCATTTCTTTAACTGTACGCTGTGCTATAAACTTGCCCATACCGTCATTGATTTTACGACCGGAAAGAATAACCTGTGGATGATAGCCTGTTTTTTCAGCCTTATGGGTAAGATAGTATGGGTCTACACCAATGCAGTGCCCACCTACCAGACCGGGTTTGAACTTGAGAAAGTTCCACTTGGTACCGGCTGCCTCCAGTACATCGTTGGTATCTATGCCGAGTGCATCAAAAATAATGGCCAGCTCGTTCATAAGAGCAATATTCAAGTCACGCTGGGTGTTCTCGATAACCTTTGCCGCCTCGGCAACTTTGATAGTGGCAGCGCGGTGGACTCCGGCAGTTACTACCGATTCATATACCTGCGCAACTATTTCAAGGGTGGCGGCATCCTGCCCGGAGACAACCTTTCTTATTTTGGTAAAGGTATGTTCCTTGTCGCCCGGATTGATCCGTTCCGGGCTGTAACCTACCGCAAAATCAATACCGCACTTCAAGCCTGAAACTCGCTCCAGCACTGGAACGCATTCATCTTCCGTGACACCTGGATAGACTGTGGATTCGTACACGACAATATCACCATGTTTAAGGGCCTTACCAACGGTTACTGATGCTCGCAACAGTGGCGTCAGGTCAGGCTGGTGGGCATCATCAACCGGTGTAGGTACTGCAACAATATGAAAATCAGCTCGCGCCAGTTCTGAGATCTCTTTGGTGAAAAGAATGTCAGCTTTTTTCAGTTCTTCTGTTAAGACCTCTCCTGTTCGGTCTAAACCGTTTTTAAGCTCAGCAATTCTGTCAGCATTTATGTCAAAACCGATAGTGCGTCGCTTCAAACCAAAGGCAACAGCAACCGGCAATCCTACATAGCCCAGTCCAATAACGGATATGATACGCTCTGCTGTCACAAGTTCCCCTTTATTCATTATAATCAAACACTTGATAACCGTGTTTTTTTACCATTTCATCCCGCTCGGCAGCCTTTAAATCTTCCCGTACCATCTCGGCCACCAGTTCCTTGAAGCTGATTTTGGGTGTCCATCCCAGTTTTTTCCTGGCTTTTGTGGGGTCACCCAGCAAAGTTTCAACCTCGGTGGGACGGAAATAGCGAGGATCGACCTTGACAATGGTTTTACCTGTCTGGTCAGTGCCGGTTTCATCCACGCCATTGCCCCGCCAAGTAAGCTTCATCCCTAATTCTTCTGCCGCTGCATTAACGAAATCCCTTACGCTATGCTGAATGCCGGTGGCAATGACCCAATCTTCCGGCTGTTCCTGTTGCATCAGCAGCCATTGCATCTCGACGTAATCCTTGGCATGCCCCCAGTCCCTCAAAGATGCAAGATTTCCAAGGTAGAGACAATCCTGCAAGCCAAGTTTGATGCGTGCCAAAGCCCTGGTGATCTTGCGGGTGACGAATGTTTCCCCGCGAAGCGGTGATTCGTGGTTAAACAGAAGGCCGTTACAGGCATAGATACCGTAGGCCTCGCGGTAATTGACCGTGATCCAGTATGCATAAAGCTTTGCCACAGCATACGGTGAACGTGGATAGAACGGAGTAGTTTCCTTCTGAGGAGTCTCCTGCACCAGACCATAGAGTTCAGATGTTGATGCCTGGTAGAAACGAGTTTTTTTTTCCAATCCTAAAATCCTGATTGCTTCAAGAATTCTCAAGGGACCAATTGCGTCAGCATTAGCAGTATATTCAGGGGTTTCAAAAGAAACTGCAACGTGAGACTGGGCGGCCAGATTGTATATCTCGTCAGGCTGAACTGCCTGGATAATCCTGATAAGGTTGGTTGAGTCAGTCATATCGCCGTAGTGCAAGACCAACCTACGTACCATATCGTGTGGGTCTTGATAAAGATGATCAATCCGGTCGGTATTGAAAAGGGAGGCACGGCGTTTGATGCCATGGACTTCGTAGCCCTTTTCCAACAGCAGTTCTGCCAGATAGGCACCATCCTGTCCGGTGATACCGGTGATCAATGCTTTTTTCACCTTG
>CAZXTZ010000187.1:0-6118 GCA_964643645.1 uncultured Geobacteraceae bacterium
GTAATTCCGATTATCTCCATGCGTAAACGGTTCGGTCTGCCGGAGGTTGAGCAGACAATCCATACCCGGATTATGGTCATGGATGTCGCTGGCGGCCTGACCGGCTTTATTGTGGATGGCGTGTCCGAGGTGATCCGTATCCGCTCCATAGAGATTCAGCCGCCACCCCCAACGGTCTCCGGCAACCTTGATCAGGACTTTATCACCGGGGTCTTTAACCATACCGACCGCTTGCTGATACTCATGGATGTGGATCGGATGTACAGCCATGAAGAGCGCGAACATTTTGCAGCATTACAGGGGTGATCAGTCTGGTGTTGCCAGCAGTTCAGGCAGCGGTAATCAGCCAAACAGGTTAAAGACACCTGGCAACTGCCCGGCATCATTTTTTCATAAATATCTGCAAGCAGTGTAACCTTTTCACGATGAAGTAAGAAAAGGACAGTAGAAACCGTAGACTACGGACGGCAATCTATACTGTACGGTCGCCATGGGATCCGGGCGGAGAACTAAGGAGATAAGAAGATGAAAATAAACAATATGTTAGCAGAAAATATCTTTCGGAACTGCTGCTATCTGCTTCTTTGCTCGTTATTCATGCTGCTGGCAAAGCCGGCAGCAGCCCAGTGGCCCGGTGCAGGCAGGGCTGTCTGGAGGTCAACGGATCATACCATGACATCAGGAGGTCTGCAGCGGGAGTATATCCTGTATGCGCCATCGTCAGAAACTTCCTTGACAAAACGAGCGTTGATCATTGTCCTGCATGGAAGCTACGGCTCCGGACAAAAGATGGAACGTGGTTTGGGCTTCAATCCCTATGCCAGTAAGCAGGGCTTTCTTGTTGCCTACCCCGATGCATACCGGCTTGATAACCGTCGTCAGACAACCCGCTGGAATGATGGCCGAGGCGTACTCAAGTCTTCTGATCTGAAGGTCAATGATGTAGGCTTTATCAATGATATGATCAGCGATATCGCCAGGACTCATCCTCTTGATGAGCGACGCATCTTTGTCACCGGAGCATCAAACGGCGGAATCATGGCCTACCGGATTGGCTGTGAACTGGCTGCCAGGGTTCGAGCGATCGCCCCGGTCATCAGCAATGTTGCCGCACCGATAGCAGGTACCTGCGCGCCTGCGGCAGGACTTTCAATTCTTGCGATCAACGGAGATAGTGACGCCTATATCCCGCTCAACGGCGGAAAAGTCTGCCCGAATGTAAGCAAACTCTTTTGTGAGGGGGGCTATGTCGTATCCCGTGACCAGTCCGTTGGCTATTTTTCAGCTGCAAATGGATGCTCTTCAACACCTATCCGGCAGGCACGCACTGTTAAAGTAAATGATGGCACCTGGATTGAAGAGTTTACTTTTAAAAACTGCGCCAACGGGGCAGATGTGCGCTCTCTGGTCGGTCATGGTATGGGGCATGTCTGGCCCCCCAATCCCGGTCAGATTCCGAACCAGCCTACAACCCGTAACCTTGATGCAACCGAAGAGATCGTAAAGTTCTTTATGTCTTTCAAATGAAGGTATTAGGACAACAAAAGACTCAAAGCAGTCCCTCTCTTGCATCCTTTTACAGGGAAGTACTAAAAGTCTCTTGTCTTCAGCCAGCACTGTTGCGAAGATAAGCGTCAGCAGGAAACCGGACATTGATTAATCTTAGCCGGGACTTGATGTGATGAAATTTTTTCTGAAGGAGATATGCCTGATGCGACATCTGAGACTGTTTCTGGTCGTGTTTATGGCCATTATTGCAGCACTGGCAGCCTATGAGTGGTACAAGATCAAGCGTATGGAACAGTACCGGAAAGCAGCCGTTATTGCCGAAGGGCTTCAGGAAGCCTCGATGGTCAAAGCCATCATTTCACAATACGCTGAAGTTAACGGCAGGCTGCCTGCCTCCAACAGGGAACTGGGCATCCCCGAGCCAGCGGCATTCAATCGCACCGCCCTGGTCAGGCTTGAAGTAACGACTAACGGTACTATCATCCTCACGTATAATGAAAAATCCGGAGTCGCCAATGGTGCAATCACCCTGATCCCGGTAATCGGCGCCTCGGCAGGCGGCATGGTCTGGCGATGTGAAACAGCAAGTTTCAAGGATATTGAATCATGGGCACCTCAGTGCCATTCTGGCGGTCGAAGAGGTAAAGGAGTAGAGAATAACTATACCAAGCGGCAAGTTTCTGCTAAATGGTGGCGTTATGCAGATTCAGGCTACGGGACACCTCCAATCACCGTTAAAGATGCAGCAGCTTCAGCCCAATGGAAAGTAGACATGCTATGAATGAACACAAAAACGACCTGCTGATCTGGAGCGAGGCGCAGTCGGGTCTGTTGGGTCAGGGAAATTTTTCAGCGCTGGATCTGCCTGGCTTGATCGAACACCTTAAGAATTTTAGCGAAGATATCCGACGTGATGCTCTGCGTACCATGCGGGTTTTGCTCGAATGCCAGATCCGTCTGAGCTATGGGCCTGCCGGTGAGCAGCGCATTGCCCGAAAGGTATCCGTTAGCCGCCGTGAGCGGCTTGTGGCTTATCTGCGTCAAGCTTCGTCATTGCGCCCCTGGCTGGAAGAACAACTGCCGGGTGCCTGGCAAGGCGTCCGACAAAGCGAAACTGACAGCTATCAGAACTATGGCATTACGGTAAGTGATATACCCGCCGAATGTCCGTGTACCATTGAGCAGTTGCTAAGCGATTGTTTTTACTTGGTTAATTCAAGGTACTGACTTTGCGTGCTCAACGCCACCTGTTCCGCCACCTTTACCCCGGCATCAAGAAAAATCTTCTATGGCTTGAGTTCACTGTTTTCTACCTCATAGTGCCAATCATATTTGCCTGTAATCGCAAGTCGTCACCTGTTGTTTACCTGGTTATATTAAGCTTGGCAGGTTTCATAATTCTCTTCAAAAGCAATGAGTTCTCTAACAAGATTTTTTTCGACAGTAATACCTTGTTGAGTGATTTGCCAAGAATTGCAGCTATTTTTCTGTTTGTTACGGCCTTACTGTTATTATTGACCTACACATTTTATCCGGAATATCTCTTTTTCTGCGTTAAAAATCACTTCAGCATCTGGTGTTCGATAATGGTTTATTACCCCCTGATTTCGGTTTATCCTCAGGAACTGCTCTACAGAGCCTTCATCTTTCACCGCTACAGCCAGTTATTTTCTTCTGAAAAATCGGTCATGCATCTGAGCGCAGCCGCCTTTTCCTTTGGGCATATCATCTACTTTCATCCAGTATCAGTTATTCTAACCTTTTTCGGTGGCTATCTTTTTGCCTATACCTATGCAAAAACCAGATCACTACTGGTTGTTTCCATTGAACACGCCCTCTACGGATGCTTATTGTATACCATCGGGTTGGGACGCTTCTTTTATACCGGCTTTGAGAAACTGTTAAACTGAGCCGTAAAACAGCCGCATCAGTTCCCTGTCAAGCAGGTTCATATCAACCGGTTTGGATATGTAGCCGTCAAAACCCTGAGCCAGGAACCGTTCCCGGTCTCCCTGCAGGGCAAAGGCGGTCATGGCAATCACCGGGATATGTCCTCCCGTCTTTTGCTCCTGCTGCCGGATAATTGACAGGGCAAGACAACCATCCATGACCGGCATCTGAATATCCATAAGTATCGCGTTGAATACTCCCGTATGCCAGAGATCAAGGGCTACCTGCCCATTTTTTGCTATTTCTGCCTCATGGCCAAGTCGTTTGAGCATGGCAACTGCTGTCCCAGCATTCATGGTGTTATCTTCAGCAACCAGAAGTTTTAAACCGGTTTTCCTTTTTGCGACAGACAGTTTCTGATGGTTATCCGGTATGATCTCCGTTTGTACTACGGAAACCTCAAAAGGTAACTCGACGATGAAGGTGGAGCCTTTTCCCAGGGCTGATTCAGCACGGATTGTTCCCCCCATCAGCTCTGCAAGGCGCCGGCAGATGGAGAGTCCCAGACCGCTGCCACCAAAACGACGGGTGGTGCTGTTGTCAGCCTGCTCAAAGCTGTTGAAGATTCTGGACAGTGTTTCGTCAGTCATCCCGATTCCGGTATCAGTTACCTCCAGCCTGATTCTGCAGATTTTGTCCTGCGACGAAGCCACCATAACCGAGATAGTTATGGTGCCGGTTTCAGTAAATTTGATTGCATTGCCCAACAGGTTCAGCAGGATCTGTTTGAAGCGCAGTGAATCACCATAGAGCAGTTCCGGTACCTTATCCTGGATGGTGGTGACAAGCTGCAGCTTTTTATGGTGGATCTGACTGATTTGACTGACAGTCACCTCCTGAATACTCTGCTGAAGCGAGAAGTCAACATACTCAAGCTCCATCTTGCCGGATTCGATCTTGGATAGATCCAGAATATCATTGATCAGGGCCAGCAGGTTTTTGCAGGAAAGTTCCAGGCTGTCAAGGTAGTCTGTCTGTTCATCGGTTGGATCGGTATAGCGCAGCAACTGGGCCATACCGATCACACCGTTCATCGGGGTGCGGATCTCATGGCTCATGTTAGCCAGAAACTCGCTCTTGGCACGGTTGGCGGCTTCAGCCAGTGAAGCAAGCTTAGTGGCACGGCTCATGGCTGCTTCAAGTTGCCGGTTAGCCTCCAGAAGCTGTTCTTCCGCCTGCTTTTGTTCGGTTATGTCCTGTAATGAGCCAAACAGGCGGGTTACTTTGTTTTCAGATCCAAACTCGGCATAGCCACGGGCAAGACAGATCCTCCGCACACCATCACTGCGAATGGCACATAACTCCAACTCATACGGCGTGCCGGAGGCTACAGCCCCCTCAACAGCTTCCTTGAGCCGCTGCATATCATCAGGATCATAGTAGTGTTGCTGATCTTCAAAGGAAGGAGCCCCGTCAGCCGGATTCAGCCTGAAGAGATTGAATAGTTCCTCTGACCAGGTCACCCTGTCGCTCGCCACATCCCATTCCCAGCCGCCCAGACGGGCGATCTGCTCTGTGCGGGCCAGCATGGTCTGGCTGCGATGCAGTGCCGCTTCCCAGTCAAGACGTTCAAGTTCAGCTGCAGCACGCACTGCCACCAGTCGCAGGGTATCCTCTGTCTGTTCCCTGTTTATCAGGGGAGTATGTCCGACAACGGCAATCAGGCCGATCGGCTGCCCTTCCTGACCCCAGAGGGTAGCGCCGACATAGCTTTCAGCATTCAGATGCTGCAGAACCTGATCATTCGGAAACAGACGGGCTACACTGGCCGGATAGCAGCAGACCTGCTTTCCCACTACCTGACCACAGGGGGTATCCTTCAGTGCATAGGTAACGTTGTCCTCAAATATGCCGTTATGACAGACCGAGAGGGTTGTGGCGTTCAGTCCGTCTCCTTCCAGGCGGTCAATACAGACAAAATCCATTTTCAGGTGTTTTGCAAGAAACAGTGCCAAATCACCAAAAAAGTTTCTGTCGGTCGGTTTTGAAGTGTGGCGGGCAAGAAATGCAAGGGTTTCTTCCGTGAATTTCCGTTCGGTTATGTCTGTAATGATGCAGGCAAACTGACCAGGGGCGGTCTGGAAGGCAGCTACATAAAAGTGTTTGTTCATTGCTGCAGAATGGTTCTCAAAGGAAGCTGTTTCTCCGGTCAGCGCCACCTTGCCGTAGATATCAATCCATTCCGGTTCAAGGTCGGGGATGATTTCCAAAGCAGTCCGACCTGTAACCTCAGCGGACTTAAGCCCGGTCATCGTTTCAAAGGCGGGGTTTACGGACAGGAAGCGGTAGTCAACCGGTTTACCTGTTGCATCGCAGATGATTTCATGCAGGGCAAGGCCATCCAGCATTTCATGGAACAGTTTATGGTAATCCTGCTCTGCCTTTTTTTGTTTGGTTATGTCGCGAAACTCAATGACCCGGACAGGGGAACCTTTGTAGGTACTTTTTTTACCCCTGATTGCCAGGGGATACCTTGTCCCGTCCTTGCGAACCCCTGTTACTTCATACCGTTCTTCATAGCCGCTCTGGATATTATGCAGGACTATATCAAGGGATTCAGGTGCAATCAGCTTGAGGCCATCCATGGCGATCAGCTCCTGATAGCTGAACCCGGTCATGTCTGACAAGCCCTGGTTGCATTCAAGAATCAGCCCCTTGT
>CAZXTZ010000188.1:0-1783 GCA_964643645.1 uncultured Geobacteraceae bacterium
CCCATGGAAGAAACCTGCCAGAAGAGTTGAGAGCCATGGAAACAGTCCTGCTTCCATGGCTCTCAACTCTTCTGGCAGGTTTCTTCCATGGGAGGTAAAATAGTTTACAGCCCCCTCTTCGGTCACGTCAACCGCAAAGCGCGGTGCCGATGGATCGCAGATAATGCAGAAGGCAAGTTCCATCTGGTGAAACTGGGTATCCGTAAGCTCGGCAAAAAAAACCATATCCTTGTCATCCGGCCTGGCACGAACTTCAATCCTCACAAATCCGAGGCCTTGCGGCGCAATTACCTGCACCAGCTTTTTCCCGGTATGGTCAAGTAGCCTACCCTGATCAATATGCAGCAAATGAAGAAGACGTGTCGGCAAAAGGTTGGCGTACAGCTGTTCCTTCTCAGTATCGGGCAGGCGGTTTATAGCGGAAATGGAGGTCAGCGGATTGCCTGCGATGCTTAACAACTGGCTGTTTCCTGATAGTTTGGGCATTAGAGCAACCCCGCCAGATCACCTGGAATGATGACAGGAAAAACATTCTTTCTGATGGCGGCTATACTGCGTTCAAGGGCATCAAGCGCCAAACCCCGGTCATGTTCGTCTGCCCAGTGCATTCCGTCCAAAAGCATACTGTGCGGATACCCCTGCCCCTTTATTTTTTCGATAAAAGACTCTGGCAGACGCTGTGGAAGACAAATGCCGTTCATTACTCCCCAGGCGATGGTCCATGCCCTGGCCGTGTTCATCAGATCATAACCTCCGCCTCCCAATGCCACCCAGGGGATTTTCAAGGCCTGTATCTTGCGCATGATATAGGCATAGCTGTGGGTCGTGATCTCAAGGCGAGTAAGCGGATCTGTACGGAAAGCGTCTGCGCCGATCTGTGCCACGATTATATCGGGATTAAAGGCAGCCAGCAGGGGATAGACTATCTCATCAAAGGCACGCATGTAGAGAGGATCGTCCGTATGGGCAAGAAGGGGCAGATTTACAGTATAACCACGCCCCTTACCCGAGCCTGTTTCATCCTCAAAACCGGTTCCGGGGAAGAAATACAAGCCGCTCTCGTGCATTGAGATCGTCAGCACCTGATCGGTATCGTAGAATCCTTCCTGCACGCCATCGCCGTGGTGAGCGTCCAGATCCAGATAAACAACCCGGCGTCCCCTGTCCAGCAGCCAGTTTATTGCAATAACAGCATCATTTAAGTAACAGAATCCCGATGCCCTGGCACGGTGGGCATGGTGCCAGCCTCCTGCAAGGGAAAGCACTGCGCCAAACCCTTCCTCTTCAATAAGTCTGCATGACTCAAGTGTGGCGCCAGCACCTAATGCCGCGTAATCATAGAGTCCTTTGAAAACAGGACAATCTGCGTCTCCCAGACCAAACATGAAATCAGCGCGGGATTCGTCAGACATGCTGAATTCCTTCAGGCGGGCAAGATACCGGGGAGTGTGGAAGTTCAGTATCAGCTCTTCAGGCACAAAAGAGCAGTCACGGCGTTCCATGCCTGACAGTTCAAGCAGGCCGTAGGCATCAAGCAGTTCCAGTGCAAGACCGTAGCGATGCAGCTGAAACGGATGGTTCGCGCCATAGCTGAACTGTTCAAAACGGGATGAGTAAACCAGGGCTGTACGTTTCACGATTCAGTCAGGCGAAGGAAGATATCAGTGAATTTCGGGAGGAAGAGGGAAATACCGGCTGTCTGCCTGAATCACCGGGTGATCTGATTGCCGTTTCAGTATTTGAATTAACCCTCTGTACAGCCGGATTTCCGTAGGCCCTTTTG
>CAZXTZ010000188.1:1793-6000 GCA_964643645.1 uncultured Geobacteraceae bacterium
GTGTTTGCATCTCCGGATCTGTCTTTCTCATTATCGGCATCAGGGGAAGTGGCCTTGCGGATTGCCTCTTTGGCAGGATCAACCGGTTCTCCCGGATCAGGCTCAGCTGTGGGGCTGGCTGCCCGAGCCTTCTGTTGCTGCGCCTGAGCCATTATGCTTCCGGCCTGGGCAGCAACAGCCCTGTCCTGTCCCGACGGATCCGAGGGGGCAAGGGCTGCACGGATTACCTGCTGCATTCTGGATATTGTTTCTTCCGGAGTCTTGCCACCGGACATATCAATCTGAACCTCCCCCCCGGTGATGTAACTACGTCCATCCGGCCCCTGAGTGTAACTGTATGTGGCGCTGCTTGCCAGATTGCCCCCCACAGCCTTGTGGGCAGCCTCGTGAGCCTTTACCTTTACCTCAATCTGTTTTAAACGGTCAACCTGCTGCTTGATCTGCGGTTCCTCTAGGCTCTTGCCATCTTTTGTGGTCTTTTCTCCCGGTTTTGGGGCTTTTTCTTCATCAGATATTGTTACCTGGTTTGGGTCATCACCTTCTGCAACAGGTATTTTTCCTGAGAGTGTTATTTTGTCTTCGGGCAGGGTTATGGCTTTGGAATTGGTGGATTCAGGTCTATTGCAGGTTTCAGGCACAGAATTCCGGTTTGCCCCGACAGTAGAGGCAACTCCTGTTTTTGCTGGAGTTCCGTACCCTTGGCTATATGATCTGATTCCCTGGATGCCCATCTGCCACTCCAAAGGAGAATTGCTTTATATCTATTTTAAATTATACAAAATTGAGGGTTAAATGGACAGAAATTTGCTTATTTCATGTCACAACCCTGCCTTTGCCAGTTCTTCCAACAGCTTTTTCTGGCTGCTGTTAAGACCTTCCGGCACATGAATGTTTATTTTTACATAAAGGTCGCCTTTGGCATTTGAGCCAAGGGACTTTATGCCGCAGCCTTTAAGCCTTATCTTTGTGCCCGGCTGGATTCCGGCCGGGATCTTGATCCGTTTGGGTTCCTCCAGTGTTGGCACCTCGATGCTTATTCCCAGACAGGCTTCGCTGAAACGGATTGCTCTCTCTACGAACAGATCTCCACCATCACGGGTAAAGGTGGCATCATTAGTCACTTTTACCTCGAGATACAGGTCACCGTTGGGACCGCCGTTCTCACCAGCCGATCCCTTGCCGGTTATTCTTATCCTGCTGCCGTTATCAACCCCTGCCGGTATCTTTACCTTAAGTTCTTCCCGTACTCCGTTGCGACGGAACGCCACCAGTTTTTCAATCCCCTGGGCAGCTTCCCTGAATCCAACGTCAACTTCCATCGAAAGGTCGCCTCCCTGACGTGGGCCCCTGTTGAATCCCATCCCGCCGCCACCCCTGCGGAAGGCACCTCCAAAAAGGCGGGAGAATATGTCATCTCCGCCTCCCATCCCCATATCCTTAAAGGTGCCGGAAAAATCGAAACCTTTGAAGATATCCTCCTGACTGTACTGCTGATGGAAGCCGGTTGATCCGAACGTGTCGTACTGCTTGCGTTTTTCCGGGTCGGAAAGGACAGCGTATGCCTCGTTGATCTCCTTGAACTTCTCCTCTGCCGCTGAATCTCCCTGGTTGCGGTCCGGATGGAATTTTACGGCAAGCTTCCTGAATGATTTCTTTATCTCGTCTGCGGAAGCATCCTTTTTTATACCAAGTGATTCGTAATAATCTTTCTGCGCCATTTGTTTAAGCCCCTTTCTGCATATCCATTCAATAATTTAAGCGTCTTTTACCCAACTGTCAACGTCGCTTGACATGAAAGTTGCCGGGCCTTAGTATCCCGAAATCAAATGGAGGTCAGAGTCATGAAAAGAGTTACTGTCATAGGTGGGGGCATATCCGGTCTTTCCACGGCCTGGCTGCTCCGTCGGGATGCAAACGTCGCCGGTATTCCACTGGCCATAACCTTGCTGGAAAAGGAACCGCATACAGGCGGTAAGATACGAACCATATCAGACAGTGGTTTCAGATGTGAGTGGGGGCCAAACGGTTTTCTGGACAGCAAACCCCAGACACTTGATCTTTGCCGCGCCCTGGGAATTGAAGGGCGCCTGCACAGAAGCAATGACAACGCACGAAAAAGATTCATCTACAGCGGAGGTGAACTGCACAAGCTGCCGGATGGCGGACCTGCGTTTCTCAAGAGCGCACTTATATCCTGGCCTGGCAAACTGAGGCTTATGGTTGAGCCCTTTGCATCGCCTCCGCCTGTAGGAGTTGATGAAACCCTGGCGGATTTTGCCCGTCGAAGACTTGGGCAGGAAGCCCTCGACAAGCTCATATCCCCCATGGTTTCTGGCATATTCGCAGGTAATCCCGAAACCATGTCTCTGGTATCCTGCTTTCCGCGCATTGCTGAGCTTGAATCCGAATACGGGGGGCTTTTCAAGGCCATGTTCAAACTGGCAAGGAAGAAACGCAAGGAGCGGGCAGAGGGTAAAGTGGTTTCATCGGCAGCGGGGCCCGGGGGGACTCTCACATCTTTTCGTGAGGGCATACAATTCCTCACCGACGCTCTTAAGGATCAGCTCGGCGACAGTGTTCGTTACGGTTGTGAGGCGCTGTCCGTAAGCAAAAAAGAGGGGATGTTCAGCATAGAGACAACAGGTTGCGGAGCTATTGCTTCAGACATGGTAGTTCTTGCGGCCCCTGCATTTGACGCCTCTGCAATACTTAAATCCATGGACAGTGATATGTCGGGGCTTCTTGCCCAAATACCCTATTCATCCCTTTCAGTAATCTGCTGCGGGTACGACCGGAAAAAGATCAGCCATCCTCTGGACGGGTTTGGATATCTGATTACCCGCAAAGAAGGACGAAGCACTCTGGGCACACTTTGGGATTCCAGCATGTTTGAAAACCGCGCGCCGGATGATGGAGTGCTGTTGCGAAGCATGGCGGGCGGCGCCTGCATGCCTGAACTGATTAATCTGACTGACGAAGAGCTTATGCGGCGTGTAAAGGATGATCTTGAGCTTATTATGGGGATAGATGCAGAACCTTCATTCGTGAGGATATTCAGACACCGGCAGGCCATTCCCCAATACATAGTGGGACACGGGAACAGGCTTGAAAAGCTTGAGGAGCTGGCAGCCAGGCACCCTGGCCTTTTTCTCACAGGCAATGCTTTCAGGGGGGTAGGGCTTAACGATTGTGTTGCATCTTCAATTCGTACCGTGGGGCAGGCCATCTCGTTTATGAAGGGGTGAAACCTGCACAGGGGGGATGATGGAAGCAAGCGACATTATACATACCTTTCCCGCCTCCCCCGGCGTTTATCGCATGTATGACTCTTCCGGAACAGTGCTTTATGTGGGAAAAGCCAGAAACCTGAGACAGCGGGTGCGGAACTACTTCGGAAATTCTTCCGACAGCCGTCCGCAGGTTCGCTTTCTCATGGCCAGGGTTTCCGAAATAAACTTTACTGTCACCGACACAGAAAAAGAGGCATTACTGCTTGAAAACACCCTGATAAAGCAGCTCCAGCCCCGTTACAACCTTAACCTTAAAGATGACAAAACATTCTTTTCTCTCCGTATGGATCTTCGGGAGCGGTTCCCCAGATTTACTGTAGTCCGAAGGATAACCCGGGACGGGGCACGATATTTTGGCCCCTACGCATCCTCTTCTGCTGCCAGAGAAGTCTTGAAACAGGTACAGCGGATGTTTCCACTGCGCCACTATCCACTGAAAACCTGCATGAACCGTCCTCGTCCTTGTCTTTACCACCAGATAGGCCAGTGCGCCGCGCCATGTCACAATCTTGTAACCACTGAGGAATATGGCTCGATGGTGGATGGGGCCATTCTTTTTCTGGAAGGAAAGAACAGGGATCTTGTCAGCGGCTTCAGGCAGCGGATGAGGGATGCAGCCGAAGGGATGCGATATGAAGAGGCTGCCCGCTGGCGTGATCTGCTTAAAGCTGTTGAGACTACTCTTGAACGTCAGAAGATGGTTACGCAAGGGGGGGACAGCGATATTCTGGGATTGGCAAGAGAAGGTGAGCGTGTTGCCGTGGCCCTTCTGTTTGTCCGTGGAGGCAGTATGTCAGGCAGCGCCGTTCTGCACGGATCAGGGGAGCTTGATGACGCTGATACTGTGTCAGCATTTATCCAGCGTTATTACGGCGAAGAGCGATTCATACCTGATGAGCTGCATCTGCCGATGAAAA
>CAZXTZ010000189.1:0-5971 GCA_964643645.1 uncultured Geobacteraceae bacterium
GGTCATCAATGCTGGTCTGCAGCACCCCCATGGCCGGCGACAGCTGCGGGTAAAGATCGGTCAGCACCCAGAGGGCCTCTGCGGTTCGCTCGGACGGAAAGGCAGCATAGGGGAGCTCGCTTTTGATCCCCTTGATGTTGACATGCCCAAGCCCTTTGGTTTTTGCGGCAAACAGGAAGCATGATGTCTCTCCGATCAGGAAATCATCAAAGCGACCGGCCTGACGAAGCCGTTGCCCGAACACAAGACTGCCAAACTTGCCGGGGTTGAAGACAACTATCTGCCCGTTGCCGCCATGTTCAAGCAGAGCCTGCATATACGGTTCCTGTGCAAATGCCGGCACGATCACCATCACCACCTGAGCCCCCTTTATGGCTGCCCCCAGATCGGTGGTTATCATCGCCGGCCGAGCAAAGCCGGGAGGTGCGCCGGTTGAGGTCACCCCTTCCACCATGATGCCCCCAAAGGCCTGCAGCAGCTGCAGGTTTGTAGCGTGTTCCTCCACAGCTGCCAGGCGCACTTCATGCCCTGCCAGCGTCAGATCACCTGCCATGGCGATGCCGCCGTGACCTGCTCCCAGTATTGCAACTCTCATAATGAAACCTCCGCCTTCAGGTTGCAGTTGTCTGCCGGATGTTCAGGCATTTTCTGTTTTCGCATTTTTTTTCATGAACAGGTAGAAGATGACGCCAACTGTCAGCCAGATGCCAAAGCGCAGATGGGTGGCTGCCGGGAGCATCAGGATCAGCACCAGATTGCAGCAGACCCCGACAGGCACCAGAATCTTTGCAAACGGCATGCGAAAGGGGCGCTGCAGTTCAGGTCTGCGTTTGCGCAGAACCGGCACTGCCAGGCAGACCGCCACCGAGGCCAGCAAAAACCCCATAGAGCAGAGTTCGGCAATGACCTGTATAGGGAGCAGGGCCGCCGCCACCATGACAATCGCCGCCGATATGAGGGTGGCAAGGAGCGGGATGCCGGAGCGCAGATGCAATCTGGCAAGAGGCTCCGGCAGCAGGCCATCTCTGGCCATGGCAAACATAATGCGGGGCTGGGCCATAAGCATGGCCAGCAGCACGCTGCTCATCCCCACCAGGGCAGCCGATGAGACCAGGCGTGAAACCCAGGGATGCCTTGCGGCAGTCAGCACCACGGTCAGCGGATCTGCCACATCAAGCTTTTCAAACGGCACCACCCCGGTCATTACCGCTGCCACCGCCATATAGGAGAACGCCACAACAGCAAGAGAGACAATCAGACCGATCGGCAGATCTCGCTGCGGATTCCTGCACTCTTCAGCAGCCGTGCTGATGGCATCGAATCCGCCAAAGGCGACAAATACAACAGCAGTGGCGGTCAACACCCCGCTGAAGCCGAACGGCATGAAGGGAGACCAGTTGGCGCTGTCTATATTGGAGACCGAGATTCCTAAAAAAATCAGAACAGCAAACAATTTTAACACCACAAGCAGAAGGGTCATCCGGGCACTTTCGCGTACCCCGGTCAGAACGACAATCAGCACCCCCCCGACAATAAGCACAGCAGGCAGATTTACATACCCTGCGACAGAGCCGACTGCCGGCGAGGTGATGGAAACGGGCAGGGACAACCCGAAACCGGACAGCAGATGCACCAGATAGGCAGACCATCCTATGGCCACCATGGATGTCGCCACCAGATACTCCAGCATCAGCACCCAGCCCATCAGCCAGCCGGGAAAGACGCCAAAGGTAATGCGGCAATAGCTGTAGGCACTGCCGGAAACCGGAAGCATGGCTGACAGCTCGGCGTATGCCAGGGCTGTCATGGAAACCACAGCGGCAGCCATCAGGAAGGAAAGAGTGATGGCCGGTCCGGCATTCTGGGCAGCCTCAACTCCGGGAAGCACAAAGATCCCCACCCCCAGCATGCAGCCGATCCCTATGCCTGCAAGATCCCACCAGGCCAGAACACGTTTCATTCCCTGCTGTTCGTTGGATTTCATAATATTCCCCTGCAGATGTTATCAGCCAGGTTTTGACTCTGATTTAAGGTATTTATGCGTATCGGAGTGATGAAACAGGCAGTTCCCGGGCAATCTGTCGTCCTGAGCTCAAGACTCGGAAAAAGGCCTGCTTCTATTGCGTGGAAGCTATTGATTTGGAAGTTCCAGCACCTGCTTCAGCGCATTGTCTATGGTCTCCACATCAACAATGGTGTTGAAGCATGGGCCGTGTGGTCTCATGTTAAGCACCCCTATTACAGGCAGTGGGTAGCAGTCCTTGATACCGGATGTTAGATCACGCTCACAGGCCACCGCCAGTACAAGCTTTGGACGTTTTTCAACTATCACCTTGCGTGCCAGGGTTCCGCCAGTTGCCACAGATATATCTATTCCGTATTTCCTGCCTATTTCCACCAGACCCTTAATGTCACAGCGCCCGCAGAGTACACATTTGTTTACATCCCCGGTAACCTTGATCTCGCAGTCAAAGAGCTGAATACAGTGTGGCAGAAGGATAAGTATCCGGTCGGGCTTTATCCTGTACCTCTGGGATATTACCAGGGAGTTGTTCATGGCGATGAACGACTGGCGGATACGATCCTTGTCCAGCCCGAGTATTTTGCCCACAAACTCGATCATTGGAAGTAGAAACTTGATTACCACCAGGCGCATAAAGCGGGTGAATAGGATGTCTTTTCCAAGGGCAGTGGTAAGTACAAGAAGAATGGTGCCAAGAATGGCCACACCTGAAAGGGCGAGTACAACAAGTCCGGCGATTCTCGGCAGTTCAGGGTGTATGTTTGCAAGACCGCGGCTTGGCACCCACCATGCCAGGAATATGATCCCCACCAGCACGATGCAGGTTAGGCCCATAAGTGCAATAAAGAGGCGCTTGCGTGGTTCTGCGGTTTTTTCCTGCAAGCCTGTCACATCTTCTCCGTATCGCCAAACCTTAAGCCTGCCGGAAGCGGATGTCCGGCTAGGAAACTGGCGGCGTCCATCTTTTTACTTCCCGCTGCCTGAAGTTCTGAAATTATGAGTGATCCATCTCCGCAGGCCACGACAATGCCGTTTTTATCAGCAGCCAGGATAGTTCCGGGAATACCGAGATCTCTGCCCGGAGATGCCCGATGAATCTTGATCGGTTCATTTTGCAGAGTGGTGGAAGCCCCAGGCCATAGCGCAAGGCCACGAATCCTGTTGAGTATCGTAGTGGCAGGTCTGGTCCAGTCAATTATGCCGTCCTCTTTTTTAAGAAGAGGGGCATAGCATGTCAATGAGTCATCCTGAGGCTCAGGGTTTATGCTGCCATTTTTGAGCCCGTCAAGGGTTTCAGCCAGCAGATCTGCCCCCAAAAACGACATTCTGTCGTGAAGGGCAGTTATCTGCTCATCAGGCCCGATCGGTGTGGTTTTTTTCAGAAGCATCGGCCCGGTGTCAAGCCCAACATCCATAAGCATGGTGGTAACACCTGTTTCAGTCTCGCCATTTACAATGCACCAGTTGAGTGGAGCTGCCCCCCTGTAACGGGGCAGAAGGGATGCGTGAACATTGACGCAGCCTTTCGGAGGGATATCCAGAAGGGCTTTGGGCAGTATCTGGCCAAAGGCCACTACTACTATCAGATCAGGAGAAAGCTGCCTTATCTCTTCTATGACCTCGGGAACCCTGACCTTTTGGGGCTGATACACAGGAATTGAGTTGGCAATTGCAAGCTCTTTCACCGGAGGGGGCTGCATTTTCTGGCCTCTTCCCTTGGGGCGATCAGGCTGGGTGAATGTTGCGATTATATTTTCTCCGCGCTCTATCAGCTTTTGCAATGCGGGACAGGCAAAGGCCGGAGTCCCCATGAAAATTATTCGCCAGCCGGTCACGCTTCGCCCTTCTTTCTGAGCTTTTTGATATACAACCCCCTTTTGAGGGGCGAAAGGTGGTCAATGAACAGGGTGCCTTCCAGGTGATCCAGTTCGTGCTGGAATGCAATGGCCAACAGTTCATCGGCCTGCCAGATCCGTTCTTGACCGTCAATTGAAAGTCCTTTTACCACAACCTTCTCATATCGTTTCACGTTGGCTGAAAAGTCAGGCACAGAGAGGCAGCCTTCTTCTTCGTAGACCTCTCCTTCAGAATGGATGATGACCGGGTTGATGGCGGTTATCAGCTGGGGCGCGTTGCCTTTGGGTGCAATGTCAATTACTATTATCCGCTGCAGAATGCCGATCTGCGGGGCTGCAAGGCCTACGCCAGGGGCTGCGTACATTGTCTCGGCCATGTCTCTGGCAATTTGACGGATCTCATCTGTTATTATATTCACCGGCGCTGATTTTTTCTTGAGTACCGGGTCTGGAAAGGTGAGAATAGGGTAGATCATTTAATAACTCGATATGGAAGATGATGTAACATTTTTTTCTTATACCAATTTGAGGGCATATAAATCAACAGCCAAGCAGAGGGGGGAGGATCATGGCCATTACTGTTAATGTTGTAGACAAGGTCTCTGCGGTTGACAGCAGAAAATCTGCAAGGGAACGCCTCTGGAACAAATACGACCACAGGGGGCACGATGAAGAAGAGTCACAGGACGACTCAGTGCTTATTTCTGAAGAGGCCCGTAAAAGGTCGGAGGGTAAACATCGCAAAACCATACTGGAGCATCTTGCCGAAAAAGAGGATTGACCTTTTTCAGCTGAAGAAGGTCTTGTCCTTTTCAAAGGCATCCTTGAATTTTTCCAGGAGAGCCGCAGTCCTGTCTTCGTTAAGACCAATCCGGACAGCAGGTTCGGAAGCTGCAACATCAATCTCTTCCTCCCCGTTTACCGTTCCTATTCCGAACTTGTGGCAGAAGATATTTGAAAGGCTTACAACATATGTCAGATGACTCATATATGGATCATCATCTTCAGGCATTTCCAGAGTGTGGTGTGAGAGCACGGCCTGCATAAGGTGGTCAGGAAAGTTCCATTTTTTTATAACGAGCGCCCCTACCTCTTCGTGTGTGTAACCAAATACCTGGTTCTCGGCATCCTGAAATCTTACTCCTTCGTTGTAGCAGTGCTGCATTACCTCCTGAAATTTGGACTTGTCCATGAAATTCATTATTATCTTGCCTATATCGTGAAAAAGCCCTCCAAGAAAAGCCTCGTCAGGGTTTACCTGCCGAGTATCTGCAGCTATGAGCCTTGCAGCCAGGCCTGCGCCGAATGAGTGTTCCCAAAGGAGTTTTTCCGTAAGCCCGAACGGGTGGTACACCTGCTTTACAGATGCTGCAATCACAACGCTTTTAAGTGTTACGAAGCCCAGCATCATGATGGCGTGGGGCAGTGTTTGTATCTGGCGCTGGCAGCCGTAAAACGATGAGTTTGATATTTTGAGCACCCTGGCTGCAACAGCGGGATCCGATGCGACAACCTTTGCCAGATCCTCGGCTGTGGAGTTTTCATCCTCCATCAGCTGCATTACCTTGGTGGCGACCACAGGTATGGTTGGCAGATCACCTGCCGTCATTATGATCTGCTCAAGATCAGTTCTCATCGGGGCGCTCCTTGATTTTCAGGCGTTTCAGCAGGGTCTCTTCTGACTGCACAATGATGCATAGTATTCCATAAAATCCATTTAAAGCAAGCGGTTCGGCTGAATGGTTTGTATTTTTTGCAATCACGGTGTATAATCCCACCCTACTTTGCCCCAGTCAAATGAGGAAAAACAACTATGTCCATTAAAAAAACTACATCCCTGCTGCTTCTGCTGCCTGCAACATTGCTTCTTTGCGGTTTCACCTGGAACTTCGGCCTTGATAAGTGCAAGGATGCATCAGAACTGGCAAAAAAACTCCCGTCTGTCACCAGTGAGGCAGAAAGGATGAACAGTGAGTCAAAAATAACTTCTTTATGTCCCGAAGGCGTTGCCGCGCAGTATGTGGCAGGACAACAGGCAGAACGGGCCGGAAACATAGAGGGCGCAATCGGTTTCTACCGGAGGGCGCTGCAG
>CAZXTZ010000190.1:0-5967 GCA_964643645.1 uncultured Geobacteraceae bacterium
AGGGGGAGTGAAGAGGGTGCATCGTTAAATATCTGCCTGATAGGTTGCATTGCCTGTGACCTCCCTTCCATAATATGAGTCTGAAAAGCATAATACATCCGAGATTTTTTTCGGGCAATGCTAAAACAAGAAACTGACATTACTGTCTAAAAACCTTCCCGTTCATGCCGGTTACGCTTGCGAATATCTTTTGAGGCTCTTTCCCGCGTGGATTTCGGTCTATGATAGGAACATGGCCAAGCTCTCTGCTTTGTTCCCAAATCGGAGCAGCATCATAGGCAGCATCCATGGCGGAAGTCTGCGAGCCTTTAATGCAACCGGTGCCGGCCTGATAATGGAGATGGAACTTCCTCTTAAACAGTAGTAAATGCATCATTCTTACACGGCTTACAGCTCCACTTGTTTGAATTACTCAGCGTACT
This sequence comes from uncultured Geobacteraceae bacterium, assembly GCA_964643645.1. GTDB lineage: Bacteria > Desulfobacterota > Desulfuromonadia > Geobacterales > Pseudopelobacteraceae > Trichlorobacter. Next base: position 423 of record CAZXTZ010000190.1, read on the forward strand.
CTTCCTTCTTAAGCCCGTACTTTTTGATTTTACGGTATAGAGTCGCCATATTCATGCCGGCTTCACTGGCAGCCATATCCACAACCCCACCATGTTTTTTCAGAAGGTCGCATAAAAGGTCTCTTTCAAAGCGTTCCAGAGCTGCGGTATATGGCAGATCCCCCGAAATAACCGGACCTGCGTGACAGACTTCAGGGGTGTACCCATCCGGTAGCTCTATTACCTGCCCCAGGGTATCAAGGGATATGTATTCACTGCCCTCCATTGCCATGCAAGCCTCTATTACATTCTTCAGATGTCTTATATTGCCGGGCCATTCAAATGCACACAGAATCTGCATGGCACTTTTTTCAAAGCCTTTTATGGTTGTGCCGAACTTAAGGTTCTGCAGGTGAATGAAGTGGGCAGCCAGAAGAGGTATGTCATCTGTTCTCTGTCTGAGTGGGGGCAGGTGAAGATTTACGACATTAAGGCGATAATACAGGTCTTCTCTGAATTCCCCCTTTTTTACAGCTTCTTTAAGATCTGCATTGGTTGCGGAGATTATACGCACATCAACCCTCGTGGGGGCTGTTTCCCCTACACGGGTAAACTCCTTTTCCTGAAGAAATCTGAGAAGGGTCTTCTGTACATTCATCGGCAGGTTTCCGACCTCATCAAGAAAAAGTGTTCCACCGTTTGCTGCCTCCAAAAGCCCCTGACGGTTCTCTGTGGCCCCTGTAAATGCCCCTTTGCGGTATCCGAAAAGTTCACTTTCAAGTATGCTTTCCGGAAGACTGCCGCAGTTTATTGCAACAAATTTCTTGTCTTTTCGTGGTGAGTGATAGTGGACGGCCTGTGCTATAAGTTCTTTTCCTGTCCCTGATTCCCCTGTTATGAGCACCGAGGTGTCCCGTCCAGCAACCTTCGCCACTTTGTCTAGAACATTTCTCAGGGCGCCTGAAGCGCCAATGATGTTGTCAAAATGGAGTTTTTCCTCAATCTCTCTTCTCAGTTCCCGGTTTTCTTCTTCAAGATGGGCCTGTTGAAGTGCATTTTTGACCCTGAAAACCAGCTCATCAGGCTCAAAAGGCTTTGTAAGCATATCATATGCGCCCTTTCTCAATGCCTGGATAGACATCTCAACAGTGGCGTAAGCTGTTATTATGATTACAGGCAGTTCTTTGCTTATTTCCTTTACCTTCTGCAGGACTTCAAGGCCGGTCATTCCAGGCATTTTAATGTCTGTTATCACCATATCAAAAGAGCCAGGCCTGAACTCCTCAACGGCTTTTACTGGTGAGGTATAGGCTTTGACAGTATATCCGCTGTCAAGAAGCACCTGTTCCATCATCCGGCATAGGCCTTCTTCATTATCAATAAGCAGTATCCGCTGTCTTTCGGTCATACAAGTTCCTCGTAATCAACAGGCAGTATAACGGTAACTTCTGTTCCTTTTCCTGTGTCGCTTGAAATTTTTATCTCTCCGTGGTGCATTTCAATAATCTGTCTGGTTATGGCCAGGCCGAGTCCGGTGCCGCGATCTTTTGTTGTATAAAAAGGTTCAAAAATCTTTTCAAGACTCTCTACAGGTATTCCGCATCCAGTGTCCCTGAATTTGATATATACAGTATTATCCGGGCCTGATCTGGTAGTTACAGAAAGGTCTCCACCATCCGGCATTGCACCGCCAGCATTCAGTATGAGATTTATGGCAACCTGCCTGAGCTGATCTCCATCAGAGAGTACTTTGGGAAGATCAGATTCAAAATCAGTGGAGATTCTGACTCCCTGCATGTCGGTATGGTTTGCAGCAAATTCAACGATCTCTCCAAGCAGCTGATTCATGTCAGTCATGGAAAGGGTAGGGCGGGGGGTTCTGGCGTATGAAAGCAGATCCTGGACAATTTTTTTACAACGTTTGCTTTCTCGCTTTATCTCGTGAATATATTTGTAGTTGGGGTCATCCTGGGGTAATTTGCCTTCAATAAATCCTGCATAACCAAGAATTACACCAAGCGGATTGTTTATTTCATGTGCTACACCGGAAGAGAGTACACCCAGAGAGGCCATTTTCCCCTGCTGGGCCAGAGTTGCCTCCATTTCCTTGTTGCGTTTTATTATCTCCGTCATCCGGTTAAAGGCTGCAGCCATTTCTGATAGTTCGTCATTTCCTGATACATCCATCCTTGCATCAAGATTCCCTTTTCTTACCTCCCTTATGGTTTCGATCATTCTGGTTATAGGCCTTACTACAATGGCCGCAGAACGGAATACAAGAGCTGTTGCCGTTGCCCCCACAAGAATTATAAGGATTACAGTGGTCCAGAGAATCCGGAATTTTATCTTGTTTGGTTCACGGTAGAATTCATCCTCATATGAGCCGACAGCCACAATCCAGTCCCATGTTTTGAAATATTCATACCGGACAATTTTCATACGGGGTTTTTGATCCCCAACATTCTGCCAGGGATATCGTATCCAACCGGTTTTTTTATCAATCATCTCCCTTATAAAAGGTTTTCCATCAGAATCACGGACATCAATTATGTTTCTGCCTTCGGATTCAGGGTGAATCTTCAGAGTACCGGAGCGATCAATACAGAAAATGTATCCTGTTGTACCTACTCGCTTGCTTTTGATCTTCTCCTTCAGGGCGTTAAAGGATTCTGAACTGAGTTCCTTGTTCAGATCCCCGGATATTGAATGCCTGAAATCCTGATACTGCTGATCGTAGGAGCGAAGCAGGTCAATGGTGAACTCAGCCATATGCTGGAGGTCATCCTTGCTGGTCTGCGTGATTCCCATATATGCCTGCCTGTTGGCAATATAACCTGTTATCACAGCTACAATAATGATGGGAAGTATGACCAGAGGCAGTACAAGCATAAGAAGCTTGCAGCGAAGTCTTACTCTGTTAAGAAGTTCTGTATACATATTGAAGGTATAACTTAGAATTGATATGGAGGCAAGTTTCTACAACATCTCCGGGGTAAAGGCGACAACCTGATCTATCAGATCAAGACCTGTTGCCAACATTACGAGCCTGTCAATACCCATGGCAATTCCGGCAGAAGCTGGCATTTTTGACAGATCATCAAGAAATTGGAGCGGCATGGTAAGGGCTATTCTGTTTTTTTTGATCCTTGATGAATTTGCCTCTTCAAAACGGATAAGCTGTTCATTGGGGTCGTTTAGCTCACTAAAACCGTTTGCGAGCTCAAGTCCACCAATATACAGCTCAAAACGTTCGGCAAATCTATTGTCATCATTTTTTAGTCTTGATAGGGCAGCCATACTGGAAGGATAATCGTAAAGTATTACCGGTACAGGGATTTCAGCAATACCTGGCTCAACCTTTGTCACCAGAATCTCGTCAAATGTTCCATTTTCAGCTGCTTTAAGTGAATCAACAGCTGCAAAGGCATGAAATGCCTCCTGAACAGAAAGTTTTTTCCATGCAGTAAACGGGTCAAATGAAATGCCGTATCTGGTAAAATGAAGGTTATCAGTGCAGTCTGTTGCAATATTACGAAGTAGCCCGATACAATCCTGCATAAGATGATTGTAATCTGCATTTGCTCGATACCATTCAAGCATCGTGAATTCCGAGAGATGCCTTGATCCTCTCTCATCAGCCCTGAAGCAATGGCATATCTGAAATATCTTATCGTATCCACGGCAAAGAAGCCGTTTCATGCAGAGTTCGGGAGAGGTCTGCAACTGCATGTTATTGGCAAAAACTGGATCAATATATTCTTCCGGGGCGTTGGCAGGCAAAAGAAGAGGGGTCTCTACTTCGAGAAACCCCTGATTTACAAAAAAATCCCTTATTACCCTTATTACTTTTGCCCTTTTTTCAAGGGCAGGAATTTTATCCATTCCTAGCCTTTGACCCTTGTGGAGTATTCGCCGGTTCTTGTGTCAATAACGATAAGTTCACCCTCTTCAATAAAAGGCGGAACCCTGAGGATGTAACCGGTCTCAACTGTTGCTGGCTTGGAATCGCTACCGGATGTGTCTCCCTTCAACCAGGGATCTGTCTGGGTAACCCTTAAGTTAACGAAGTTCGGAAGTGTAACACCTATCGGCTTCTCACCGAAGAGCAGTACATCAACCTTTGTATTTTCAAGAAGGAAATTCTTTGCATCACCAACTGCATCACCTTCCATAATTACCTGATCATAAGTTTGCTGATCCATAAAAGTGTAATGGGTGTCTTCCTTGTAAAGATACTCCATTGTCCGTTCTTCGAGGCTTGCAGGTTCGAAGGTTTCACCTGAACGGTATGTTCTGTCAAGTATCACTCCGTTGATCATGTTTTTAAGCTTTGTGCGGTAAAGGGCCTGACCCTTGCCAGGTTTTACAAAATCGAAGGAGGTGACAACATATGGGTCGCCGTCCATTGTAAGTTTAAGTCCTTTTTTAAGATCTGCTACTGAATACATAAAATCTCCTTATTCTGGATGATTAACAAGACAAAACTCATGTAATGATCGAAGTCATTACATGAGTTTTGTGTATGTCATCTTTTGTACCGCTATTTGGCGCGATAAGTTATGCGGCCACGACTCAGATCATATGGTGAAAGCTCAACCGTAACCTTGTCACCAGGAAGGATCTTTATAAAATACTTGCGCATTTTTCCGGAGATATGTGCAAGCACAACGTGATCGTTTTCAAGTTTTACCCTGAACATGGCGTTTGGCAGCGGCTCAATTACCGTTCCTTCTACTTCAATGGCTTCTTCCTTGCTCATACAGCCTGTTGCTCCTTTATCCTGTTTAAACTGCGCCGCTACCTTAACGGCATTCCATCTGATTTGCAAGTCATATAAAGCCTAAGAAGGTATTAGTCAGAGTCTGATGCATTGCGGATTTTTCATGCCGCCGCTTTTACCATCAGTTCACTTACCAGTTTGGTAAACTTCAGCGGATCTTTGATAGGTGTACCTTCGGTCAGAAGGGCCTGATCATAGAGCAGGTCTGAGTAATCCAGCAGGCGACTGTTTTCCGGGTTCTGCTTGTGCATGTCACCCATAACCTTCACAATCGGGTGATCAGGGTTTAGTTCCAGCACACGCTTTGACTCAGGTACGGCCTGATTCATGGCCTTCATTATCCGCTCCATGTTGGCGTTCATGCCATATTCGTCAGCCACCAGGCAGCAGGCGCTGTCGGTCAGGCGGTTGGAGAAGCGTACCTCTTTGATCTTGCTCTCCAGACGGCCCTTGATCAGATCAAGAAGTGTTCCAAACTCCTTCCTGGCTTCTTCCTGCTTCTTCTCTTTTTCTTTTTTCTCATCCTCGCTGTCCAGATCCACGTCACCCCGGTCAACGGCTTTGAGACTCTTTTCCTTATACTCATGCAGTGATTGCACCACCCACTCATCAACCGGGTCAGTCAGGAACAGTACCTCAAACCCTTTGGCATTAAAAGCCTCCAACAGCGGTGACTGCTCCAGGCTGGACTTGTCTTCCCCGGTGATGTAGTAGATCTCTTTCTGTGCCTCAGGCATCCGCTCTACATATTCCTTCAGAGATACATACTCGCCTTCAGCGGTTCTG
>CAZXTZ010000191.1:0-5965 GCA_964643645.1 uncultured Geobacteraceae bacterium
TCATAAGGGGACGGCCTGATTTTGCAGTTTGCTCAAGGATAGGCAGCATGTCTTTCATGCTGGAGATTTTCTTGTCGTAGATCAGGATGTTGGCGTTCTCAAGGGATGCTTCCATGCGCTCCGGATCGGAAACGAAGTAAGGGGAGAGATAGCCGCGGTCGAACTGCATACCTTCTACAGTTTCGAGGGATGTTTCCATTGCCTTTGCTTCCTCAACGGTAATAACACCTTCCTTGCCAACCTTCTCCATTGCCTCGGCGATGATGTCGCCGATGGTTTTGTCGTTATTGGCTGAGATGGTGCCTACCTGAGCGATTTCCTTGTGATCCTTGATCGGTTTGGAGATTTCCTGCAGGTCTTTGACGATGATTTCAACAGCTTTGTCAATGCCACGCTTCAGTTCCATCGGATTGTGGCCTGCTGCAACAAGTTTTGCGCCCTGGCGATAGATGGCCTGGGCAAGCACGGTTGCGGTGGTGGTGCCGTCACCTGCAACATCGGAGGTCTTGGATGCAACTTCTTTCACGAGCTGTGCGCCCATGTTCTCGAAGCGGTTCTCAAGCTCTATTTCCTTCGCAACGGTAACGCCGTCCTTTGTGATGAGCGGGGCTCCGAATGACTTCTCGATAACCACGTTGCGGCCTTTGGGACCAAGAGTTACCTTTACTGCGTCGGCAAGGGTATTGACACCTTTGAGTATGGCGTTGCGGCCGTCTTCGTTAAAGCGGATTTCTTTTGCTGCCATTTTGCTATTCCTCCGGAATTTTTATTGAATTGAGTTTGATTTGAGCAGAATTATTTTTCAATAACAGCCAGAACGTCATCTTCACGCATCATCAGGTACTCTTCATTGTCTACCTTAACTTCAGTGCCGGCATATTTGCCAAAGAGGATAGTGTCGCCTTTCTTAACATCAAGAGGTGAACACTTGCCTTCATCGTTTTTCTTGCCGTTGCCAACTGCGATTACTTCACCCCTCTGGGGCTTCTCTTTTGCTGTGTCCGGAATGTAAAGGCCACCTGCTGTCTTCTCTTCGCCGTCAAGGCGCTTTACGATGATTCTGTCGTGAAGCGGTCTCAGTTTCATTTTGTACTTCTCCTTTCTTTCCTATGGTGTTTTTATATTCTGATCTGTTTTTTAGCACTCTTGTTGTTTGAGTGCTAACAGTCGTGAAATATAACGGCCAGCAGTTTAAAAATCAAGGGGGAAGGAAAAGTTTTTTTTTGCTATAGTCCCGGAGCCTTGATAAAGGGGGATAAAATTATGGAACAACAGTCGCTTTTCGGACACTCTTTAACTGTGAATTACCCTGCGAAACGTGCAGCAGAGCTTCGCAGGCTTATAGAATACCACAACCGCTGCTATTATGAACTTGATGCCCCGGAGATATCTGATTCCGGGTTTGACCTCCTTTTCAGGGAGCTAAAAGATATTGAGGAACAGTACCCGGAACTTTTAACCCCTGATTCACCAACCTTGCGAGTGGGTGGTAAGCCACTGGACCGTTTTAGCCAGGTACGCCATTCCCTGCCGATGCTTTCCCTTGAAAATGCAACTTCGGTGTCTGACATTATTGACTTTGACAAGCGGATCCGGGGAAATCTGGGCCTGCCTTACACCGCTGCTGTTTTCTATCATTGCGAACCAAAGATGGATGGGCTGGCTGTGGAGCTGGTCTACCGCAACGGTCTTTTTGTCCAGGCTTCAACCAGGGGAGACGGGGAGACAGGGGAGGATGTTACAGCCAATATCCGGACAATCCGTTCAATTCCGCTCCGCTTGAGCGGTGATGATCTTCCTGAGCTTCTTGAAGTGCGTGGTGAGGTATATATTCCAGTTGATTCCTTCAGAAAGCTGAACGCAGGCCGGGAAGAAAACGGTGAACCACCATTCGCCAATCCAAGAAATGCTGCCGCAGGATCAATCAGGCAGCTTGATCCCGGCATTGCCGCAAAACGTCCCCTTGCAATGGTTTGTTATGGGGTGGGTCTGCTTGAACAGGGTCAAGGGTCAAGGGTAAAGGGTCAAGGGGAGTTAATGGAGATGCTTGCGGGCTTTGGGCTTCCGATAAGTGATCGCTGGAAAAGTGTGGAAGGGATAGGGGGTGCGGTGGAGTATTTCCAGTCGTTGCTTGAGGTTCGGGATTCCCTGCCCTACGAGATTGACGGAGCGGTGCTGAAGGTTGATGATCTTGCCATGCAGGCAGAACTTGGGGAAAAGAGCCGTTCTCCAAGGTGGGCAATAGCCTGCAAGTTTCCCCCAAGGCAGGCTGAAACCACCATTTCCGAGATAATCCTATCAGTGGGCAGAACAGGTGTAATAACTCCTGTTGCCAGGCTTGAACCGGTTGACATTTCCGGCGTGACTGTTTCACGGGCAACCCTTCACAACTGGGATGAGATAGCAAGGAAAGATATCAGGGCCGGGGACAGGGTGGTGGTTGAAAGGGCAGGGGATGTGATTCCTGCGGTTGTAAGTGTGCTTGCCGGGTATCGTACCGGAGTCGAGCATGAAGTGCCCCAGCCTTCAGCCTGTCCTGCATGCGGATCACCCGCTGTAAGGCTTGCAGGGGAGGCGGCTGTAAGGTGTACAGCCGGTCTTTCCTGCCCGCCACAGCTTCTGGAGGCTTTGCGGCACTATGCCTCAAGAAATGCCATGGATATTGAGGGGCTGGGTGAAAAATATCTGGAGCAGATGGTTGATCTGGGTCTTGTTAAAGATATTTCAGACCTTTACCTGCTGACCGTTGACGATCTTATGAGATTTGACCGGATGGGAGAAAAGCTGGCCTCGAATCTTCTGTCAGCCATAGATGCCAGCAGGCAGAGGGAGCTTTCAAGGTTCATCTTTGCCCTGGGAATCCGGCATGTGGGAGAAAGGACATCAAAGGTTCTGGCAGAGCGGTTCGGCTCCATATCAAACCTTGAAGAAGCCACACTTGAGGAGCTGACCAGCATAAGGGATGTTGGGGAGGTTGTCGCCTTGAGCATAAACTCCTTCTTTGAGAATCCAGCCAATCAGTCCGTTGTGAAAAAGCTTCTGGATTCAGGGGTGACCCCGGCATCCATCGTCAAAAAGCCAGGAGGACGCTTTTCCGGTAAGACCTTTGTTTTTACAGGCACCCTTGACCGGCTTGGCCGTGATGCAGCCAAACGGATGGTGGAGGATGAAGGGGGAAATGTGTCAGGTTCAGTCTCCAGAAAAACAGACTTTGTTGTTGCGGGTACAGATGCCGGAACAAAACTTGAGAAGGCCAGAAATCTGGGGTTGACTATTATTGGTGGGGAAGATTTTCTAGCGTTTTTTTCAAAGGAATGAACAAGAATCAGTTTTTTATGGTATATGGATTAAATGAATCTTATGGAAATGTACAATCATATTATCAGGCATAATTGTGAGTTTCTGCTGTTTGTCTTTTTCGGGCTTTCAATGCTTATGTTGCTTTCAATAGGTGTTTTTTTCCGAAAAAGGTGCGCTGCCCTTGATGCTGTGAAGCAGCATTACCGAAATCTTGCAGATGCAACTTTTGAAGGGATAATATTCTCTAAAAATGGTCTGATTACTGACTGTAACGACAGGGCTATTGAAATAACAGGTTATTCACGCGAGTTTCTTCAGGGGAAACCTTTAATCGATCTTTTTGTCAATGATTACCATGAGAAGATCAGGCAGAATATCGCCTCGGGTTACAGTGACCCATATGAGGTGGAGGGTATCCGGTCAGATGGAACCCGCTGTTTTCTTGAGGTTCGTGGCAGGACATTCAGGATAGGCAACGATATAATGCGGGCCTCTACCATGCGGGACCTGACTGAACGAAGGGCCGGTGAGTCATTGCTCAGAAAGCTTTCCGCCGCTGTGGAGCATAGCCCGGCATCCATTGTAATTACCGACCTGACCGGAAACATCGAATACGTTAATCCTGCATTTACACGCCTTACCGGCTATCTGCCTGAAGAAGTCCTGGGCAATAATCCACGGATACTAAAAGGGGGAGATCAGCCAGAGGAGTTTTACCGGGAGATGTGGGAAACCATAAAGCGTGGTGATGAGTGGCGAGGGGAGTTCCGAAACAGGCGAAAGGATGGCACTCTGTTCTGGGAGGCGGCTTCACTCTCTCCGATTCTTAATTCTAAAAACGAGATTACCCATTTTGTCGCGGTGAAAGAGGATGTTACCGAGAAGCGTGACCTTATGGAGCGTCTTGAGATGATGGCGCAGTTTGACATGCTGACTTCACTTCCAAACAGGAGGATGTTTCTGGATCGTCTGGGGCAGAGTGTGGAGTTGGCCCGTCGCAATTCAAGACGTTTTGCTCTGCTTTATGTGGACCTTGATGGTTTCAAGCGGATAAATGACACCTACGGGCATTCAGCTGGTGACAAGGTGCTAAAGACCGTTGCAGCCCGGTTGGCAGTCTGCATAAGAATGTCTGACACCGCCGGCAGGATAGGAGGCGACGAGTTTACGGTTATTCTCGGATCAATAGGCCGTTTTGAGGATGCTGCACAGGTTGCAGAGAAAATCATTACGGCGCTGAAGCGTCCCATAACCCTTCCTGACGGAGTTATTGAACATATTGATTCCAGCATAGGAATAAGCGTTTTCCCTGATAACGGAACCGACGGAGACCGGCTTCTTGCCGCCGCTGATAATGCAATGTTTGAGGCTAAACGCAGCGGAAGCGGCAGATACTGTTACTCAAAGGCCCTACAGGAATACGATTATAGCAATGATTAGTAATGGCTATCGGATTTTTTTGAGCAGCCATGCCATGTTGATCCCCAAATCGCGCATGGTCTTAAGCCCTTCTTCATCCCCGTCAATATCCCCTATGTTTCTCCCTATTCCGATATTCCAGTAGCTTGATCCCGGTATTATCATCTGGGATATGGTGAAGAAGTGGTTTATGGTGTCAAAGACATGGATGGCCCCGGCACGCCTGACAGCAACCACTGCCGCGCCTGCCTTGCGTTTCAGCATGTCACCATTGGCCCTTGAGACCATTCCGCACCTGTCAATAAGGGCCTTTGCCTCCGGAGTTATGCCGGCAAAATAGGTTGGGGAACCGATTATTATGCCGTCAGCCGAATCCATTTTTTCAAGGCAGTCGTTTATGGCATCTCCTGTTACGGCGCAGCGCCTGTCTTTGGCTGCAAAGCATTTGTAGCAGGCTATGCAGCCATGAATCTGCATGCCGGAGAGCTGGAGAAGTTCTGTGTCAATACCCTCCTTATTCAACTCCGCAAGGGCGTAGTTTATCAGTTTTGCAGTATTTCCGTCCTTACGGGGACTTCCGTTGAAGGCTACAACTTTCATGTTATTATCCTCCTGTAATTAGTCGGTTTTTTTGAAGGCAGGCAGTTTTGAAAGCATCCAGAAAACCACAGCAAGTCCTAGCGCAAAAGATACCAGAAAGAGAATGAGTGGAGACCACTGGACATTGGCAGGTACCTTTGTCATGTCGAAGTAAGGCGCAAGGTAGCTTGTGCGCACGCTATCCCGCATGAAGGACATGACATAGACAAGCGGTATGGTCATGCAGATGGCCGGCACAACCATTTTTTTAAAGCCTGCCGCAAGTGTGGCAATTGCCAGAACGGTTCCAAGAGCCAGAAAGGCAGTAGAAAGAGTGTCCCCACCCATGAATTTCCTCATGGTTTCCTGTGGCAGGGTCAGCAGAAACCAGAGGCCGGCAGGAATCTGGAGCAGGGTAAGCCATGAGAAAAGTTGCATTCCCAGCTTCTGGCCTGCTTCGGATACACTGGAATTGTTTTTCAGGGCAATTTTTGAATAAAGTGCGGTAAAAAGCCCTCCAACTGCCAAAGAACCGGTTATTATATGTATATAGCGTGGGATAAGCATGGGGTCTTTCAGGTTAAGCAGCGTGCCTCCAGGCGTGTCAAACCAGCGGATCCATGTTGCAGGGGATATCATCATCGTCATGTTGTTTGTGAAGATGAAG
>CAZXTZ010000192.1:0-5930 GCA_964643645.1 uncultured Geobacteraceae bacterium
GTTTCTGATCTCCCCGAGCTTGTCTTCTGCAAGAATCTTGTGCCCGAAAATGTCCCGCACATAGAATACGTCTGCCACCTGGTCAACTTTTGTTGAAATTCTTGAAACACCGATATAAAGGCCAAGTTTTGTCAGGGTGCTGGTTATCAGATATAAAAGCCCGACCTTGTCGTGGGCATAGATGTCAATAACCGTGTAATCCTCAGAAACTTCGTTGTCTATCTCCACCCTGGTCGGAAACCTGCGGGCTTCTTTACCTGTCAGCAGTGTGGGACGCTGACGTTTTTCAACAAGTTCGGCCACATTGGCCTCGCCATGTATTACACGGGCCATTTCACGTTCAAGCTTGATCCATTTGGCTTCATCGCTTACAACAAGCCCCTGTGCCGAGTTTACCTGAAGTATATCGAGTACTTTTCCTTTGCTGCTGGTGAAAATCTGGGCACCCAGGATGTTAATGCCATTTGCTGCCATTACCCCTGTAATTTTGGCAAAAAGCCCAGGCACGTCATATGTGCAGATAGTAAAGATGGAATAGCTTTTGTCCTCTTCATGCTGATGCTGCATTACCAGATCCAGATTGTTCAGTTGCACAAGGAGCCTCAGATGGTCTGCAATGGTTTGCAGGGATGCTGAAAGCAGATACCGGGTAGGCATTGCGCGCAGCTCTTCCCTTGCTGTTGTTGCAGGTATGTCGTATTCAACCATCTCCCGCACCTTGCGGCGTATTGTTCTGGCTCTTTCGCTGCTGGCCTCAAGTTTGAAATCACCTCTTTCAAGCACATTGAAGGCCTTTTCATAAAGTTCATTAAGGAGTTGGGCCTTCCAGTTGCTCCACACCTCTGAACCGACTGCCCTTACATCAGCAACGGTAAGCAGGTAGAGCATTTTCAGGTTTTCGCTGGTTTCCATCTGTCTGGCAAACTGCAGTATCATCTTTTCGTCTGAAAGATCGCGGCGCTGTGCTATGTGGGCAAACAGCAGGTGGCTGCGTACCAGAAACTCAAGACGCTCGCTGTCTTCTTTTGAAAGCCCCATTCTTCTGGCTATGGTGGGGATCATTGCGGCCCCTTTTTCCGCATGCCCGCCACCTTCCCCCTTGCCGATATCGTGGAATAGCACTGCAAGCATCAGCAGTTCCCGTTTCCCGATCTGTCTGGCAATCTGGCAAGGCATTGGAAGTTCTGCGCAAAGATCTCCGTTTAGTATCCCCTCAATCTGCTCAACAGCAAAAAGTGTATGAATATCAACAGTGTATATATGATAAAGGTCGTGCTGAACCTTGCAGTAGATATGCTCGAATTCCGGCAGATACTCGTTTAGAAACTCAAGGTGATGCATAAGTCTGAGGGTATCGGCAACTCCCTTTTCAGCCCTGAGTATATTCATGAAGGAGATGTTTACTTCGCGGTTACGTCGGAACTTGTCGTTAACAAGATGCAGACTTCGCCTGACAAGCCACTTGACCCTTATATTCAGGGTTGCCTTATGTTTCTGGGCAAGCTCGAATATCTGTATAAGGATGGATGGATTCTTTTCAATAACCGATTCGTCAGGGACAACAAGCTCCCCTTTCAACACAAAACAGCCTTCTCCTACAGGCCTGCGCACAAAGTAGCCAAGAATCTTCAGCGCGCCTTCATCCCGCCAGACACATCTGGAAACAATTGTAGAGGCAAAATGCTCAACCCTGGTGGCATGACGGTAGTAATCCCGCATGAAATCTTCAACAGCCAGAACTTTTCCCCGATCCTTGTAACCAAGAAATGCTGCAAGATGCACCTGCAGATCAAAATTCAGCTGGTCGCTCTTTCTTCTTGTGTGGAAGTGGAGTTCATTTCTGAGACGCCACAGGTGATCCAGGGCGGCATAATATACCTCCAGCTCCTCTTCAGAGATTATTCCTTTAATTATCAGCTCTTTAGGGTTTTCAAACTTATACTTTACCCGTGCTATCCAGAAAGCTGACTGAAGGTCTCTCAATCCCCCTTCACCTTCTTTTATGTTAGGTTCAAGCAGATAGATGGTTGCGCCGTATTTTTCCCGTCTGCGTTTCATTTCGGCGACTTTTTCCTTTATGAACTTGTCGCTGGCCTTCGGTAATATTTGCTTGAATACTGTTTTTTTAAGGTTGTCGAAAAGCGGGATGTGTCCGGCAAGGAAGCGACAGTCCATCAAGGCTGTCTTTACGGTGGAATCAGCCGCAGCCATCTCAATGCAATCTGTGTTTGTACGGACGGAATATCCAACATCAAACCTTAAATCCCAGAGGAAATACAAGAGTTTCTGCGCAAAACCTTCAACTGCCCCGGCTGACTGGGTTCCGTCATGGAGAAACATTATATCTACATCCGAATACGGATTCAGCTCGCCACGGCCATAGCCCCCTACAGCAATCAGGGAAAGGTGTCCGGTAAGAATACGGCCCTCATTCCCTGTCTCGGAAAGAATTCCGTCAAACAGTGAACTGACCAGATTATCCATGACAGCAGAAAGCAGATGCACTACTTCTGACCCCGGAGCACCGGATGAATGGCGCAGACGGATATCATTGTGGCTTGAAGCTATGTACTGTTTTGCCGCTTCAATAATCAACGGGCGACGTTTTTCAAACTCAGTGCCGTCAGAAGGCGGAAAGATATTTGCAGCGGAGATTCTGTATGCTTCCATTGCTGACGTTCCTTTGCTTGACTGGTCTTGCTACAGCCAGCCTTTTTTCTTGAAGATATATAGAGGCAGCACTGCTGAAACAACAATCATGCATAAAGCGAGAGGATAACCAAGCGGGAAGTCCAGCTCTGGCAGATATTTGAAGTTCATTCCGTAAATGCTTGCGATAAGGGTGGGTGGCAGAAATATCACCGACATGACAGTAAATATCTTTATCACCTTGTTCTGTTCTATACTCATGAAGTTCAGAAAAAGATTCTGCAGATAGTCAAGCCGTTCAAAATTGAAGTTTGCCGTAGTTATAAGCGAGTTTACATCTTTAATCATTATGCTGAAATCACTCTTGAGAGCCACCGGCATCTTGCCGCTTTTAAGAAGGGATGACAGCACCCGCTGCTTGTCTGTGAGATTCTCACGTATTGTAATATTGGTTGCTTCAAAATCTGCCATATACGAGAGAAACTTCTTGGTGTCGTCAAAGTTGCTTGGATTAAGCCTGGCAATGCCTGCAATTTCACGGGAAACAGCCTCCAGGGTGTCGGCGTCATCCTCTATCCTCATTTCAAGGATACCACCCATTACCCTGGCTCCATCGGTGTAGTGGCTGGGATTAAGTACAAGCTTGCGATTGAAGTCGCCAAACACCGGAAGTTCGATAAACCGGATTGTGACAACAAAATTGTCTTTGAGAGTGAATGAAACAGACTCGTTGCTTGCCATTGCGCCATTTTTAACCAGAAAGTAGGTATTAATAGTAATACCGAACTCATCCTCCCAATAGCGTGCGCTGAATTCTATCTCCTCTGCCTCCTGCCTGGTAGGAAGGTCAAGGCCCAGCTTCTTGTCAAGCTCACTCACTTCAGCCATGGTGGGAGAGAGCATATCAACCCAGATAAGTTGTTTTGATTCGATGAGATCTATTTCTTCACCGCTGATAAGGTGGCTTGAAATTACGCCGCTGGAGTTGTAGTAAACCTTGATCATGATGATGCCCCCTGGAGAAAGCTCAGCTACAGGTTCAAATAACGAGTGATTTTGTATAGTCTCCGTATCTGGAGTTGTCAACATTGTAGGGGTGAAGTGAGGCAACATTTCTGCAACGTTTCAGGCATTTCTTTTTTAAGTAAGGTCTGGTAAGGTTTAAACACCATGTCCGAGAAACTTATCTGTGCAAATAAAAGGGCCTTCCACGAATATCATATAGAAGAACGATTTGAAGCCGGTATCGTTCTGGTAGGTACTGAAGTAAAATCATTGCGTGCCGGTAAATCCAATCTGACCGATGCCTTTGTGCTGGTACGAAACGGTGAAGCCTGGCTGCACAACCTGCATATCGCTCCCTACGATTTCGGTAATCGCCAGAACCACGACCCGGAGCGCCAGCGCAAGCTTTTGCTCCATAAAAAAGAAATTGATAAACTGCACGCTCGAATCCGTCAGGATGGCTGTACCGCAGTACCTTTGCGACTCTACTTCAAAGACGGCAAGGTCAAGGTAGAGGTGGGGGTTGCCAAAGGTAAAAAGCTGCATGACAAGCGGGAAGACATGAAAAAGAATGATCTGAAGCGGGAACATGCAAAAGAGTTTAAAATCAAGGCCCGTTAGGGTATACTGTAATTAGATCTTTCACAAATTGGGGGCGTAAAGGTTTCGACAGGGGATTAAAGGAATCGGAAGCGAGTCGAGGGACGCAGATGGCCCGCGTTAAAAAATCTGCACATTATATTTGCCAATTTTAAAAATGCAGTAGCAGACAACTATGGTTTCGAGGCTCGCCTCGCCGCCTAGTGTCAACAATCCCCAGAGAACATCCTGGGTGGGGTAAACAGTAGATAATTCTGGTAACTGTTCGCCCAGCAACGTAAGTAAACGAGAGTGATCCTGTTTGTAGGTGTCAGTTAAACCTTCTGAGGCACTGGTGATTTTGTTCTATTTCGACCAGAGCGTAAGATGAGAAAATGAACTACACTCGTAGCGTCTGGTTCTGTAGGTCTTTTGGACGTCGGTTCGACTCCGACCGCCTCCACCAAAAAACGTCAAAATACACTGAAGTTATTAGTATATTTTGTTCAGACAGAGTCTCCTTTTTGCGTTCGGTACACTTTTCGGTACACCGACCGGCGCAAAAGGAGACTTTTTTATGCCCCCAAACCACCCCCTGCAAACCGGTTCTTCCGTTGCAAAATACCTGATGACCTGCGTTATACCCTTGGTTGCCTTTCAAAATACTTCTCTATACATGCGATCAGTTCGCGTGCTGCCAGCGAGAGGTGAACCTTGCTCTTCCAGATGATACCAGCGTCTATCTGTAATGGCGGATCAAACGGTAATGCTGCCAATTCAGGAGAGTCAACGGCTGCCCTGAGCATGACGGATACCCCAGTAACGCCTCCTTGTTCAGCCGGATACACTCGCTAACCGCTTTCATATCCGCTGCCGAAAGGGCACCCTGCTTATCCTTTTGCAGAATTTTAGGGCTATCTTCGATGGATACCGAAACCAGATCAGCATCCCCGACGCGGGTCGCATGGGATCTGCTTACCTTCAAACAGGGCAGACTGTGAGAACCTTTGCGATCAACATCAGCCCAGATAATCTTCGGCAGACCGGTCTCGTTCTGACGAAGATTTGCCATTTCAAACAGCCGGTCTGCTTCTTCCGCTGCCTGCTGTAACGGCCCGAATATCTCATCGTACTTGTTGTAGATAAACTCGCTCAAGGTACTTCTCCTCATAACTGTGGAACAAACAGGGGCGACACTCAACGCCGCTGTAACTCCACCTTTTCTCCACGATCAATCATCTCCAGCTGTTCACTCAGCTCATCGCTGTTCATTGCGGAGTCATACCAGAAGTTGAGTAGCGGTATGCGGTATTTCCGAACCTTTTCAACAAGGATATCCGCCTCACTTCGGCTGACAATCCCCTTGAAGCTGCCGGAAATGATACGGATTTTTGCGGGGTCCTCACTGATTGCTATGGAAAAATCACCGTCAATACCCTTTTTGAAGAACTTTGCCCGTGGTCCATGGGGCAGCCTGTTGTTATCACCCGGCTGAAATAAATGCATAGTAACATCAACACCAAACCGATGCAGCCGTGGCCCGATGTTGGCCATTTCAAAAATGGCCTGGCTTTGCTGGGATACGTAGAACGGATTATCTTTCTGATAAACAAAATCATCCATGATTTTCTCACTTACGACTGATAACCACCCCCCGACCCCCTCCTTGAACATCGGAAGGAGGGGGAGCATACAAG
>CAZXTZ010000193.1:0-5909 GCA_964643645.1 uncultured Geobacteraceae bacterium
GTGACCGCATGGTTCTTAATAATGCGGGGCTTATGTTGCACAAAACATGGAATGCTATGCCGGAACGTTTTCCCTGTTTTGAATTGGATACATTTGTAATAATGCCAAACCATGTCCATTTCATTGTTTTCAACGCAGGTGTGCCAGTTCTGGATACTTTGATTTATAATTCTGTAGGGGCGAACCCTTGTGGTCGCCCTGATTGCGGGTTTGATTCGGGCGCGTACAATCAGGGCGGGCACAAGACCCGCCCCTACGGCGAGAGGGTTTCGGATTTTGTTGGCGCATTCAAGTCCATCACAACCCATGAATACACGATTGAGGTAAAACAATCCGGTTGGCCTGCATTTTCAGGCAGGCTTTGGCAACGTAATTATTATGAACGTGTAGTACGCAACGAAGATGATCTGCACGGATTCAGGGAATATATCCAATACAACCCTGCTCGCTGGGCGGAAGATGAAGAAAACACCACCCAAAAAACGGGCACAAAAAAACCGGGCACCCACAAGGGGATGCCCCTACAGGATTAAAATATGGAACATGTAGGGGCAGGTCTTGTACCTGCCCGCCTTGCGTCTGCCCATGTTCTACCTGAATCAGGACGCACGGCATCTGTTATCCAGGTTGCTGATATTCCGTTAGTGACGAGCCTCGCTAACCATTAACTGAATATTTTTTGGCCTTACAGATTAAATATTGCCTGTAACATTCCATTTTGCTTGCTTATGTCAAAGTCGGTATTATCATGTATAAACTATGCTTTCATCCCTTAATGATTTTATAACCCGTATCGAACACGCAGGAGACCTTCGCAGGCTGGATGCAGAGGTCTCTACCCAGCTGGAGATTCCCGGCATTGTGCGTCGAGTGAGTGCGGCGGCAGACGGCGGCAAGGCCCTGCTGTTCAACAGGCCGACAGGTTTCCCCTTTCCTGTGGCTGCCAACCTTTTTGGCTCCCGCCACAGGATGCGTCTTGCCCTGGGCCTTGAACGGCTCCACGATCTCACCCTCAATTTCAGTCTGCTCCTGAACTCCCTGTCCCTTAAAAGTCATGAAGACCTTGGCCCGCTTCTTTCCTCCCACCCCGATCTTATCCCGTTCGCACCTGTTGCCATAAATGCCGGGCCATGCATGGAAGAGCAGATAGCAGACCTGTCCCTGTTTCCGTTCCTGAAAAGCTGGCCGGATGACGGGGCAGCAACCGGAAACGGGCGCTACATAACTCTGGGGCAGGTAATCACCAGTGATTCCGGAGGAATAGAGTCAAACAGCGGAATCTACCGCTGCCAGATCCACGGGCCGCGCACCATTTCCATACGCTGGCGTCCAGGGAGCGGGGCCTCAAGACACTATCAGCAGTTTGCCCTGGATGGTGAGAGGATGCCGGTTGCAATAGTCCTTGGCGGGCCGCCTGCCCTTACCCTTGCATCGGCCTGGCCCCTCCCCCAGGGGCTTGATGAGCTGCTTTTTGCCGGCTGGCTCAGGGGTGGCGCAATCCCTGTTGTTCAATGCTCCCACGCACCTCTTATGGTTCCGGCAGAGGCGGAAATTGTAATAGAGGGATTTGCCGAACCGGATACCACCCTTATGGAAGGGCCATTCGGCAACCATACAGGTCTGTACGATCCGGCCGGCCCTGCTGCAAAGATAACCGTTACCCGGATAACCCACCGTAAATCGCCCATAATACCCGCAACGGTGGTTGGCCCGCCCCCACAGGAGGATTGCTGGATGATGCTGGCCTGGGAGAGGCTGCTGGCTGCAATGCTTCCGGTTCTTGTTCCGGGGGTTCGTGATATGACGGCACCCCTTTCCTGGGTCTTCCATAACAGCGCCATAATATCGCTGGACCGGCACTCGTCAGCCGCAGTGCGCGAAATTTCCCATGCCCTTTGGCAACTCCCCTGGTTCCGCAAGGCCCGGCTTCTGGTGCTGGTGGATTCGGCAATTTCACCTGATGATGCCATGCAGGTGGCATGGCGGGTTGTAAACGAGGCAGACTGGCTGGATGACCTGATACTGGACGAGGCAAGGGGAAGAATGGCCATTGACGCCACCGGTCGCCATGCGCCTGGTGAGGAGCTGGAGGATATTCCAACATCATTACTGATAGAAAAACGCTGGAAGGAGTATGGCCTGTTGTGAATCGTTCCATATCTGAAATATTTTGTATGTCTGTCATCTTTCTCTTATTGCTTCTGCAGGCAACCGTGTCGTTTGCTGCGCAGGAGCCTTTCGCCACACATCCCCCTTTGCCTGTTGGCTATCAGTCAATCAAGGTGTTTGACCGCAACGGAAAGTTCGCAGGGCGGATTCTGCCGGAAAAACGTTACTGGACACCCATTGACCGGATTCCCCGCTTTTTGCAGAATGCGGTGGTTGCGGTGGAAGACTCCAGGTTTTATGAACATGGAGGCATTGACGTCCGGGGCATTGCCAGGGCTGCAATCAAGAACGTAGTAAAGGGCAGAATGGCCGAAGGTGGCTCAACCATTACCCAGCAGCTCATAAAAAACAAGTACCTGAGCAGCGAAAAAAGCCTTGACCGCAAGGTCAACGAAGGCCTCATGGCCATTGAGATTGAAAAGAAATATACAAAAAAACAGATACTTGAGATGTACTTCAATGAGATTTATTACGGTAACGGTGCATGGGGCATTGCACAGGCTGCCCGTGTGTACTTTGACAAAAACCCTGAAGACCTGAACGACTCCGAATCGTCAGTACTGGCAGGTCTGCCCAAAAACCCTTCCCGTTATAATCCCCTTGGCAAGCCTGAAGATGTGGGGATGCGCAAGGCTGTGGTGCTAAAGCGCATGGTTGAGGTAGGCATGATAAGCCAGTCTGACATCAAAAAGGTACAGTCACGCTCTGCAGCCCCTGTACCGAGAAACCTTGCCCCCTATTACCTTAGCCATATCCGTTCAAAGCTTGTGGAAAGGTTTGGCCCGGCTATCATTGAACAGGGAGGCCTTGAGGTTACAACAGCAATGGATTTGGGGCTACAGTCAAAGGCTGAAAAATCTCTGGCTGAAGGTGTGGCCAGAATATCACCTGGTCTGCAGGGAGCTCTTGTGGCCATAGATCCCACAAACGGCGATCTTCTCGCTGCGGTTGGCGGGGTTGATTATACAAAAGGCCCTTACAACAGGGCGCTTCTGGCAAGACGCCAGCCCGGTTCGGCAATCAAGCCGCTTATCTATGCAGCCGCCCTTGAAAGTGGCATAACAGCAGCCGAAGCCTGGGATGACAGGGCTGTAGAGTATCCACAGGCTAACGGAACCGTCTGGAAGCCACAGAACTACGATGGCAAGGCCCATGGTGAGCTAACCATGCGGCAGGCACTGTCAACATCAAACAACGTCATCGCAGTGAAACTGCTGGACAGGCTGGGAGTGCCTGCGTTTGTCGATTTTGCCGCAGATATGGGCCTTACCCTGAAAAACAGTAATGACCTCTCCCTTGCCCTTGGTACTGAAGAGGTAACGCTGCATGACCTGACCATTGCCTACGCCCCGTTTGCAAATGGCGGCAGGCAGCCGGAACCGCGCAGTATAATAAGGATACTGGAAATCTACCGAAAGGCATGGACGGAGAACCCGGCTTTAACATCACCAGCGGTCTGCCCTTCTGTTGCTTTCATAACAACCAGCATGCTTAAGGATGTGCTTGTAACAGGCACCGCCAGAGGGCTTAAGAAATTCAGCCAGAAATATCCCTCAGCAGGTAAGACCGGCACTACCAACGATTACAGGGATGCCTGGTTTATCGGCTACACCCCCAAACTGGTTGCAGGGGTCTGGGTGGGACATGATATTCCAAAACCGGGTGGCAAGGGTTTTACAGGCGGAGCAGTTGCAGCGCCTATCTGGGAGAGGTTTATGCGCCAGGCCCTTGCGGGAAAGGAAGCATCTGACTTTTCGCGTCCTGATACGGTTGTCTCGGTCACCATAGACCCTGCTTCCGGAAAGCTGGCAACTGCTGCCTGCCCCAAGAAGAATGAAGAGCTTTTCCTGTCCGGCACAGAGCCGACAGAGTACTGCCCCCGTCACGGCGGATCAAATCCCCTGCCTGACTTTCCAAAGAAGCCAGCAGCAGATAAAGATGATGAACCGTCAGCCGCAGAAAAGCTTCATAGACAAAGCATGGAGGATACAAGGCTGGAAGAAGGTTTATCGGGGAGATGAAACATGAAGCTTGAAGTTACCTGCTGCGGCATCAGATTTGAAAATCCGTTCATCCTGGCATCTGCACCTCCAACCGCCGGCCTTGATATGATACGGCGCGGTTTTGAGGCCGGGTGGAGCGGCGCGGTGATAAAAACCCTTATCCCTGAGCCGGTCAACAATCTGCAAAACCGTTTTGCGGTCTTAAGGCAGGGTGGAAAAATAATCGGCTTTGAAAACCTGGAGCTTTTGAGCGAACGTTCGCCGGATGAATGGTACTCGATAATATCTGACCTTAAGCGGGAATTCCCTTCCAGGATAATTATCGGAAGCATAATGGGGGATGCGCTTTCACCTGATCAGTGGCTCAACATGGCCCTTGGCTGTCAGAATGCCGGAGCTGACATGCTGGAGCTGAATTTCTCCTGTCCCCACGGCTACCCGGAAAAAGGGAAGGGATCGGCCATAGGCCAAAACCCTGAATATGCCACAAGGATAACCGGCTGGCTGAAGGAATGCCCTGATATAAAGCTGCCTGTATTCCCCAAGCTGACAGCGGCTGTGGCCGATATCAGACATATCGGCCTGGAACTGGCCGATGCAGGCGCTGACGGTTTCTGCGCCATTAACACAATCCCTTCATTGTTCGGTTTCGATCTTCGCACATTGAGACCAAAACCTGATATAGGCGGAATGACAAGCTACGGGGGGTATTCGGGGCCTGGCATAAAGCCTGTTGCACTACGGGCGGTGAGTGAACTATGCCAGTGTCCGGGGCTGCCTGTCATGGCAAGCGGTGGAATTGCAAACGGTTTTGATGCCGTGGAGTTCATGCTGCTTGGCGCGCCCCTGGTTCAGGTGGCGACAGAGGTTATGCTGCGCGGTTTCGGAATAGTTGAGGAAATGAAGCGGCAGATGCGAGAATTCATGGGCTGGCACGGTTTCACCACCACTGCTGGATTTATCGGACTCTGCAGGCATAAAGCGACCGCTTACAGCGCCCTTTCCAATGGAAATATCTGTTGGCCAATTTTACGGAAGGAACTATGCACAGGATGTGGAACATGTGCAGTTGCCTGTATGGATGGCGGATATCAGGCCATTGAAATTCAAAGCGGAATCCCTGTTGTAGATCCAGGGCTCTGTTCCGGCTGCTCACTATGCAGCCATGTCTGTCCCGAGGATGCAATTATGATGAATATTCCGTGACATCGCAGAACTGGGTGGCAGGCAGTATTGGAAGCAATAAAGTGTATGCTCAGGAGGGGGTACCGGATTTAACCGGAAGAAATCTTGCCCCCGCCTTTTGTGATCCAGAATCAGCTTTTTTTCGTTACTCAGAATCTATCCAAAGGTGATTTAACCCCCATGCCCCCCTTATTCAGCACATGGGTATAAATCATGGTCGTCTGCACATCCTTATGCCCCAGAAGTTCCTGCACTGTTCGGATATCATAACCGGCCTGCAACAGATGCGTTGCAAAAGAATGACGCAAAGTATGGGGCGTTACATGCTTGGTCAGGCCAGCGTCAATGGCAGCCTGTTTAATAGCACGTTGCAGCCCCTTTTCATCCAGATGATGCCTGCGGGTAACGCCGGAACCGGGATCAACCGATAGCCTCGCGGATGGAAAAACATACTGCCAGATCCACTCTTTTCCTGCACGGGGATACTTGCGGGCAAAACTCTCAGAAATCCAGACATCACCGTAACCACCTGCAAGATCCTTCTCATGCAGA
>CAZXTZ010000194.1:0-5842 GCA_964643645.1 uncultured Geobacteraceae bacterium
GAAGGGGTGCTGGAGATGCTCAAGCAGGAGGAGCTGATTGACCTGATCATCCCCCGTGGTGGCGAGAGCCTTATCCGCTTTGTTGTTGAAAATTCACGTATTCCGGTTATCAAGCATTACAAGGGTGTCTGTCATGCCTTTGTTGATGCCTCGGCTGATTTAGAGATGGCCACCCGGATCATTGTCAACGCCAAGACCCAACGCCCAGGTGTCTGCAACGCTCTGGAGACCATGCTGATCCACAAGGATGCGGCCGCAACCTTTGTTCCCCTGATATCAGCCGTATTGGGAGAGTTGAAAGTTGAGCTGCGCGGGGATGAGGCTTTTTGCAGTCTTGATTCTGCCGCCAGGCCTGCCACTGAAGAGGACTGGGGGGCCGAGTATCTGGAGTTGATTCTGGCATGCAGGATTGTGGATGATATGGATGCGGCCATTGACCATATCAACCGCTACGGCTCACTTCACAGCGAGGTAATAATAACAGGAGATTACAGCAATGCGCATCGTTTTATACGAGAGGTTAACTCATCATGCGTGCTTGTCAACGCCTCCACCCGCTTTAATGACGGAGGCCAGTTGGGCCTGGGTGCGGAGATCGGTATCTCCACTACTAAACTGCACTCATTCGGCCCGATGGGGCTGGAAGATCTCACAACCACCAAGTTCATCGTCTACGGGGACGGTCAGGTAAGAGCCTGAAATGGTAACTGATCGTCAGTCCAACAGATATTACTCCATGTAATCTGCACCAATTTTGATCATCTCCGCCTGCCCTCCATGCAGCAACCCCTGAACAAACAGTATGCAGCATACGATTTTTACGCATATAACCATCTAAAATACCAGCATTAATTTATTTTTGCTGCGCTTGGCACGTCCTGTGCTTATGCCAATGTATCGAAACTTTGATACAACCAAGACAGGAAAAAGGCAACGGCGCCTTCCAATTGTTCACACAGCATTGGGGCGCCGTTTTGCGTTGCCCCGGCAAACATTCCAAGGGCCCACAGATTGGTGGGTGAAAGGAGCAATACCATGAGACAGATTGCAATTTACGGAAAAGGCGGCATTGGCAAATCAACCACAACACAGAATACGGTGGCTGGCCTGGCATCCCTCGGCAAGAAGGTTATGATTGTCGGGTGTGACCCCAAGGCAGATTCAACCCGTCTTATCCTGCATGCCAAGGCTCAGAATACAGTTATGGATCTGGTCCGGGAACTGGGTACCGTGGAAGACCTGGAACTGGAAGACGTTATGAAAGTCGGCTACGGAGATATCAAGTGTGTTGAATCCGGCGGCCCGGAACCGGGTGTCGGCTGTGCAGGCCGTGGCGTTATCACCGCTATCAACTTTCTGGAAGAAAACGGCGCCTATACGCCTGACCTTGACTTTGTGTTCTATGACGTTCTTGGTGACGTTGTCTGCGGTGGTTTTGCCATGCCGATACGCGAGGGCAAAGCTGAAGAGATTTACATTGTTACCTCTGGCGAGATGATGGCTATGTATGCTGCCAACAACATCTCCAAAGGTATCCTCAAATACGCATCTTCAGGCAAGGTACGTCTTGCAGGCCTGATCTGTAACGCCAGAAAGACTGACATGGAGTTTGAGCTGATTTCAGAGCTTGCACGCAGGCTGGGTACCCAGATGATCCACTTTGTCCCCCGCGACAATCAGGTGCAGAGGGCAGAACTACGCAGAATGACGGTTATTGAGTACTCTCCTGAACATCCGCAGGCAAAGGAATATCTGACTCTGGCCCAGAAGATAGCTGACAACAAGATGCTGGTGGTGCCTACCCCGCTTGAGATGGAAGAACTGGAAGAACTGCTGATGAAGTTCGGCATTATGGAAGTTGAGGATGAGGCGATTGTTGGCAAGGCGGAGAATGCAGCATAAACACGGACATGTAGGGGCGATCCTGGTGATCGCCCGATGCAGAAATGGGCGAACACAAGATTCGCCCCTACAATGTCATTTATAACCAAGGAGACTTTTATGTCAGACAAGATAAAGAAACTGGACGGCATCACCAAAGAGTCAACCCAGGCAATGATTGATGACACCCTGGCCGCTTATCCGGAAAAGGGAAGAAAGAAAAGGTCACCGCACCTGGCCCCCAATGATCAGGCATCCGGCTGCGCTTCGGTAAAATCCAACAAGAAGACGGTTCCTGGTGTGATGTCTGCTCGCGGATGCGCCTACGCAGGCGCCAAAGGGGTGGTCTGGGGGCCGATCCGCGATATGGTACATGTGTCCCACGGCCCTGTAGGCTGTGGCTGGTACTCCTGGGGAACCCGCCGGAACCTGCAGTCCGGCATCAACGGCGTGACCCAGTTCGGTATGCATGTCACCTCGGACTTTCAGGAAAAAGATATCGTCTATGGTGGCGACAAGAAACTGAAGACCCTGCTGGAAGAGGCCAAGGGGCTGTTCCCGCTGGCAAAGGCCATCTCTGTCCTGTCCGAATGTCCGGTGGGTCTGATCGGTGACGACATCAACTCGGTGGTAAAACAGAGTTCAAAGGAGCTCGACCTGCCGGTTATCCCCTGTAACTGTGAAGGGTTCCGCGGGGTTTCCCAATCCCTTGGGCACCATATCAGTAACGATTCAATCCGCGATTACATCATCGGTACCCGTGAATTTTCCGAGCCTGCCGGGCCTTACGATGTAGCGCTTATCGGCGACTACAATATCGGCGGTGATGTCTGGGCCTCCAAGGCACTGCTGGAAGAGATCGGCCTGAATGTCAAGGCCACCTGGACCGGCGATGGAGAAGTCGAAAAGATTGCCGCAACCCATCAGGTCAAGCTGAACCTGATCCACTGTTACCGTTCCATGAACTACATGTGCCGCGTGATGGAGGAAAAGTATGGTATCCCCTGGCTCGAGTTCAACTTCTTCGGCCCCACAAAAATACGTGAGAATCTGCGGATGATTGCAGATCGCTTTGATGACTTTATCAAGGAAAATGTGGAGCGGGTGATTGCCAAGTATGACCTGGAGATGCAGAAAGTGATTGATGAATACCGCCCCCGCCTGGAAGGAAAAACCGTAATGCTCTATGTTGGGGGGCTTCGTCCCCGGCACACGGTGGGCGCATATGAAGATCTGGGGATGACTGTGGTCGGTTCCGGCTACGAGTTCGCTCACACCGACGACTATGACCGTACCGCACCGGAGATGCCGGATGCCACGGTGATCTACGACGACGCCTCGGAGTACGAACTGGAGCAGTTTGTTCATGCCTTGAAGCCTGATCTGGTTGGCAGCGGAATTAAGGAGAAGTACGTTTTCCAGAAAATGGGCGTTCCGTTCCGCCAGATGCACAGCTGGGATTATTCCGGCCCGTACCATGCGTATCAAGGCTTCCCGGTCTTTGCCAGGGATATTGATATGGCGGTGAACAGCCCCACCTGGAAACTGGTGAAAGCACCTTTTTGATACTGTAGGGGCGATCCTTGTGATCGCCCGATGCAGAAATAGGCGAATACGAAATGGACGAATACGAAATGGACGAATACGAAATGGGCGAATACAAGATTCGCCCCTACGAACACCACAATTCCCGGGCCGTGGCACAGATTGGTGCCCGGAGAGGAGATATATCATGGCTAACCTGCTCGGACTAGAAGTCAAAAAAATAGTAGAGACCCCGCCGGAAGAGATTGAGCGGGTCAAAAACTGGATCAACTCTGAAGAGTACAAAGAGAAGAACTTTGCCCGTCAGGCCCTGGTGATCAACACCGCCCATGCCTGCCAGCCGTTGGGGGCAGAGCTGGTCGCCCACGGCTTTGAAGGCACCCTGCCGTTTGTGCATGGTTCCCAGGGCTGTGCATCCTACTACCGCTCCACCTTGACCCGTCACTTCCGCGAACCGGCTCCGGCGGTATCAGATGCCATGACTGAGGATGGAGCGGTGTTCGGCGGACAGAACAACCTGCATGAAGGTCTGGAGAATGCTGTCGCATTGTACAAGCCTAAAATGATTGCAGTCTTTACCTCCTGTATGCCTGAAGTTATTGGCGACGACCTGACTGCCTTTATCAAAAATGCACGGCAGAAAGGATTTATTCCGAAAGAGATGCCGGTTCCCTTTGCCAATACACCCAGCTTTAACGGCACCCATATCCACGGCTATGACTCGATGCTGCTCTCGATCCTGCAGAACCTGACCGAAGGCAAGCAGATGGAGGGGCGCTGTACCGGCAAGCTGAACCTGATCGCCGGATGTGACTTCAACACCGGCAACTACCGCGAATATGCCCGGATTCTGAAGGAGTTCCATATCCCCTGCACAATCCTTGGCGATGTATCTGACTCATTTGATTCTCCATGCGATGGCACCTATCGCACTTATCCGGGGGGCACAAAGCTGGAGGATGCCGCTGATTCCATTAACGGCAAGGTCACCATGTCAGTTGGCCCCTACGCCACGCCAAAGAGCTTTGGCTGGATCAAGGATAATTACTCAGGCAAGCATGTTGCCATGCATATACCGATGGGGATCGAGAAAACCGATGCCTTTTTGATAAAGCTGTCGGAGCTGTTTGGCAAGGAGGTGCCGGAATCCCTCAAGGCTGAACGTGGCCGGGCAGTTGATGCCATGACCGATGCCCAGCAGTACATCCACGGCAAGAAGTTTGCCGTCTACGGTGATCCGGACTATCTTATCGGCTATGTTTCTTTCCTGCTGGAGATGGGTGCCAGACCGTGGCAGATCCTTTGCAGCCGTGGATCGAAAAAACTTGAAAAGGAACTGCAGGGGCTGCTGGACAGTTCTCCCTACGGTGTCGGCTGCAAAATCTATATGAACAAGGATCTCTGGCACCTGCGCAGTCTGGTGATGACCGACCCGGTTGATGGTGTGATCGGCGATACCCACGGCAAGTTCCTGGCAAGGGATGCAAATATACCGCTTTTCCGGTTCGGCTTCCCGATCTTTGACCGGGTAAACCTGCACCGCAGGCCGCTGATCGGCTACCAGGGAGTGATCAACATGCTGACCGAGATCTGCAACAAGTTTCTGGATACCATTGATGAAACCTGTGAAGACAGGCTGTTTGAGATGATGCGCTAGTTCTGTCAGACTGT
This sequence comes from uncultured Geobacteraceae bacterium, assembly GCA_964643645.1. GTDB lineage: Bacteria > Desulfobacterota > Desulfuromonadia > Geobacterales > Pseudopelobacteraceae > Trichlorobacter. Next base: position 5,098 of record CAZXTZ010000194.1, read on the forward strand.
TCTTCCGGCCTTTATTGACAAAGGCCATACAACCTTACGACCCGATGTCCCCCAGTGTGGTTCCAGCTGTTCCAGAAGGGGGGGCACCGGGTCGTATCCTTTAATCTCAATGTATCTGCTGGTGGCGGACCAGCTTCCCAGGTAGCCTGCAAGATCGTCAAGGTTCCAGCTTACTGACATATCAAATGCTGGAGCCGGAATTTCTTCAAATGGAAACGGGAGATCTGAATAGCCGTTTTCCACATGCCGTCTTTCAGGCGGCCAGCAGGGGCCAACGGTTTCGTAATAGAAGCGGTCGAGCAATTTTTGTATGCTATCCGTATCCGTCCCTTTTACTCCAAAAACGCCGTAGGTCCATACAGCAAGAACTCCTCCAGGTTTAAGCACCCTCTTTACTTCAGTATAGAAATTTTCAATGTTGAACCAGTGAAGGGCCTGGGCCACTGTCACCATGTCCGCTGAGTTCTCCGGCAGGCCTGAAAACTCAGCGGAGGCTACGCAGTATTCTACATTTTTACAGCTTGATGCAGCTTTGATCTGTGATTCGCTGGCATCTGTGGCGTGAACTTTTTTAAAATGCCTTGCCAGGGCCGTTGCAGCCTGTCCGGTGCCGGTGGCGCAGTCCCAGGCAAGTGAATTGGCCGGGGCAATTGATGAAAGCCACTCAAACAGCTCTTGCGGGTATGTGGGGCGATGGGCTGCGTAGTTTTTTGATACTCTGGCAAAATGGTCAGTAAAGGCTTTA
>CAZXTZ010000195.1:0-5798 GCA_964643645.1 uncultured Geobacteraceae bacterium
AATGTCAGACCATGCAATATTTGAAAGGGCTGGCTCAGTGAATATTGCATCCAACATCTTGCGGTGTTTGTTATTCATAAAAAAAATAGTATCATCAAGTGACACTATCATACAAGACAAAATTTGGCCCACATGCGGCCTGCAACCTAATGGCTCAATCAACTCAGACTGCCTTACTATGCGCTGAATTTCACCAATGCTAGGGCAAGCTACGCTGTCAGCGCATGAACTTTCTTCTCCGCTGGCCCAGTAAGCCGGTTATCTCGTACACGAAGATCCATATTATGATAATTTGGTATTTCTCTGGTGATTCTCTTCTCGTTGAAAACGATGGGGGTCCGTATTATGTCGAACTAGACTCGAATCAGTCTCCAACTCTCCTTAATGTAAATCCAAATGACGACATTGAAACCGCTTTTCAGCCTTTTTTGAAATTCTGTTTGGCGCCTTGGTATTATGCACGAGTACTTCCAAAACAACAAAGCATTGTCAAAATACAGATGAAATGTTCTTATCAACCAGCAAATTGGTACCTACACGGAATATTTCGTAAAGATGGGACGTACAATGTATGGTTTTGAAGTCTATTCACCAGAAGTTGATGACCGCAGAATAGACTTTATCGCCAGAACAACATAGCATAACCGGGTAAGTCTACGGCTTTTTGCCTGTTTGTGGTTTTTCTCTTCTTCTCCCGGCATGGCGGGGCTCAGGTTTTTTGACTTTCTGAGGGTTTGCAATACTTACCGATATAATCCTGTTTTCCATAAGCGCGCCATCAAGGCAGTTTATGGCCTCCTGAAGCTGCTCTTCAGAAGCCATTCTCACATATCCGCAACCCTTTGACTTTCCGGTAACGGTATCTGTTATTATATGGACTGACGTAACAGTGCCTGCAACGCTGAACATCCGCCGAAGATCATCATTTGTTGCCTCGTAGGGCAGATGTCCCACATAGAGTTCTTTTGCCATTGTTATCCCCTGTTCCAATCATTTTTTACACCAGGAATTGTTTCCGGATTTTATCCTGAAAACACAGTTTCTGTTCATATACAAGCCCGAACACCGCGCACCATCTGGAAACCACTTAACCCACTGTCTTCCTGAATCGCATCACTGCAACACCAAGCACCGCACTGCCTATTATAAATAACATCATCAGCTGCTTCCAGAGAATCGCCATCCCCACACCCTTCAGATAAAGTCCGCGAATGATCTCCATAAACCAGCGAACCGGATTGATAACAGTAAGCCACTGCACCGGTTCAGGCATATTCTCCACAGGAAATGCAAAACCGGACAGAAGCATTGCAATAAATATAATAAAAAATGCGCTCATCTTTGCCTGCTGCTGGGTATGGCTGATGGTGGAAAGAAAGAGCCCGGTACCAAGGGAACTCATAAGGAAAAGACCCGTCGCCAATATCAACAGGAGAATGCTGCCCCGAACCGGCACCCTGAATACCAGCCAGCCCACCAGACTGATAAGGAATACGTTGGCATAGCCTATCAATACAAAAGGCAGGGTCTTTCCAAGAATAAACTCATACTTCCGAATAGGGGTAACTATAACCTGTTCTATTGTGCCTATCTCTTTTTCCCGCACAATAGCCATGGCAGATAACAGCATGGTGATAATATACAAAATATTGGCTATCACCGCAGGTACATAGAAGGGGGGACTGGCAAGATCCGGATTGAACCATGCCCGACTCTCCAGGCGCACTGCACCTGGCAGGACTACAGAACCATTACCGCCAAGAAGCTTTATATTCTGTGCCTCGGCAAACCTTGATAAATACCCGAGAATAACACCGGCTGTATTGGAATCCGATCCGTCAATCAAAGCCTGTAACGTAGCCTTTTCACCACGGCCCAGTTTATCCGCCATACCATGATTTATCACCAGCGCAACCCTTGCCTTGCCGGAATCCAGCATACGTGAAGCCTGACGTTCATCTTCCGTCAGGGCAACCTTTCTGAAGTGCCCGGAAGAAAAAAGAACTGTCAAAAGTTCCCGACTTTGTGGAGAATTGTCCCTGTCAATAACAACAGTGGGAATATTGCGAACATCCATATTTACGGCATAGCCAAATATAACCGTCTGAAACATAGGAAGTATAAACAGCACTACCCGCATCCTCGGGTCGCGGAAGGTCTGGATAAACTCCTTTATCAACATCGCTTTTAGTCGTTCAAACATATTTCATGCTGTATGGATTTATCCGATTGCTATCAAGAAGTTTAATGGTGGTATGGCTCGTTGTTAAGTATTGTGAATGCCCTGTATATCTGCTCAAGAAGAAATGGACGAACCATCTGATGGGTAAAGGTCATTTGGGAGAGGGATAGCAGCTTTGATGCACGGTTCCTGACCTCTTCACTGAATCCATATGCACCGCCTATTGCAAATATAATCTCAGGGGTGCCGCTGTCACGCTGTTTTCCAATAAAGGCAGCAAACTTGCGCGAATCCATCTGTTCCCCGCGCTCGTCCATCACAACCAGTAAAGCGTTGGCAGGGAGCTGCTTCAGCAGGCGTTCGCCCTCTCGACGGCGCCCTTCTTCCGCATCAGAATCTTTCTCATCTTTCAGCTCATCAATTGTCAGGGGCAGATATCTGGCGATCCTTCCGCTATACTCGGCAATCCCCTGCCTGATCCATTGATCACGTGTCTTTCCAAGCCAGATAACACGACACTTCATCTTTCAGATTCTGAAGGATTCAGCGTTGGCTGCTATTGTGGCCTGAAGCCCGGCGGAAAGCTCTACCTGCAGACCCTTTTCCCAAAGGCCGTCCAGATCGTATCGCCTGCGCTGCTCCTCATGGAAGATGTGCACCAGCACATCTGCGTAATCCATTACTATCCACTTGCCTTCTGTCTCGCCTTCAATTTCCTGTACTTTGCCGAATTTCTTAAGCTCTTTGCGAATATGGTCACAAATTGCCTGGTTCTGCTTGTCGGACTGACCGGAGATGATAACGAGAAAATCTGCGATTGTGCTGATCCGGGTAATATCAACCACCCTGATATCATAAGCCTTCTTGTCGGCGGCCAGCTCTGCACAACGGATGGATCTTTCTAGTGCGGTAAGTGTCTGCTTTTCTGCTGTTTTTTCAGTCATTCTCGATACAGTCCCTTCTGGGCGATATAGGTTTCTACGGTTGATGGCACCAGGTAGCGGATGGAACTACCGGCAGCAATTTGCTGACGCAGACAGCTTGACGAGATATCAAGGTGCGTCCCTGTGACAAAATATATTGCGTTTCCGCTGCTGTGACGTAACAGGTTGTCTGTCTCCTGAATGAACTGGCAACGTACCACTTCGGGCAGTTGCTGAAGTGGGGCCTGAATCTCTTTTTCAGGGCGCTCTACCACTATCAAGGATGCCAGGCTGAATATTGCTTCGTAGCGATACCAGAGCCCCAGCTCCAGGAAGGAATCGCTGCCGATGATGAAATGCAGTTCATCGTCCGGCCGATCCTGACGCAGCTCAACAAGGGTATCCACAGTGTATGACTTACCGCTGCGACAGGCCTCTATATTGCTGATCCCGAAAGCAGGGTTATCGCCAATGGCCTGCTGCACCATCTCGTACCGCAGGGCAAAAGGAACATCACCTGCCAGCGGTTTGTGGGGTGGATCTGCTGCCGGAATGAACAGCACCCGATCCAGCCCCGCTGCTTGCCTCGCCTCTTCGGCAATCCGCAGGTGAGCCAGATGGACAGGATTGAATGTGCCGCCCAGCAGACCGAGTTTCATGGCTGTTCCTACAGGAACTCCGACAGCTTCTCCCGTTCATCCACCAGATAGAACTCCAGGGTCTTGCGAAGGGCATCGTCAATGGTGGTGGTCGGCTCCCAGCCCAGGCACTCCTTGGCGCGCTTGACTGAAGGGACACGGGTCAGCATATCCTGATAACCCTTGCCGTAGAAGCTGTCTGAGGAAGTTTCAACTATCTGGCATTTATCAGCTTTTTCCTTGTAAAGCGGGAAGGTTGCCACCATGTCACGCAGTTTATTGGCCAGCTCCTTTACAGAGAGGTCGTTCTTCGGATTGCCGATGTTGAATATTCTGCCATCTGCGCAGCCGTTTTTATTCTCAATGATCTTCATGAGGGCATCTATACCATCCTCAATGAATGTGAATGAGCGGCGCTGGTTGCCACCGTCCACCAGGAGAATAGGCTCTTCCGCAAGTATGTTGTACAGGAACTGGGTCAACACCCGCGAGCTGCCTTCCTTTGCGGTGTGGATGCTGTCCAGTTTTGGGCCTATCCAGTTAAACGGACGGAAAAGTGTGAACTTGAAATCCTCATGGTTGCCATAGGCGTAGATGACCCTGTCAAGCATCTGCTTTGCACAGGAGTAGATCCAACGTTCCTTGGCGATTGGGCCAAGCACCAATGGTGAGCTTTCCTCATCAAACTCCGCATCCGGCGACATGCCGTAAACCTCTGATGTGGACGGGAAGATAACCCGCTTCTTGTGCTTGACGCACTGGCGGATAATCTTCAGGTTCTCCTCAAAATCCAGCTCGAATACCCGCAGCGGATCCTTGACGTATGTAACCGGAGTCGCAATGGCAACAAGTGGCAGCACCGCATCGCACTTCTTGATGTGATATTCAATCCATTCCTTGTTGATCGTGATGTCACCTTCAAGAAAATGGAACCTTTCATGCCCAAGGGAACGCTCAAGCTTGTCGCAGGCCATATCCAGACCGTAGACATCCCAGTCGGTTGTGGTAAGTATGCGGTGAGTGAGTGCGTTACCTATGAATCCGTTTACTCCAAGTATCAGTACTTTCATCTGTAACTCCAGTTTGTTATGCGAATTTGTCAGATTCGTTGATTTTAGATTTTGCTGCTTCAATTTCATCGCCAGTACCTTTCTGCAGGCGACGCAACTCCAAAAGTCCTTTTCCTGTGCCAACCAGCAGAGGCTCTCCTGACACCACCTGCCCAGGTAGACCATATAGTGGTTTTTTCGCCGTTCAATTCCGTGAACGCTCCGGGGTAGGGATGCGTAACACCACGGATAAGATTGTATATCTCAACAGCGCTTTTGGACCAGTCAATCCTTCCGTCTTCAGGTTTACGGCCACCGAAATAACCGCCCGCCTTCAAGTCCATAGGAATACGGGCTGCACTGCCATCCATAAGTTTTGGCCATGCCCGCCCCAGCACGGTCACGGCTACGTCAGTAACCTTGCCAAATACATCATGGGCCGTGTCGGTAAACTCTATCGCCACCTTTTCCTGGTCGACAATATCCCCTGCATCAGGCTTTGCAACCATATAATGCAAAGTTGCGCCGGTCTCTGTCTCGCCGTTTATCACTGCCCAGTTGACAGGCACCCGCCCACGGTACTTCGGCAGGTAAGAGCCATGCATGTTCAGGGCACCTTTGGCCGGAATCTCCAGAACCTCAGGCTTTATCATGTTGCGGTAGTAGAATGACAGCAGAAACTCCGGTGCTATCTGACGGATCTTTTCAATATTCTCCGGCTCGTTTATGGAGCTTGTAAGAAACGGGATGCCGTTCTTCTCAGCAAGTGCACGCACCGAGCTGAACCATATCTGTTCTGTGGCGGAATCCTCATGGGTGAATATCAGCGGTATCTCCACCCCCTGATTCAACAGCTCCTTTATGCAGCGGTATCCGACATTGTGGTAAGCGCAGACGATTGCCTTCATATTCTGTCCTCAAAGCCGTAGGTCTTTCTGACAACAAAACGCGGTCTTCTGCGTACTTCCTGATAGATACGTCCGACATATTCTCCGACAATGCCTAT
>CAZXTZ010000196.1:0-5749 GCA_964643645.1 uncultured Geobacteraceae bacterium
CTCTCCCGACCATTCCGAAAATCAGGTTTCTATCCCCGGAATCCTGCCGGAAGGGCTGCTCAAGCTCCCTGTCCTGCTGTTTGCACTGTTTCTTGCTGCGCTCCCCATGTTTGGCTCATCATATATGCTGGATGTGGCAAACCGTACCTGCATAGCTGTAATCGGGGCGTTGGGGCTGAATATCCTTACCGGTTTTACCGGGCAGATATCGCTTGGTAATGCAGCATTCATGGCCATAGGAGCCTTTGCAACAGGATACCTTTCCACCAAAACAGGCTTGAACACAATCTTTGCCATACCGCTTGCCGGCCTTATAACCGCCCTTCTGGGCATGGTTATAGGGATCCCCTCACTGCGCCTCAAGGGTCTTTATCTGGCCATGGCAACACTTGCGGCCCACTTCATAGTGGAGTTTACGGTTATCAGATGGGAATCGGTAACCGGAGGTGTCAACGGCATGAGCATACCTGCTCCGGCACTGGCAGGTTTCAACCTGGACTCTGACGGACGGATATTCTGGCTTGTCTATCCTGTTACCATTATTGCCATAATCTTCTGCCTCAATCTTTTTCGAACCCGCACAGGAAGGGCATTTATCGCCATCAGGGATCAGGAAACCGCTGCCTCGGTCATGGGGATAGATATATTCAGATTCAAACTGGCCTCTTTCGGCCTTTCATCCTTCCTGGTGGGGATCTCCGGTGCCCTTATGGCCTGCCATGCCAAGATCATCTCACCTGAAAACTTCCCTATCACACTGGCAATAGATGCGCTTGGTATGATCATAATAGGCGGGCTTGGCTCGGTTTCAGGCTCTGTTTTGGGAGCAATCCTGCTCACTCTGCTGCCGGAAGGCCTTCGCTTGGCAGCCACCGCCCTTTCAGGCCAGTTCCCGTCACTTGTCACAATGCTGGCATCACTTAAAGAGTTTGTCTTCAGTATACTTGTAATCAGCTTTCTTATCTTTCAACCACACGGCATGGCTGCCTGGTGGCGGAAAATTACAGCCGGTTCTCCCGTTGCGGATACCGGAAAAGAAACCAAGGAGGAGGTATAGGATGCGTTTTTCCAGAACCGTTGTATCGCTCTGTCTCGCCGTTGCCCTCGCAGTACCGGCCTTTGCTGCTGAAACCGTCAAGGTTGGAGGCCTTTTTGATCTTACCGGCGTAACTTCCGATGTTGGCAAGCCTTTTGTCGAGGGGGTAAAGGATGCCGTAAGCTGGATGAATGAAAGCGGCGGGATCGGCGGAAAGAAGATTGACCTTATAGCCGTAGACTACGGCTACAAGATTCCGCAGGCCACCGCAGCCTACAAGAAGTTTGTGGAGCAGGACAAGGTTATACTCATCGAGGGATGGGGAAGCGGTGATACAGAAGCGCTGAAAGACCAGATTGCAAAGGATAAGATCCCTTACTTTTCAGCAGGATTCAACGCACATCTTAACAATCCGGCCAAGGCCCCGTACAACTTCTTTGTCGGCGCCAGCTACTCTGATCAGGTACGGGCATTCATGCAGTTTGTCAAAAAAGACTTCAAGGACAAGAGCCGTAAGCCCAAAGTTGTATTCATCTATCCAAACAACGGGTTTGGTAAATCACCAATTGATGCGGGCAAACAGTATGCAAAAGAGATGGGGATAGAGCTTCTGGACGACCAGATCACCCCGCCCACATTCCAGGATGCCACAACACAGCTTCTGAACATCCAGAAAAAAGGTGCTGATTACGCATTTATCCAGAACACCGTATCCTGGGCTGCTGTTATCCTCAAAGATGCCCGCAAGCTTGGCCTCAAAACCAAGTTCTTTCTCAACAACTACGGCATGACCGAGCAGTTGCCGGCACTGGCCAAAGAAGCTGCGGAAGGTGTCTACGGCATGGTTACAACAGTGCCTTACGGCGCAGCCGTGCCTGGCATGAAGAAGATCACCGACTGGCACAAGAAACATCACCCCAATGACTCCCACAACCTTATCTATGTCCGTGGATGGGTCTATGCCCTGACATGGGGTGAGGCGTTGAAGATTGCCGATAAAAACAAGCAGCTGAACGGCGAAGGGGTGAAGAAAGCCATAGAAACCATGCGCAACTTTGACACAGGCGGACTTGTTGCACCGGCAACCTACACATCAGACGATCACCGCGCCAGCACCAAGGCTGCCGTATATCAGGTGAAGGGTGGAAAGCTTGTCAAGGTTGACGAGTTTGAGGCACCACGCAAGAAAGAGTGGCTCGGTCTCTAGAAATGCTGCAGATTGACGGAATAGAGGTACTCTACGGCGGCTCCATCCTTGTACTGAAGGGACTTTCCCTCGAAGTCCGCGAAGGAGAGATTGTTGCCCTTCTCGGTGCAAACGGGGCTGGCAAGAGCACCACTCTCAAGGCGATATCAGGCCTCCTGCGCAACGAAGGAGGATCTGTCCGAAACGGGCATATCCGCTTTCAGGGTAATGACATAGCCGGAGAATCCGCAGACAGGATGGTACGCAACGGCGTATTCCAGGTTATGGAGGGGCGCAGGGTGTTTGAAGACCTGACAGTGGAGGAAAACCTCCATGCGGGAGCCTACACCAGAAAAGACCGGGCCGGATGCCGCAGGGACCTTGAAATGGTCTATGATCTTTTTCCACGGCTGCGTGAACGCCGTGGACAGCAGGCCGGCTATCTTTCCGGAGGGGAACAGCAGATGCTGGCCATAGGCAGGGGGTTGATGGCGGCCCCCCGCCTGCTTCTCCTTGATGAACCGTCACTGGGGATAGCCCCTCTCCTTGTGCTTGAAATATTTGAACTTATCAAAAAGATAAACAGGGAAAAAGGGACAACTATCCTGCTTGTCGAACAAAATGCAAACGTGGCCCTTGGAATTGCCAGCCGGGCATATATAATGGAGGGAGGCAGGGTTGTCATGGATGGCCCTGCCGAACAGCTACGCAACAGCCCTGCTGTAAGGGAGTTTTACCTGGGATTTTCTGAAGAAGGCAGCGCAAGAAACTACCGGCAGATGCGGGAAGAGCTCAGAAGCCGTTACGGGAGCAAGAAAGTCAATGACATCAATAACACTGCTGCTTGACAACTCTTCATCAACGCTGAAACGGCTTGATCACGCCATAGGTTGTGCAACGGCACATAACACATCACTCACTGCTGTTTTTCTGCCCGCTGCTCTACGCACCTGTAACGACAGGGATGCCTCCAAAGAGTGGGAATCCAGATTCATATTAAAGGCACAGGCAGCCGGAATCCAATTCGACTGGATCAATCTGTCGGATGCCCAGAATCCATGGGACCAATTACTTCACCTTGTTCACTCAACATCAATGATTGTCTCGGGTCAAACCATCGGCGACTGCTATGACGGCGAACTGCCTGAAGATCTGACCGAGCGACTTGTCCTCGGCTCCGGGAGGCCTGTTGTTACTGTTCCATGTGCCGGTCAGTTCACAAATTGTGCTCGCAGGGTTCTTGTTGCCTGGAATGACGGTAGGGACTCCACCCGGGCACTGCACGATTCAATGCCATTGCTCCGTAAAGCTCAGAAGGTGCATCTTATCAAGCTTATCACAGATGAAGATGCCATAAACGGTGCCAGCGACAGACTGGCAAGAATCATCCGTCATCTTGAGGATTCCGGCGTTCGCGCCAAGGGTGACGTAGTTATCTCACTGGACTTTCCTCCCGGTGACATGCTGCTCAACCGTGCCTGCGAAGAAAGCAGTGATCTGCTGGTAATGGGAGCGTTCAGGGGTGACAAGCCTGCATTGGGGAAGATAGCCCGCCATGTACTCCAGCATATGACCCTGCCTGTCCTTATGTCACACTGAATCTGCTCCATACGGTACTGTAATGATTTACCGGTTGCTGTTTAGCAGGCTATGGACTTTCTGAAAAAACATGCCATGCGTGGCGCTGACCTCTCAGAGCTGCATCGCCGGTTCGGATGATTCCATCAAACTGACCCCGCCCCGCAGCATAACCCTGGAGCAGGCCCTTGAGTTTATTGATGATGATGAGATGGTGGAGGTAACCCCCACCTCGATTCGTCTGCGTAAGAAGGAACTTGATCCGAACCAGCGCAAAAATAAGAACAAGTAATAGCGATGATAGAGCAGCAGAAAAGGCCGGGGAAACCCGGCCTTTTGTCGTTTTATGAAAAGGTAGGTGTTGATCGTATGCTCAGCCACACCGATAACAGAACGGCCTGTTCCATAATCAGATGGGTGTAGGTTGCATTTCGGATGAAATAGTCTGCCGCTTTTGCGCCCTGCCACAATTTTGATTGTGCTTCGATACGGATTTAAATGTTTTGACTGTTCTCCTGCAGAAGTCGTAATCTGCTTTAATTGCAGGGGATGCGTATGACTGTCTCCTGCATTTGATACAGAATTGACAAGGAGTTGCCTACTTGAAAAACAGGTGTATGACAGATGCTGCAGGTTCTGCCCATCCCTTACCCAAAGGGGCCTATACCAAAAACTTTTTGAAGGTTTTTGTCCCTTTGCTTCTTGTGCTTGCCATAGTTATCAGCCTGCTTTGGTCAATTGATGTGCGTAGTCAAAAGGCCATTTTGTACAGCAGTGAAAAGAATCTGACAAAGCTGGTCAGCCAGGCTGTCCGGGATGAATTGCAGAATGTCAATTCTGATCTGTTCTATCTGGCAAACCTCCCGCAACTGCAAGAATATCTGACGTCAGGAGGAACCCCGCCTGCCAGTCTGACTGAGAATATTCTTCTGTTTTCCAAACATCGTAAAGCCTATGACCAGATCCGGTATCTTGACAGCTCAGGGATGGAAGTCATCAGGATCAATTTTGATGGGAAAACTGCCGTTACGGTCCCCGCTGATCAGCTGCAATCCAAAGCCAAGCGTTACTACTTTGAAGACACACTCCGGCTGGATCGGGGAGATGTATATGTCTCGCCATTTGATCTCAACATTGAAGGCAACACGATTGAATACCCTTTGAAGCCGATGATCCGGTTCGGCACCACTGTCTTTGACAAAAAGGGGCAAAACGTGTCGTTATTGTTTTGAATTATCTGGGCAACCAGATGCTGACGACATTGGATAAATATTCAAGCAAAAACGGTTCACAACTTGCGTTACTTAACTCCGAAGGTTACTGGTTGAAGGGATTGCGCTCTGAGGATGAATGGGGGTTCATGCTTCCTGAACGGAAGGAGGCGGTCATTGGCAAGCAATTTCCCGCAGCATGGAAGGAATGCACGCAAAATCAGGATGGTCAAATTCTAACTGATCAAGGCCTGTTTACTTTTTCAACCATCTACCCCTTGCAGACAGGTCAGGTCTCAAGTACCGGAAACACTGCGGCAGCCGGTAGAAGTATGACTCAGGTGCAATCGGACACCTATTCTTGGAAAATGGTCAGTTTTGTATCTCCTGAAATTGTTCGGACAAAATTGTACGGACTCAGGAAGATATTGTTGCTTATTTCATCTGTCCTGATTGTGCTTTTGGCTTTTCTTGCCCGGCAGGTTGCGCTCAACGCCCTGCAGCGAGAGGAATCAGCTGCATTGGTTCACGCTATGGCATTCAAGGATGCGTTAACCGGTCTGCCTAACCGTCGATTACTTGAAGACCGTTTGAACCAGTCCATTACTTCTGCTGAAAGGAGCGCCGGTAAAGTTGCGGTTTTATTTCTGGATCTGGATCATTTCAAGGCGGTTAACGACACCCTTGGCCATGAGGCTGGAGACCAACTGTTAAAACAGGTTTCAGCCCGGCTACAAG
>CAZXTZ010000197.1:0-5746 GCA_964643645.1 uncultured Geobacteraceae bacterium
GGCAGAAAAAGCCAGAAAAATACTGGAGGCAGTGGGAGGGACTGCTAATGTAAAGAGAATTGATGCCTGTGCCGCAACCAGGGTGAGGCTGGAGCTTGACTGCCCTGAAAAAATGAATGACGCCGCCCTTTCATCTGCAGGCGTAAGGGGGATAATGCGTCTTCAGGGCACAACTGTGCATCTGCTCGTGGGTCTTAATGCAGACCAGTATGCAGCTGAAATGCAGGGGCAGGCGGCCTGTTACAACAGTTCGCTCAAGTAGTCGGCCGGTGGTGGTTCTCATCAGCCACCATTTCCTGTACCTCATCACCCCAACTGTCTGTAACGGTTGTTAATTTTCGGCAGCTCCCTTGAAAATTCCGATTTTATAACTGTTTGTCAGGCGGGCTGACAATGTCAACAGAAGGCTTTCAGTTACCGGAATCTTAAAGGGTAGAGAAATACAGGCAGAGAAATTATAATGCCGACGATGCTACCGTTTATCATTTTTTCTTTTTCCTTGAAACTGATGCGGGAGGGTACCAGAGATATATGAATCCGAATCAGACCGTTTTTTCATTCAGATCCTTGCACCTTTCATTACGCTTTATAATCCCTCTTGCCCTTGCCCTGGCTCTGCTGGCCTACGCCGTGGTGCCGCTGATTGACAATCTGACCCTGAAGTGGTTTGCCCGTGATCTGGACATACGCTCCCGTCTTATCAGCAGTACGCTCCAGGAACCTCTTGTGGAACTGGCAATCAGCAAGGAACGGGGCAAAATCAACTCTCTGCTGCAGAAGGCAACCCAGGATGAACGTTTGCTGGCATTGGGTATCTGCAGTAGCGACAACAAGCTTCTCTATCGCACCCAGGTTTTTCCCAAAGAGATTTCATGCACCCCTGATCTGAAAGAGGAAAAAGAACCTTCACACCTTGTCCGGCTTACCCAGGGTCCGGTGCATCTTTTCAGGACACCGCTTGATTTCGGCAACGGCTCGGTCGGTTCACTGGTACTGGTGCATGACATGAGCTTTGTGGAGCGCCGCAGCGCCGATACCCGCAAATATGTGATCGTACTGTTTGTGGTACTGGGGATAGTTATTTCGCTGATTACCGTGTTTGTGGCCCACTTAAGCTGGCGTGGCTGGATGGAGGGGGTACGGGCCATGATGCGGGGGGAAGGTATCCTGCGTCCCTTCAGCCAGCCGGCCAATGCTGAACTGCAGCCCCTGGTAGGAGAAATGCGGACTTTGCTTCGCAATCTTGAGACAGAACGCCGCCATGCAGACGACATGACCACCACCTGGAATCCGGCTGCCCTGCGTGCATTGCTGAACAAGCAGTTAACCGGCGATCAGGTGCTGGTGGTATCCAACCGCGAGCCATATATCCATGTAAAGACTGATCAGGGGATCATTGTCCACCGTCCGGCCAGCGGTCTGGTGACAGCAGTGGAACCGGTGATGCGAGCCTGCTCCGGCACCTGGATTGCCCACGGCAGCGGATCGGCTGACCGCGAGACCGTGGACAAACATGACCGGGTGGGTGTGCCGCCCAAAAAGCCGGAATACAATCTGCGCCGGATCTGGCTGACTGAAGAAGAGGAACAGGGGTACTACTACGGTTTTGCCAATGAAGGGTTCTGGCCGCTCTGTCACAATGCCCATGTTCGCCCAATCTTCCGAAGTAGTGACTGGCTGCAGTATCAGAAGATCAATCAGCGCTTTGCTGATGCTGTGCTTAAAGAGGCCCGCACCGATGATCCGGTGGTGCTGGTGCAGGACTACCATTTTGCCCTGCTGCCTGCCATGATCAGAAAGTGTTTGCCCAAGGCCACCATCATCACCTTCTGGCATATTCCCTGGCCGAATCCAGAGTCCTTCGGCATCTGTCCCTGGCGTGAAGAGCTGCTGCAGGGGATGCTGGGCAGCACCATCCTCGGTTTCCACACCCCTTTCCACTGCAAGAATTTTCTTGAGACAGTGGACCGTTATCTGGAGACCCGCATTGAACATGAATCCTCCACCATTTTTCACGGAGGTCAGCTGACCATGGTGGAGAATTACCCTATATCGATCCAGTGGCCTCCCGAGTGGCAGGGAACCCTGCCTCCGGTTGAGCAGACCCGTTCTGAAATAAGGAACGAGCTGGGCCTTCCGGATAACCATCTGCTGGGAATCGGGGTTGACCGGATGGACTATACCAAGGGGATACTGGAGCGGTTCAGCGCAGTGGAGCGGATGCTGGAGCAACACCCGGAACTGGCGGGCAGGTTCAGCTTTATCCAGATTGCCGCCCCCAGCCGTTCAGCCCTGGAGGAATACCATGCCTTTGAACTTCGGGTACACAGTCTGACCGACCGGATCAATCAGCGTTTTGACAGGGCAATCATTCTTAAGGCGCAGCATCACGAATCGGATCAGGTCAACCGTTATTACCGGGCCAGTGATGTCTGCATGGTGACAAGCCTGCACGACGGTATGAATCTGGTGGCCAAGGAGTTTGTAGCAGCCCGTGATGATGAGCGCGGTGTGCTGGTATTGAGCCAGTTTACAGGGGCGGCCAATGAGCTGCATGAGGCGTTGATAGTGAACCCCTACCATGTTGAACAGACCGCCGATGCACTGTACCAGGGACTCACCATGCCTGAGTATGAACAGCGGGAGCGGATGCGCAGCATGCGGGCTCTTGTGCAGGACTTCAACGTCTACCGATGGGCAGGCCGGATGCTTCTGGATGCAGCCAGGGTACGTCAGCGGGAAAAACTGGCAGCCAGAATCGGGAGGAATGCGTGATTGAACTGTTAAGCCCTGAAGGGGTCAAGACCCTGCGAAAATATATCAGCCCGGCAACCCTGTTTGCCTTTGATCTTGATGGCACACTGGCGCCAATTGTGGATGATCCGACTGCAGCTGCATTGCCTGAGGCAACCCGGCTCAGCCTGCAGCAGCTTGCCCGGCAGGCACCAACGGCAATAATTACCGGTCGTTCCTGCACAGATGCCAGAGCTCGCCTCGGGTTTGAACCTCGCTATCTGGTGGGTAACCACGGACTGGAAGGATTGCCGGGAAACGATGTTGACCTGTCAGAGCTGCATAAACTGATTGATCACTGGCGCAGCGAACTTCTTGTGCTACTGCAACCACAGCTGGTGCAGGAACTCTATTTTGAGCATAAGGCCGGATCACTCTCTCTGCATTATCGCCATGCCTCAGATCCTGCTGCGGCCCACCGTGCACTGCTTGAGGCCATAGTACAGCTGCAACCGCAACCGCGCTATGTGGGGGGCAAGTTCATTGACAATCTGATTCCCCAGGGGGCACCCCACAAAGGGGATGCCCTGCTGCGGCTTATGGATGATGCCGTTGCTTCCACTGCACTTTTCATAGGGGACGACGAGACCGATGAGGATGTGTTCAGGTTGACTGACCCGCGTATCCTGTCAGTCTGCGTCGGTACAGAGCGTGCTACTGCAGCACGCTACCGGATTGATGATCAGTTGCAGGTGGAAGCGGTCTTGCAAGAGATTATTTGGATACTGCACCAGACTGAATAAACGAGGTATTCCCGTGTATGATCTGAATTTTCTGTTTCAGCCGCCTCACCGGTTAACTAAGGTGGAGCCTTCAAACATACTATCAAATCATGACTTTTGAGATTCTACTGATGCTGGGTCTGACCCTCTCGGCAGTGATCCTTTTCGCAACGGAAAAATTGCCTGTTGATCTGACAGCCATGATCATAATGTGCACCATGCTGCTGTCCGGCATGATCACTGCTGAAGATGCTGTCGGCGGCTTCAGCAACCCAGCCACGGTAACAGTGGGGGCCATGTTTGTTCTGTCAGCCGGACTGTTCAAGACCGGTGCGGTTAACGTTGTGGGTGGCATCCTGACCAGGCTGGGCAGGATAAACTTCTGGCTGGTACTGATCGTGATGATGCTGCTGGTGGGTAGTCTGTCAGCCTTTATCAACAACACCGCCGCAGTTGCGATCTTTCTACCGGTAGCTATGGCGGTTGCTCGAGAATGTGGCGTCGGAGCCGGGAAGCTGTTGATGCCGCTTTCCTTTGCCTCCATGTTCGGCGGGGTCTGCACCCTGGTAGGCACCTCCACCAATATTCTGGTATCCTCAATAGCTGAGCGCCACGGACTGGCCCCAATCGGTATGTTTGAGCCGACGCAGCTTGGCCTGATCTTCTTCGGAACCGGCCTCTGTTATCTGCTGCTGGTGGGGGTACGGCTGATCCCGAACCGGGGAGCAGCATCTGAGCGGGGTACGGTCTTTGGCAGCAACGAGTATCAGATCGAGATTGTTCTGGAACCGGAGGCCCGCTCAGTGGGCACGATGCTGGCCGCCTCGCCGCTACTCGATGATGTCGTTATCAAAGGTTTCGATCTCTTCCGTGAAGGCAAACGACTGGAAGAACCGGGTGAGACACTTTTGCAGGCCGGCGATCATCTCAAGGTCCGCTGTGATCTGGAAAACTTCAAAAAACTGAAGGAACGGCGCGGTATTGCTCTCAGACATGGAACTGGTGCCCGGCTCAGTGAGGAGGCGCAGCTGATAGAAGCAGTTATAGCCCCCGGCTCCACCCTGGATGGTCGCAGTTTGAAACAGGCCCGTTTCCGTTCCCGCTACGGTCTACAGGCCCTGGCCATCAGACACCGCAACCGGATCATGCGGGAACATCTTGAGGAGATGCCGCTTAAGGCAGGAGACGTTCTGCTGTTTGAGGTAGAACAGCACCATCTTGAACAGTTGCGTGAAGACAAAACCTTTGTGCTGGTCTCCCAGGTTGCATTGCCGGTCTTCCGCAAGAGCCGGATGCTGATAGCCGTTGCGATTGTGATCGGGGTGGTAATTGCAGCTGCCACCGGCTGGGTGCCGATCGTGGCCGGGGCGATCATCGGCTGCATCCTGATGGTGATGACCCGTTGCATTACTCTGGATGAAGCCTACGGATCAATCAACTGGCAGGTAATTTTTCTGCTGGCCGGGGTGCTTACTCTGGGCACCGGTCTGGAGAAGACCGGCGCAGCAAGGCTTTTGGGTGGCGTTATGGTGGATACTTTGGGCAGCCTGGGGCCCATGGCCCTACTATCAGGTATCTATCTGGCCACCTCTGTACTGACGGAGCTGATGTCTAACAACGCCACTGCGGCACTTCTGGCGCCCATTGCCATTGCTGCGGCGGAAAATCAGGGAATAGATTCACGGCCTCTTCTGATGGGTATCACCTTTGCCGCCTCGGCCAGCTTCATGACCCCGGTGGGTTACCAGACCAACACCCTGATCTACGGGCCGGGCCAGTTCCGCTATGCCGATTTCCTGCGGGTGGGTACGCCGCTCAACATCATATTCTGGCTGCTGGCAACCTTCCTGATCCCCCATTACTGGCCGTTTTAGCGAGGAAAATCCTTATGCAGAGTCTGTTTGGTCAGATTCGCTCCATTCTTGATATCAAACTGGTCCACCTGGGAGCCGCTCCGGTCACTCTGGAGGCACTACTCAAGCTTGTAATCCTGCTTCTGCTCCTGTTCTACCTGTCCGGCAAACTGCGCAGCCTGATCGCTGACCGGTTGCTGTCCCGTACCAGGATGGAGCTGGGAGCGCGACAGGCATTCGGTTCAATCGTACGTTATATGGTAGTGGTAATCGGTCTTGTGGTGATCCTGCAGACAGCCGGCATTGACCTGACCGCCCTGAACGTACTGGCTGGTGCCGTCGGAATAGGTCTCGGTTTTGGGCTGCAGAACATCGTCA
>CAZXTZ010000198.1:0-5738 GCA_964643645.1 uncultured Geobacteraceae bacterium
AACCCGGCCGATGCCATGAACGCCGCCAATGGTGTTCAGGTGAGCCAGAAGCTGGGCCGGAGTCATCCTTACGCCATCAACAGCCACGGCATTGCCCTGCTCAAACTCTATCTCGACATACTGCGCCTTGTTGGGAGCCTTCTCAGGCTTGCAGGTAAGAACATACATCTCTTCTGGAGCCTCAGCCCAGGTGTCCTCAAGAATTCCACCCTCAAACGAGATATGTAGCAGGTTACGGTCCGATGACCATGGACGCTTCTTGGTGATCGGGATTGGAATATCGTTCTTCTTGGCGTAAGCGATCAGAGCCTTGCGACTGTTCAATTTCCACTCCCGCCAGGGAGCAATAACGGTAATGGATGGATCAAAATGGTAGTATGCCAGTTCAAAACGGACCTGGTCGTTACCCTTACCGGTGGCGCCGTGGGAAACCGCATCACACCCTTCAATTTTTGCTATCTCCATCTGACGCTTTGCTATCAGAGGACGGGCAATGGATGTGCCGAGAAGGTAGTGGCCTTCGTAGACAGCGTTAGCACGGAACATCGGATAAACGAAGTCACGGACAAACTCTTCCTTCAGGTCATCAATATAGACGGTGCTGGCGCCGGTCTTGAGCGCTTTCTCACGAACCGGGTCAAGCTCGTCCCCCTGGCCCAGATCTGCCGAAAAAGCAACAATCTCTGCTCCATATTCGTTTTTCAGCCACTTGAGGATAATTGAGGTATCCAGCCCGCCGGAATAGGCCAGAACGATTTTTTTAACTTCTTGTTTTTTTGCCATTGTTGCTCTCCTTTGTGTAAGTACCGTTACAGCTTGAGGTAGCCTAAAATCATTATTTTTATTTTTTGGGCTACATCATATGCGTGTAGCGCCTCTTCAAGTGCAGGGTCGCAGAACCCGTCTGTTCCTTCGTGCGGTAGTACAACAGCGGAGTTTCACTCATAAAGTAGCCTCCTGTATCTGGCGAAGATAGTGAATGTCCGCGAAATCCTGCGGTCGGCCTTTCTTCAAGGCTTTCGGCTACGCAAAACATACAAATCTATCTGAACCACAAGACATCCAGTACTTTATCCTGAACCACCGGTTCAAACTCAGTTTCATAACTCCGCTTCTTTTTCTACCTGCTTTGCTGCCATAAACGCATCAACAGTACTCAATTTCCCCCTGAACGATCCTCTTAATGCAGTGACTGGGCTTTCCAGATTACCAATCTTGCCACCGAAAATAACCGTTCGCTCCAACTCTTCACGCATTGCAGAGATATCAGATGCTGCATCTGCCAGCTTTAGAGAACCGGCATATTCCTGCGGGTTAAATAAGCTTCGCGTGGTCGGTTGATCGTCAGCAGGCAAAACCTTCCGATGTTGCAGATCAAACGGAAGGCTGAAGATATTCATCAGTACATCACTATTTACAATCGCTCTTACCGCTTGCATCTGAAACCTCCCCTACTCTCATCCCATCAACGTTGCCATAATCGCCTTCTGGATATGCAGCCGGTTTTCCGCTTCATCCCAAACAACCGAATGTTTCCCTTCAATCACACTGTCACTGATCTCTTCGCCGCGATGGGCAGGAAGGCAGTGCAGCACGATGCCGTCCGGCTTGGCAAACGCCATCAGTTCGTCATTGACGCAGTAGCCCTGAAAAGCCAGTTCACGCTGTTTCTGTTCCGCCTCCTGCCCCATACTGGCCCAGACATCGGTGTTAATCACATCTGCATCCCGAACTGCCTCTTCGGGATCCTCGGTTATGGTGATGGATGAACTGCAATGCTTCTGTGCCCATTCCCAGACATGACGATCCGGTTCATATCCCTGGGGGCAAGCCAGCGCCAGATCAAAACCGAAGATGGCAGCTGCCTCGATCCAGGTATTTGCCATGTTGTTGCCATCACCCACCCAGGCAAACTTGAGGCCCTCATAACTTCCCTTACGCTCGATCACGGTCTGTAGATCAGCCATGATCTGGCAGGGATGGAACAGGTCGGTCAGGCCGTTGATTACCGGAACAGCAGAGTAGCGGGCAAACTCATCCACGATCTCCTGGCCGAAGGTGCGGATCATCACGCCATCGCAATAGCGGGCCATGACCCGTGCCGAGTCCTTGATCGGCTCACCGCGTCCCATCTGGGAATTGGCAGATGAAATAAACAGACCGTGACCTCCCAGCTGGTAGATGCCAACCTCAAAGGAGATACGGGTGCGGGTGGAGGCCTTTTCAAAGATCATGGCCAGGGTCTTGCCTTTGAGCAGATGATGCTCAACACCATTCTTCTGCTTTTGCTTCAGCTCAGCAGCCAGGGCCAGCATAGCGTCCAGCTCCTGCCTGGAAAAATCATGCAGTGCAAGAAAATGTTTTCTCATGCTGCAATCTCCTTAAAAATCCCGTCTAAAATCTGAATCATCTGATTGACTTCCTGCTTGCTGACAGTAAGAGGCGGCACAAAACGCAGGACCGTATCGTGGGTCACATTCAACAACAGTCCCAGTTCATGCCCTTTTTTAACAATATCAGCTCCGGGTATGGAAAGAGACATGCCGATCATCAGACCGATGCCTCGCACCTCTTTAACAAATGGATATTTTTTGCCCAGAGCCTCCAGCTCTCCATGCAGATACTCCCCCATCTCCTCGGCACGGTTGAGAAGCCCCTCCTCCAGTATGGCCCGCACTGCGGCCACTGCAGCAGCGGTTACCAGCGGGTTGCCTCCGAAGGTTGAACCGTGTGTTCCGGGGGTAAATGAAGCGGCAAATTCATCCTTTGCCAGCATGGTGCCGATGGGCGCGCCACCAGCCAAAGCCTTGGCCAGGGTCATTATATCGGGGGTTACACCGAAATGCTCGTAGGCAAACAGCTTGCCGGTGCGCTCCATCCCCACCTGTACCTCATCAAGAATAAACAGCAGGCCGTGGCGGTCGCAAAGTTCACGCACACCCTGCATATAAGCGACAGAAGGGACATTGATCCCGCCTTCCCCCTGTATCGGCTCAAGCATTATGGCGCAGGTCTGAGGAGTAACTGCCGCTTCAAGGGCAGCAAGGTCGTCAAACGCGACATGACTGAAGCCGTGCAGCAACGGGTCAAAGAAACGCTGCACCTTTTCCTGGCCGGTTGCCGATACAGTTGCCATTGTGCGACCATGGAACGATTCAGCAGCGGTGATGATCCCGTAACGTTCAGGGTTGTCGAACTTTTCACGGCTGTACTTGCGGGCCAGCTTGATGGCAGCCTCATTGGCTTCAGCTCCGCTGTTGCAGAAGAAGGCCTTGTCCGCAAATGAGTGACTGCATAAAAGTTCAGCCAGCTCTATCTGGTGGGGGATCTGGTAGTAGTTGGAGCAATGAATGAGTGTTGCCGCCTGTTCCTGTATGGCCTTCACAACTTTCGGGTGGCAATGTCCCAGGTTGTTTACCGCCACGCCGGCCAGAAAATCCAGATACTCTTTTCCATCAGCATCCCACAGACGACAGCCTTTAGCCCGTACCGGCACAATCGGATAGCGACCGTATGTTTTCATTATTACTTTATCTGAACGTTCAATCCATTGCTGATTGGTCATTTGGTTATCTCCGTCCCTATGCCGACATCTGTAAAGATCTCAAGCAGGATGGAATGCTCCATCCTTCCGTCAATAATATGGGCCTTCTTTACACCATCATTCAGAGCCTCTGCACAACAAACCACCTTCGGTATCATACCGCCGGTAATTGATTCATCTTCAATCAGGCGATGCATCTGAGCCACGCTGATCTTCTGAATCAGTTTCTTGTCGTTGTCCAGCACACCGGGGGTATCGGTCAGAAGTATCAGCTTTTCAGCATTAAGGGCTGCGGCTACCCGGCCCGCCACCACATCGGCATTAATATTATAGCTTTCTCCATCAAGCCCGACACCCACCGGGGCAATAACCGGCAGGTAGCCTCCCTGCTCAAGGGTTTTGATCAAGTCAGTATTTACCTTGACCACATCCCCTACAAAACCGATGTCCACCTGTTCAAGAGCGCCATTCTCGTCGCTTATCTCCTGAAGCATCTTCTTCGCCAGAAGCAGAGTGCCATCCTTGCCGCACAGCCCCACAGCCCTGCCACCATGAAGGTTCAGGTATCCAACCACCTCTTTGTTTACCTGCCCCACCAGAACCATCTCAACAACCGACATGGTTTCAGCGTCGGTGACCCGCATGCCCCTTACAAACTCCGAGACAATCCCGTATCTTTTCAGGGTTTCATTAATCTGGGGACCGCCGCCGTGAACAATCACAGCATTAATGCCAAGGGATTTCAGCATGATCACATCAAGGGCAAAGGATTCCTTAAGCCGCTCATCCGCCATTGCATGACCGCCGTATTTGATCACAAAGGTCTTGCCGGAGAAACGCCTTATGTACGGAAGCGCCTCCATCAATGTATTTGCCTTTTCAATAAGATGCTTCACAAGAACCTCACTTAGCCGGTTACCGGGAGATTGACTTTTACTGTAGTGCCTGAACCCGGCTCACTGTTAATAACAATCTTTCCGCCATGCTGCCTAACTATCTCGCGGGCGCAGAAAAGACCAAGCCCGAATCCTGGCACCTGCCCTGTAAGATCCGGATCAACCTGGTAAAAACGCTCAAAAACCTTGGACATTTCTGAAGGCGGTATTCCACAACCGCTGTCATTTATGGTTACAACTGCCTTGCAAACCTCCTGGGAGAGCGAAACCTTTACAACGCCCCCGTCTTCGGAAAACTTGAATGCATTATCAATTACCTGCTGAATTGCAAAGACAAGCCTGTCCCTGTCGTAACACTGGTCAGGCAGGTTATCCAGGGAAAGCTGCAGATCAACTTCCGGCCTTGCAGAGTTGCGTTTTGCCACCTCGGCCGCGCTGCGAACCACTTCGGACAGGTCACAGGAGACAGGGTGGCTGTCTGAATTGACCATCACCTGATTGAAACGGAGAAGACTTGTCACAAGTCGTGTAAGAAACTGCAGATCCTCACGCATGGAACCAAGCTGGTTCCTGCATTCAGCACTCTCGGAATGTTCCATCTCCAGCTTGTGCTGAAATGCCTCAAGGGCCAGAGACAGCGATGTTATGGGAGTTCTGAGTTTATGTGAAATCATTGAAAGAAAAGAACCTTTAAGCTCGTCAATCCTCTTTATTGTGGCAAGTTCATCCTTCAAAGACTTTTTATCCAGGGCCTTCTTTATGGTATTTCGCAACTGGATGATCTGAAGCGGCTTATTTATGAAATCATCGGCGTCTTCCCTTAAAGCGCTGAGAATTACTTCCTTATCGCCAAAACCGGTCATTACGACCACAACAGAACCTGGATCCTGCATCTTTATCTGCTTAAGCAGCTCGATGCCACTTCCTCCCGGCATCATTACGTCTGTCAGTACAAGATCAATTTTTTCCTTTTCATATATTTCAAGGGCATCTTTCATTGAAGCTGCCTGAAAGCTGTTGTATTCCTTAAGCGCCCTTACACAAAGGTCCCTGATGATCTGTTCATCATCAACTACCAGAATTGTTTTAACATTACAACGGCAGGCGCCCTCCATAATCCCTCCTATACAAGCAGAGCCGAAGCGGCTGAAAGCGCCTCCGGCAGTTTGTCCGGCTGACTCCCGCCAGCCTGGGCCAATTCCGGCTTGCCGCCACCGCGTCCACCAATAATCGGGGCCAGCCTGCCAATAAGATCACCGGCCTTGTAGCGCCCCAGCAGATCCTTTGTCACAGCCACC
>CAZXTZ010000199.1:0-5718 GCA_964643645.1 uncultured Geobacteraceae bacterium
TGACGGGGGAATATCCCTGGGGCAGGCTGCAATTGCGGCAAGGAGGATATGATATATGTGTCTTGGTGTGCCAATGCAGATTGTATCTATAGAAAATGAAACGGCAATTGCCGAGATGGACGGTGTGCGCCGCGAGGCAAGCCTTATGATGCTTTCCGATGAAGTTGCGCCTGGGGATTATATAATTGTCCACGCCGGATTTGCCATTTCCCGCATTGATCCGGCAGAGGCGGAGGATACGCTGAGGCTTATGCGTGAGATATTTGATTCAGGGGATATGGCTTGAAATTTCAGGATGAGTTCAGGGATCGTGAACTGGTGCAGGGACTGGCCCGAGCCATTGCCGTTGAGGCATCTAAATTGCGCAAGCCGGTCAGCTTCATGGAGGTTTGTGGCACACACACCATGGCCATAGCCCGTTTCGGGATCAAGAGCCTTCTGCCTGATAACATCCGCCTGATATCCGGCCCCGGCTGCCCGGTCTGCGTTACCCCTGCTGGATATATTGACCATGCCATTGCACTTGCTTCCCTTCCGGATATCATTATTGCAACATTCGGTGATCTCCTCCGGGTTCCCGGTTCTTATTCCTCTCTTTTGGCAGAAAAGGCAAAGGGAGACGTTGATATCCGTATTGTCTTTTCACCGCTTGACGCAGTAAAGCTGGCAGCCCTTAACCCGGACAAGAAGGTGATATTTCTTGCTGTGGGCTTTGAGACTACCACTCCGACGATAGCAGGGGCTATTATTGCAGCTGAAAGGCAGGGGCTGGACAATTTTATGGCGCTTGCCTCAAACAAAACCATTCCCGGGCCCATGTTGCTGCTCTCTTCAGACCCTGCGATTCAGATAAACGGTTATATCTGTCCGGCCCATGTTAGTGTTGTTATAGGTGCAAATGCCTATCTTCCACTTGCTGAAAAACATGCTATACCTTGCGTTGTAACAGGCTTTGAACCTGCTGACATACTTCAGGGGATTTCAATGCTCTTAAGGCAGATAACAAGCGGGGTTGCGAAGGTTGAAAACCAGTATTCACGGGCAGTTTCAAATGTCGGCAACAGTAAGGCAATGGAGCTTGCCGGCACAGTGTTTGTGGAGTGCGATACAGTCTGGCGTGGACTTGGACTTATACAGGGCAGCGGACTGAGAATAAGGGATAAATACCAGCGCTTCGATGCCTCACGGATGATAGAACTTGCTCTTCCTGAACCACTGGAACCGGAAGGATGCCGTTGCGGCGAGGTGCTGACCGGAAGGATATCTCCGCATGAGTGTCCGTTTTTTGGATCAGGCTGTATACCAGAGACCCCTGTGGGGGCATGCATGGTCTCAAGCGAAGGAAGCTGCGCCGCTGCGTGGCGTTACGGTTCGTGCTGAAATAATCTAATGAGGTATGGAGAAGATGGCTGATACAATTGAAGAGCTTAAACGACATTATTACTTTACAGAAGAAGACGCATCGCGACTGAAGGAACTGCTGCCCCTTGCGGAGGAGGAGCAGAACCGGATGATTAACGAATTCTATGAGTATATCGTATCGCAGCCAGAGACATATGCGATTCTCTCCAAACAGTCCACCCGTGAAAAGATGGGGCATTACCATCGTCTCTGGTTCCTATCCCTGTTTCAGGGGGTATATGATGAAGCCTATCTGAACAATGTAAAGCGGATAGGATATACCCATGTAAAGGTGGGGCTACCGGTTAATTTCGTAAATGCTGCCATGCACAGGGTCAGGCATTTTCTGCATCACCTGATACATGACACATTTTCAGACAGGGATCTGCGCAGGTCTTACCGGGAATCGGCGGACAAGATACTGGATATGAACCTGTCAGTAATGACATCATCCTATCGTGACGAAGAGATGAAAAAGGTGTTTGTTTCCCGAAGGCTTGAATCCGGTCTTATACATATTTCCGAAAGGTTTACCTACGGACTTAACCTTGTTCTTGTAATAGCTCTTGCAGGGGTTTCCATCGGTGTTATGGGGCTTTTTGTCAAGGATCTGACCCATATTTTCACAGGCAGCCCTGAAAAAGCCATATTTTCAGCTCTTGGCGAGATGCTGATTCTATGGATGATGATTGAGCTGCTGGAAAACGAGATCAAGAACCTCAAAGGGGGCAGTTTCAATATTCTGGTGTTCGTTGGCGTGGTGATTGTGGCAATGGTGAGGGAGATACTTATCTCCACACTAAGGCACGATGACCTGAAAACCCAGACCTTTCTTGCGGTTACACTGCTTATTCTGGGTATAGTCTACTTCCTTATCTCAAAGGCTCAGAACTGCAAGAAGGAGTAGTGCTATCAACCATATTCTTCTTGGCATAAAGGAGGGGTTTAATAATCGGGATCAGCTTGGGAAGTTGATCAAACAAGAATCCGGTGATGCCGAAACCCTGATAGATATTGATCTGAAAGGATTGCAAAAAAAAGGTGTTCGCGGCTTGGCACTGGACTTTGATGGTGTTCTTGCCCCTCATGCAGCGGATATGCCGCTGCCCGAGGTTGTGGAATGGCTGAAAAAGGCGGTTGAGGTTTTTTCTGAAGAGAGGATTGTAATACTTTCAAACCGTCCGGTTGGTCCTCGTGTTGATTGGTTCAGAAAAAAATTTCCAGGGATCCGCTTCATATCAGGAGTAAGGAAAAAACCTTATACTGACGGCATAAAAAAGGCAGGAGAACTTATGTCCGTTCCCCTGCCTTCTATTCTAATGGCCGATGACAGGCTGCTTACAGGCTGCCTTGCTGCCATACTGTCCGGCGCTGTCCCTTTTTATGTAAGAAAGCCTTTTGTCAGATTTGGCAGAAATGCCCACAAGGAGCTGTTCTTTATTCTTCTCAGATACGCAGAGCGTCTTTTTATTTGGTTTACAGCGAAAAGTTCTGCTACTCCATCTCGATAAGTACGCTTACCATCAGCCACTCTTCGTCAAGATCAAAGAGCAGGTTTAGTGAACCTGCATCCTTGCAGCTTATTACATAATCACTTCCGGTTGCGACGGAGGGGGTCGAAAGCCTGACATCGCTGCCACCCTTTGATAGATGCATCTTTATGTTACCTGCCACCATGTTGGCAATCTCGCCCAGCGCATCGAAAAGATCCTGGTCAACCTCATCTATTTCCATGTCAAGCATTGTTCCCGCCACTTTTTTCCCGAGAGAAACAGGCTGATGGATAGACACAAGGCCATTGTATGTGCCGGCAAGTCCAACCATTGCTGATATACAATCATTAAAGTGGGTGAGAGGATCAACCTCAAGTGGCAGATGCATCAACTCAAGCCCCAGCATTGTAGAAAACACATTCCGGGTGTCATCAATAAGATTCTTGAGAAATGCTTCCTGGGTGGTGTTGAGTGCTTCAAGAACCGCTGGATTTATTGGCATAACTTTACAGCCTTTCTCATAAAATAACAGTACAACGACGTCGTAGATTACACCTTATTTAATGCTTTTTCAATCCGAGTGCAAAGGGTTTTCAAAACTTTTAGCCTGGCAAACCACTTGTTGTTGGCTTCAACAAGAGTCCACGGTGATATTTCAGTGCTTGTACGGTCAATCATATCACAGACGGCCTGCTCGTAAAGAGGCCACTTTTCACGGTTGCGCCAGTCCTCTTCAGTGATCTTGAACCGTTTGAAACCGATTTTCTCCCGTTCTTTAAAACGCTTAAGCTGCTCGTCCTGTGATATGGCGAGCCAGAATTTTACAACTACGGTCCTGTTTCTGACAAGCTGCTCTTCAAAATCATTGATCTCGCCATATCCTCTCATCCAGTCTCCGTGAGAGCAAAAACCTTCAACTCTTTCGACGAGTACTCTGCCATACCACGAACGATCAAAAATGGCAACACGTCCCCTTCTCGGGAGATGACGCCAGAACCTCCAGAGATAGGGCTGAGCCCGCTCTTCTTCAGTTGGAGCTGCAACAGGGATTATTCTGTAAGTCCTTGCATCAAGGGCCTGCGTAATCCTTCTGATGCTTCCGCCCTTTCCTGCCGCATCGTTACCTTCAAAAAGCACCACTATGGAAAGCTTGTCAAAATCCTTGTGGCGAGAAAGCATGTTAAGACGTCCCTGAAGTGTCTCCAGCTCCTCTTCATACTTGCTTTTGGCAACGGCTTTTTTCAGGTTCAGCGTCTGAAGTATCTGAAGGCCGTCAATTGAAGTAAGCATTGGAGGCAACGGCTCTTCATGGGACACCTCGGGAGAATCCAGACGCCTGCGCATGGCTTCCAGAATGGACTTTGCTATGGTAAGCGAACGATAGCGTTCATCCGAACCTTCAACTATTATCCATGGGGCTTCCGGTGTGCTTGTTGTTCTCAGCATCCTCTCTGAAACAGTCCTGAATCGCTTGTACATTTTGTAATTCTGCCAGTCGCTGTCATTTACGCGCCACCGGGTTTTCGGATCACTTTCAAGTTTTTTCAGGCGTTTTTTCTGTTCATCCTCCGACAGGTGCAGCCAGAATTTGAGAATAAGCGCTCCCTCATTGCAGAGCATTGTTTCAAAATGGGATATCCTGTCTAACTGCTGATCAAGTTCCGCATTTTTTGTGCGACCATAAACATTATCAACAAGGGGCGAAGAATACCATGAACCTATAAATATCCCGATCTTGCCCTTTGGTGGAAGATCTCTCCAGTAACGCCACATGGGGGGGCGTTCCCGCTCTTCATCCGTAAGCTCCCGCTGTGCGTGGGATTCTATATGGCGCGGATCCATCCACTCATGCAGCAGGTTCATGGTTTCCCCCTTGCCGGCACAGTCAACCCCGGCAAGAAGTATTATCACGGGGAATCTGCCTGACTGAAGCAGGTCAAGCTGGGCATCCAGCAGGGCCTCCCTGACCACTGGCTGCTCCTTCCGGTACAATTCTTTTGATAATTTATGACCAAGCTCGGCAGATTCAAACATGTTTCCTCCCCGTATCTACAAATGCAAAAAAATGTATACATTTTCATATACCACATTTTTTTCAACAGGCAATAATACTACCCGGAATTCATTTTTTCTTTTGTACTACCGGAGGAATATATGCTATTTTTCATATATAAGACAGTCATCAAGGAGGAGTTAAAGTGAAGAAAACAGTACTTGCAATAATTATAGGATCCCTCGCACTGGCAGGATGTCAGGACAGACCAAAAACAGAAGCTCCAACAAATCAGCAGGCTGCTGCAACACTACCGCCGGGACATCCTCCTGTGGGTGGAGCCCAGCAGGCCCAGGACGGCAAACCGGCAATGCCGAAAGATGCTGTACACGGAACCAAGGAAGATCCGCATGCAGGGCTCAAGCCGATGCCTGTCCCTGATGGTGTGCCGGCAAAATCAGGCAAAGTGACAGAATTGCTTGACGGTGGACAATACATCTACATGGAAGTACAGCATGACGACGGCAAGAAGACATGGGTTGCAGCCCTTCCAATGAAGATCGCCAAGGGCGACAAGGTTAAGTATGCAGATTCTCAGGCAATTCCTCTTCACAGTAAAACTCTTAACCGCTCATTTGACGCACTGGTGCTCTCACAGGCAGTTGAGGTCATCAAATAACATTGGCCAAACATGCTTGAAACCTGAAGCGGCGCCTCACCTGACAGGGCGCCGCTTGTTCTTTTCCAGAAAAGCCTTTGCGCCTGTATGGGCCGGCACCAGCTCCAGAAGTTTCTCATAACAGCCTGCGGCATCCCTTATTCTACCTTCTT
>CAZXTZ010000200.1:0-284 GCA_964643645.1 uncultured Geobacteraceae bacterium
ATGTTGTAATGGGTATGGAAAAGCATACCCTTGAAAATCTTCTTGAGATGAAAAAGGCCGAGAAGGGTGTGCATCTTGATACTGAACTGACTGCTGAGGACTGGAAAGATCTGGTTGCAGCATTCAAAGTCAAGATAAAGCAGGATCTGGGCAAGGAATTCCCGGATGACCCCAAGGAGCAACTTTGGGGGGCAGTTGGCGCGGTGTTCGGTTCCTGGATGAACCAGCGCGCCATTACCTACCGCAAACTCAACAGCATACCTGCCGACTGGGGCACCGCCGTC
>CAZXTZ010000200.1:294-3181 GCA_964643645.1 uncultured Geobacteraceae bacterium
TCAACGTCCAGTCCATGGTATTCGGCAACATGGGTGACGACTGCGCCACAGGCGTGGCCTTTACCCGCGACCCTTCAACCGGTGAAAACTACTTCTACGGTGAATATCTTGTGAACGCCCAGGGTGAAGATGTTGTTGCCGGTATCCGCACACCCCAGCCTATCAACATTCACCAGAAAAAGCCGGGTGACCTGCCTGCCATGGAAGAGGTTCTGCCTGAGTGCTACCATCAGCTTGCAGATATCCGCCAGATTCTTGAGAAGCATTACAAGGATATGCAGGATATTGAATTTACCATTGAAAAGGGCAAGCTGTTCATGCTTCAGACCCGAAACGGCAAGCGGACAGCAACAGCTGCCATAAAGGTGGCTGTTGACATGGTTGCGGAAGGGCTTATTGATGAAAAAACCGCCGTGCTGAGGGTTGCCCCTTCACAGCTTGACCAGCTTCTGCACCCCTCCCTTGATCCGAAGGCAGAGAAGAAGGTAATTGCCAAGGGCCTGCCGGCCTCCCCCGGCGCTGCCGGAGGTACTGTTGTATTTACTGCCGATGAGGCAGAAGAGCAGGCAAAAAATGGCAAAAAAGTCATACTTGTCCGGATTGAGACATCTCCTGAAGATATCCACGGTATGCATGCAGCCCAGGGGATACTTACCGCCCGCGGTGGCATGACATCACACGCCGCTGTTGTTGCGCGGGGCATGGGCAAGTGCTGCGTGGCCGGTTGCGGCGATATCAAGGTAAACTATGCAGATCAGAGCTTTGTTGCAAGGGATGGCGTTCTGGTCAAAAAAGGTGACATGATTACCCTGGACGGTTCCACCGGCCAGGTAATGCTGGGGGAGGTTAAAACTGTTCCACCCCAGCTTACCGGTGATTTTGGCAAATTGATGGTATGGGTTGACCAGTTCCGCAAGCTGAAGGTTCGGACCAATGCCGACACTCCCCACGACTCAAAGGTAGCCCGTGAGTTCGGCGCAGAAGGGATCGGCCTCTGCCGCACCGAACATATGTTCTTTGACGCAGAACGGATAGCAGCAGTCCGGGAGATGATTCTTTCCGCTGATCTGGAAGGTCGTGAAAGGGCTCTGGCCAAGATCCTGCCGATGCAGAAAGGTGATTTCATCGGTATTTTCCGCGAGATGAAAGGCCTGCCGGTAACAATCCGCCTCCTTGATCCCCCCCTCCATGAATTTCTGCCCCAGGAGGATAAGGACATTGATGAACTTGCTGTAACCATGAAGGTACCGGCGCAGACACTTAAGGCAAAGGCGGAATTCCTCCATGAATTCAACCCGATGCTTGGCCATCGTGGATGCCGTCTTGGTATCACCTTCCCGGAAATATACGACATGCAGGTACGGGCCATCATGGAGGCAGCCTGTGAACTGATCAAGAACGAAGGGTTCAGCATTGTCCCTGAAATTATGATACCTCTGATAGCCACAGTAAAAGAGCTTTCAGTACTCAAGGCCAATGCGGTCAGGATTTGCGATGAAGTTATCGCACAGTACGGTGTAAAGGTTGAGTATCTGATAGGCACAATGATAGAACTGCCACGGGCCGCCCTTACTGCCGACGAGATTGCAGTTGAGGCTGAATTCTTCTCCTACGGCACCAATGATCTTACACAGACAACCTTCGGCCTTTCCCGCGATGATGCCGGCAAGTTCCTGCCTTTTTATGTTGACGCGGGTATTCTGCCGGAAGACCCGTTTGTATCCCTTGATCAGAATGGCGTTGGCCAACTGGTAAAAATGGGCTGCGAAAAGGGCCGCGCCACCCGTCCGGATATAAAGCTTGGAATCTGTGGCGAACATGGCGGAGATCCTGAATCTGTAATCTTCTGCCACAAAATAGGCCTGGATTATGTCTCATGCTCACCGTTCAGGGTGCCCATAGCCCGTCTGGCAGCAGCCCATGCAGCTCTGGGCGGTGGTTCCGACAACACTAAATAATCTGTTATCACATTGAGTTATAAAAAAATGCGGGCATCTGTTAAATGCCCGCATTTTTTTATTTCCTCCTGAACAACTTTAATTGACACCCATGCAAACTGTTGTAGAATCACTCCCATGTCACAGCTAAAGATCAAATTTGGCGAAATGCTCATTCAGGAGCAGATCATCACTGCCGCACAACTTGGGGATGCGCTCCGCTGGCAGGTGCTTTACGGTGT
Source organism: uncultured Geobacteraceae bacterium (assembly GCA_964643645.1). Classification (GTDB taxonomy): domain Bacteria; phylum Desulfobacterota; class Desulfuromonadia; order Geobacterales; family Pseudopelobacteraceae; genus Trichlorobacter. The sequence goes on from CAZXTZ010000200.1 coordinate 2,474, forward strand.
AAGACTTGGCCGCGCCCTTATTGAAATGGGGTACGCAAGCGAATCTGTAGTTGCTGAAATGCTCAGCCGCAAACATGGAGTGCCTGCTGTCACGCGCATAGAGATGCTCTCCCTTGACCAGCAGACAATTTCACTTATTCCGCCAGAGATTGCCGTAATGCACAGGGCAGTCCCTTTAGGCATAAACGGTCGCCAGTTAAAGGTGGCGATGTCTGATCCCCATGACAGACAGGCCATTGATCTTATTACCCAGGAAACCGGCACTGTTGTCCACCCCCTTGTCTCTCCTGACCTTCTTACCTGTATCGCCCTGGAACAGTACTACGGCAACCGATGTTCCCGCAATAATCCGCCGTTGCCACGCACCGGAAGTCTTATGCCCGAGCAGTCTTCAAACAGGGAATCGAGCCTGTTTTCCTACTGTCGAAATGTTGCCACTGAAGAGATACCTGCCGACTTGAGTCTGCATGGAAATGACATCGTTTTAGCAGACCCGTTTGAGGAACAGCCTGAACCGGAATCCGACAACGGAGTGATCGAGCTTGACCCGTTTTCAGTTCAGCTTGCCAGCGCAAGAAACAGGGAAGATGTTGCAGATGCAGCTATTGAACTGCTTGCCCACAGGTGCAGCAGATCTGCTCTGTTGATTCTTCGGAACAATGAATTTGTTGCATGGAGGGCCGCCAGCTCAAACCATGCCATTTCCTG
>CAZXTZ010000200.1:3191-5714 GCA_964643645.1 uncultured Geobacteraceae bacterium
CTGCAACGGTATGAAAATGCGGCCCGGCACATCTGTTCCACTTAAAGCGACAATGGCAGGCCTTGGCTTTTTGGGAGAATTTCTTCCCATTACGGACCACCGCCCCATGTTTGACTCCTTACAACTGCCTGATGACATCTTTTTTCTCTCTGTGCCGATAATCATCCAGAAAAGACCTGTAGCCGCCATTCTTGTATGGGACAACCAGCATACTCTTGAGACAGCCCGCAGCGAAATTGAGGTTATTGCGTCCAAAATAGCCCTGGCCCTGCAGATGCTCCTGTTCAGGTCTAAAATACTTTTGTCCTGACAACCTTGTATTGACGCTTCATTATCATGGGGGTACATTTCCGCAATGTTCCCTTGGATCCACAATATCTTTAACCATTCTGACCTGCCTGCTACGGTTTCAATCCGCAGAAATGTTTTCAGGCTTTCCATGCCTGTGCTACTCTCCTCACTCTTTCAACGACTTGTAGCCATTGTTGACATATTTCTGACCGGCGGACTCGGAGCCCCTGCCATTGCTGCCACCGGCCTGGGGCAACTGCTTGTTTTTGTAACCATGACCTCTTTCTGGGGCCTTTCCACCGGGACAACAGTTGTAATTGCCCATCAGACAGGGGCAGGAAAGCACGAAGATGCGGGCAGGGCCGCATTTACAGCTTTTCTTGCCTGCCTTGCCATGACCGCTGTTTGTACAATAGCAGGGAGTTTATGGGGGGCTGACCTGGCAAGGATAATGGGAGCGGCACCGGAAGTGCAGGCCCTTGCCGCAGAATATATAAGGCTTGTATTTCTCTGGCTCGTATGGACAACCGGGGTCAACATCCTGTCTGCCATCATGCATGGAAGCGGTCAGACCCGCATACCTATGCAGGGTATAATCATAGTAAATATACTGCATGTACTGCTTGCGTGGCCCCTTATCTACGGAAAATGGGGCTTGCCTGCGATGGGAGTCAAGGGTGCGGCCATAGCCATAAACCTCTCGGAATTTGTAGGTTTCGTCTATCTGCTATACATGGGCATACACCATCGGCACATCGTCATATCCCTTCCTGACAGTCACCTTTTCACTAAAATATGGAGGGTTGGCTGGCCGGTTGCACTGGAGAGGATAGCCCAGCAGTCAGGCCAGCTCTTCTACTCCAGCTTCATCATAGCCTACGGCACCACCGCGTATGCGGCCCACCAGATAGGTCTGGCCATTGAATCGCTCTCCTTCATGCCGGGGGCAGGTATGGGAATTGCCGCAGCTTCGCTTATGGGACAATCGCTGGGAGCAAAGAAGTATCGCCGCGCCCATTTGAGTCATGTCCAGGCATTGCGGCTTGCGCTTTGGGTTATGGGTGGTATGGCGGCAATCTTTCTTCTTGTGCCCCAATACCTGATGATGATTTTCACCAGCGATCCGGATGTAATAAAACATGGAACCGTATTTTTAAGGCTTGTTGCCTTTGCCCAGATACCGCTTGCAATTTCTTTTGTCTATGCAGGAAGCTTGAGGGGAGCCGGGGATACTTTTTATGTTTTCATAGTGACCCTGGTTGCCATGTGGGGAGTACGGGTATTCCTTGCCTGGATAGCCGGACCGCTTCTACACTGGTCGTTATATGCAGTATGGGGCGTTTTTCTTGTTGACTGGTATTTCCGTGGAGCAGCATTTGCCTGGCGCTATCACAAGAGAGATCTGCACGGAGCTTCTTTGTGAATGCCGAACGGCAGATATAAAACAGTAGAGACGCAAAATATTGCGTCTCTACCAGATTGTCATCCCCTAATGCTATTTTCGGGGATAAGGTTTTCAGGTAGTTACAAAACGGATTCCAGGTTAGCCCTGGGGAATGACAGAATTTTTAAATTTTTCCGATAGTTTGAGGGCAGCAACATCGTCACCCGATCCTTTCCACCCTTCCCGTCACGAATCATGAGCTGGCTTGCACTAAAATCAATATCCTGCACCCTCAGTCGTAACCCTTCAAGCAAACGCATACCGGTGCCGTACAAAAGCCGTCCCAGCAAAAGCCATATATCAGAAAGCTTTATCAACAAAGCCTGCACCTCATTCTCAGTCAGAACCACAGGCATCTTCTGCGGCTTCTTGGCCTTCTCCACCTCGCCTACCCAGGGGAGTGTAATCCCCATCACCTCTTTATACAGAAACAAAAGCGCAGACTTGGCCTGATTCTGGGTAGATGCCGACACCTTGCGATCACGGGCCAGATACGTTAGAAAATCCTCAATTTCTTTCTTGCCCATCTCTTGCGGATGCGTTTTATTATGGTAAAGTATGTATCGCTTTGCCCAATCAAGGTACGCATCCTCAGTCCGGCGGCTGTAATGTTTTAAACGGATACGGTCGCGTACTTGATCCAGAAGTTTTGGTTTTGCAGGCTGACTTTCCATGTCGTATTCCTTATAAATTTAGGTCGTTTTTGTTTTATTATTAGGCTAACAACAACAGTATGTTAAAAGATCAGAAATCTATTTAACAGCTATTTTTGACGTTTTTTAAATAAT
>CAZXTZ010000201.1:0-5705 GCA_964643645.1 uncultured Geobacteraceae bacterium
TTGGACTGTTTTCATGTCAACATCCCAGTCTTTCATGAAACTTTTGACACTATCTTATGAGAGTATCTTCAGCACAACCATTGAAATGTCGTCGGCAAGGCCCCGCGATCCGCTGAACAAAAGGGCCTCCTGGTAGAAGGAATCAGCAATTGTTCCAGCCGGTTTATCGGCAGAGGAAGAAAGATTAAGGCAGATTCTCCCTGTTCCGAAAAGCTCTCCGTCCGGAGCTGTTGCCTCGTTGATTCCATCTGTGTAGAACAGTATAACGTCTCCGGGCTGCAGAAGGACAGAACCTTCTTCAAATACAACTGATGGCTTTATTCCGAGAATCAGACCTTCAGCATCCAGTTCTGTGCAGCTATCCTCCTCCCTGCGGTGCAGTATTGGCCTGTTGTGGCCTGCATTGGCGTATGAAAGCCTTCCTGTCGCTGCATTATATCTGGCATAGAACATGGTAATAAAGAGCTCGGCCCTTGACAGATCTTCATAAAGCTGGTTGTTGAGTGAGGCAAGAACGGAGCTGGGGGTGCTGGATCTGCCTGCATTGGCGCGCAGAAGGGTTCTTACCTCGGTCATCATCAGGGCAGCGCCTACACTGTGTCCTGAAACATCCGCAATCAGAAGGTCAAGTGTGTGGTCATCACGCTTGAAGAAGTCGTAGTAATCTCCTCCGATATGATCCGCAGGGATGCATCTGCCTGCCAGTTCCACTCCGAAAAGTTCAGGCGGGGACTGGGGGAGAAGAGAATTCTGGATCTGATGAGCGATTTCCATATCCCTTGTGAATCTTGCCTTTTCAAGCTGAACCTGCTGCATCTTTCGCCTTGCCGCTTCCCTGGCCTCCATCTCGCTTGCAAGACGGGCAGCCTGTGCCAGCTGTCCGGTAAGGCTCATCAGAAGGTTAAGGAACTCTTCCGTAAATATGCCGACTATCGTCTTGGAATATATGGATAGAACGCCGAGACATTCCTCGCCATCACGGAATATGGGTATATGGGCAAAGGAGACGAAACCTTCCGACTTGATTTTTCCAATATCCACAATTTCATCAATCTGGCTTACATCATTTACAAAATGGGGCCGTTGATCAACCATTGCCATTGTAAAGTATGCCGAATTCTCGAAAAACCAGTGTTCAGGTGTTATGGGCCTGCGGTTTGATCCCTGATAGCTTATTACCTGCAAGGGGAAGTCGCTGTTTTTTCTCAGCTGGACAAATCCCGTGTCAAGCCTGAACTCCTTGAGCAGAAGGCGTAACAGGTCATCTGCTATGGCATCGAGCTCCTTGGTCCGGTTGATTATCTCAGAGGCTTTAAGCCTTACATAGAGCGCCTCCCTGCTCTGGTCCAGGGATGTTCTTACATTACTGAATATGTCGTACACAGATTCCATACGGCTTCCCATGTCAGACAGAAAACTGTCTACAATGGCTCCTGCAGCGGCTGCGCCAACGGAGCCGGCAAGTGTTCTTTCCGCAAAACGCTTGAGACCCGGAAGCTCGAATTCTGAAACAGCATCATCTTCCTCTATCTGACGATCTTTTAAATGGGAAGTCATCTCTCTGGCTGCTTCAGGCTCTCCGATAAATTTACCCATCATTGCAGTGAATTGTTTGATCGTAACAGGTTTTGAAAGACGTTTTGTTTCTGAAGGCTGACCAAATTCCTCGTGCTCTGAATCAGATATGAATCTTTTTACCTGCTCAAGCTCTTTTTCAGATTGGGGCAGCACAAGAGAGCAGGTGAGATAGGCCCCGATATTGAACAGCATGCTCCAGAAGAGTGAATGGCTCCACATGTCCATACCGGCCAGGCCGAAAAGGGCCAATGGCTTAAGCAGGGTAATGTTAAATGGCCCATTGGCAACCATAAGGTGAGCCGGAGTAAGTATTGAAGGAAGAAGCAGTGTGTATGCCCAGAGAACAAAACCCAGCAGCATGCCGGATATGGCTCCGGTTCGATTACCTCTGCGCCAGTAAAGTCCCCCGAGCAGGGCAGGCAGAAACTGCATCGCAGCGGCGAATGAGATAAGCCCCATATTTACCAGCATGAAGGAGTCGCCAACGATTCTGCAATACATATAACCCATAAATACTACGAGAAAAATACCGACCCGTTTTATATTTATAAGAAGTGTCGGTAACCATTTTTTGGGGGAAATTCTTACAAGGAAAGGCATAATCAGGTGGTTCAACAGCATGGTGGATATTGCAACGGATTCTACCATTACCATCCCTGCGGCAGCAGAAAGCCCCCCCAGAAAAGCCAGCAGGGCAATAAGGTTGTGATTGGTCATGAGTGGAATGCTGATGACAAAATAATCTGCGTTCTGTGCTGTGCCGGTAAGGAGTATTCCTCCCAGTGCAATAGGTATTATGAAAATATTTATCAGAAAAAGGTATGCCGGAAGAATCCACATGGCTTTACGGACATGTTTGGGATCGGCATTTTCCACAACCATTACATGAAACTGCCGGGGGAGCAGCATAATGGCCCCCATTGACATGATAAGCATGGTTGATGAAGGTATTGACCCGCTGCCGGAGTTTGAATTTAGAGTCATAAGCCGATGGAACTGTTCCGGAAAACGGCCATTAAAACGTGTGAAAATATCTGTGAACCCGTCGAAAAGTCCGTAGGTTATGAAAATTCCGACACCAAGAAGACTTACAAGCTTTACAAGGGACTCAAAGGCCACGGCGGCGATTAGTCCCTCATGCCTTTCTGTGGAAGAAAGGCGTCTTGCTCCGAAAATAATGCTGAATACAGAAAGAATTATGGTGAGGGCCAGTCCTGCTGAAAGGTTTAGGGATGTGTGTGAAACAGGCATTTCAAAGGTGTGGCCCGCTGCGTTGCTAATCATGGAGAATGTTGTTGAGACCGCTTTTATCTGAAGGGCGATGTAGGGCATGATGCCCAGCGTGGCTATGATTGTTACAAGTGTGCCCAGAAACTGGGATTTTCCGTATCTAAGGCTTATAAAATCCGCAATTGAGGATACGTTTGATTCTTTGCTTATCCTGATGATTCTGTTGAGGATAAAAAACCATGAGAATGCCGTAAGGGTGGGGCCCAGATAGATCATCAGAAAGTCTATGCCGGTTGTGGATGCTTTTCCTACGCTGCCGTAGAATGTCCAGGAGGTGCAGTAGATAGCTATGGAAAGGCTGTATACTATCGGGTTGTTTACAACACTTTTACCTTTGTCGCTTCTGTACCTTGCAAACCAGGCAATAAAAAAGAGGATTGCCGTATAGGCAACCGTTATGCCTGCAACATGGAAGAAGTTCAGGTTCACAGTTCTTTATGCTCCTCTTGCCTGCCTTCATCAGGATGCATCGGGCGTGTGAAGAGGTATATCACTCCTATTGATGCTGCCCAACCAAAGGTGAAATATATGAAGAGAAGTGGCAACCCCATAATCATTGTTGACTGGTTGAATATCTTAAGGAATGGGAAATTAATCATCACGTTTCCCAGGATAAAGAAAATAATCCAGGATTCGCGAAGTTGAAGGCGCTTCAGAAATCTTTGCCAGGCTACGCGCCACATATGGAGCCCCGTTCGATGATGCAGGTTTGAATCATTATATGTTGAATACTACCACCCGAAGACTCTAAAATCAAATAGACTAAAAATGCAGATCTTTGATTAAATTTACTGGATATATGTTATACAAAAAAGGATTTGGCAAGCAGATGAACAGGAAAAATATTCCTGAATGCTTGTGAGTTGCGTCATCCATATGTTTGATAGATAGGTCTGCAAGGGAAAGGAGTGTGGATGAATACTGATCAGTACGACCTGATCATAGAACCGGGAAGCGGTATAAGCAACTATTGGCGAGACCTCTGGAAGTATCGTGAACTATTTTACTTCCTTGCCTGGCGTGATCTGCTGGTGCGTTATAAACAGACCGCTATTGGTATAGCGTGGTCTGTTCTGCGTCCATTTTTGACCATGATTGTATTTACTGTTGTTTTCAGTAAACTGGCTAAATTACCTTCCGAAGGTATACCGTACCCGGTGTTGGTTTATGTTGCACTGCTGCCGTGGCAGTTCTTTGCCAACTCCCTTTCTGACAGTTCAAACTCGTTGATTGACAACCAGAATCTGCTGACCAAAGTCTACTTTCCCCGTATTATAGTGCCTGCAAGTGCTGTGATAGTTGCTTTGGTTGATTTTTTCATTTCCCTTGTAATACTTTGCCTACTGATGCTCTGGTATGGTTTTATGCCGGATTGGCATATTGTTTTTTTGCCTCTTTTCCTCATGCAGGCCCTGTTGTTTGTTTTTGGCTGTGGACTCTGGATATCAGCCATGAATGTACAATACCGTGATTTTCGCTATGTGGTGCCTTTTCTGGTACAGTTTGGCCTCTATGTTTCACCGGTTGGTTTTTCCAGCACTATTGTACCGGATAAGTGGCGCCTTTTGTATGCCCTCAACCCGATGGTGGGGGTAATAGAAGGGTTCCGCTGGGCCGTAATTGGTAAAGATTCTTTGATCTACTGGCCAGGTTATCTGCTGTCGCTGGTGTTGATTTTTGCTATTCTCATTTCAGGATTCTGGTGGTTCCGCCGATTGGAGCGTAGTTTTGCTGACGTAGTGTAAAAAAGCTTACTCTCTCATCTCTTAGACGCAAAGCCGTAAAGAGATGGCAATGCTTGAATTTAAAGGTTTACCCCCAAAACAAACAGTTTTTTGCCGTTCTTTGCGATACAGTGAAAAGTGAAGGGTGAATAGTGAAAAGAGCGCATAAGCAGCTTGATGTCTGGCAGGAAGGAGTTACGCTTGCTCAGTGCATAACCCGCGTCTCTTCAGCTTTCACTCTTCACCCTTCACAGGGTTCACCTTCACCCTTCACCGCCTCACAAGAAGATTTCCGGGCTTTAAAAGACGTCTCCTTTGAGGTACAACAGGGTGACAGAATCGGCATAATTGACAAACTGTTCTCTGAACTGTTTGTTTCATATCCCCTGCAAAAGCTCATTGAAGGAGAACTATGATGAGTAGAACATCACTTTTGAAAATAGAAGAAGAAATAGCATCGCTTCCATCTTCTGAACAATTACGGCTTCTTGAAAGACTCATTCATCGCATGAGAAAACCACTCCGCAGACCCGCATCGTCTTGGGATACCATCTATGGCATTGGGAAAGGAGTTTGGCATCAACAGGATGCACAGGAGTATGTTAATCAAATACGCGAGGACAGGTTGTGAGTTTAATTTCTTTAATAAATCAGTCAAAAGCACTATTTCTGGATACCGCGCCATTAATATACTTTGTTGAGGCTCATCCGGTATATGGAGAGATGGTCAAGCAGGTCATAACCTCCTGTACCCAAAAAAAGATACTGATTGTTTCCTCTGTTATTACCCTCCATGAAGTAATGGTAAGACCGTATCGAGATGCTAATATTCTTCTTGCTGAAAAATTTGCAGCGTTTTTAAAAAACAGCAGAAGCTTGAGAATGTTGACAATTTCAGAAGAAATCTCAGAATTGGCAGCACAGTTAAGGGGTGATTATCACTGGTTGAAGCTGGCTGACGCTTTACAAATTGCATCCGCACTTGATGCTGGTGCAGACTTTTTCTTAACTAATGATAAACAATTGAAACAAATAAGTGAAATTCAGGTTGTGGTTCTTGATGACTGGCGTGGACGGGCGTGAGATAGATTATGTCCACTGTAATCAGAGTAG
>CAZXTZ010000202.1:0-5690 GCA_964643645.1 uncultured Geobacteraceae bacterium
TTTCTGACCTTTTCAATAAAAGCCTCCACCTCAGGCTTCCTCTCATCTGTTGCTAGTTCAAGGGCCATCGGATGTTCAGGGGCAAGGGACATGAATGTAGCACCAAACAGCGTATCCTGGCGCGTTGTAAAGACCTTCACAGCCTTTTCTGTCCCGTAAACAGGGAAGTCTATCTCACAGCCCGTGCTTCTTCCTATCCAGTTGCGCTGCATGACAAGAACCCGCTCAGGCCAGCCAGGCAGCTTGTTTGTAAAATCGAGCAGTTCTTCCGCGTAGTCGGTTATCCTGAAGAACCACTGTTCCAGTTCCTTCTGCTTTACATTGCTGTCACAACGCCAGCAGGCCCCATCCTCAACCTGCTCGTTGGCAAGGACCGTTTCACAGGAGGGGCACCAGTTGACGAATGACTGTTTCCTGTAGGCAATCCCTTTTTTGTACATTTCGGTAAAAAGCTTCTGCTCCCAGCGATAGTAGGAGACGTCGCAGGTGGCCAGCTCCCTGTCCCAGTCGTAGGAAAGGCCCATCTGCTTAAGCTGGTCTCTCATGTATGCCATATTCTCATACGTCCATGCAGCAGGGTGGCTGTTGTTCTTTATGGCAGCATTCTCAGCCGGCATGCCGAAAGCATCCCATCCCATCGGATGCAGCACATTAAAGCCCTGCATCCTTTTGAAACGCCCAACTACATCGCCAATGGAATAGTTCCTGACATGCCCCATATGTATGCGGCCTGAAGGATACGGGAACATCTCCAGAAGATAGTATTTCTTCTTTGAATTATCCTCCGTAACTCTGAAGGTCTTGTTATCAGACCACAGCTTCTGCCATTTGGCCTCAATATCTTCTGGTAGATACCTCTTCTCCGCTGACATTCATATCTCCTTATCTGTCACTTTTTAGTTGAATTATCAGGCAGTCCATATCCGGCAACTGATAAAATTTCCACTGGCATATCCTGGAGGTCTGCAATTCTGTCAACACAGCCGGTTGCATATGCCTCTCTCGGCATACCATAAACAATCGAACTCTTCTCCGACTCGGCAAGAACCCTGCCACCTGCTGCCTTCACTGCCTTAGCCCCCATGCTGCCGTCATTTCCCATGCCGGTCAGAACAACAGCAGTCATTCTTGAGCAGTATATGGGAGCGCAGGAGCAGAAGAGTTCATCTGCGGAAGGAATATATCGCTTGTCTGGAGGTGGGGGTACAGTCCTTGCTGTAACAACGCCGTTTGACTCGACAAGCACCATGTTCAAACCACCTGGCGCCAAAAGAGCAAGACCCGGCTTCACAACATCCCCGTCAACAGCCTCACGCACATCGAAACCTGTGGAACGGTTCAGGCGCTCTGCAAATGCGCCGGTAAACCCCGGTGGCATATGTTGCGCAATAACAATAGCAAATGGATATGGCTGGGAGAAAGCGCTTAAAATTGACTGAATAGCCGGTGGGCCACCAGTTGAGGCAGCTATCGCCAGAAGCTCCATCTCCTGCTTTCTTTGAAGGGGTCTCAGCTGATCGGGCTTTACAGTATGCTGTTTCAGATGTTTCTTGCCTCCAATATCTTTAAGTCTTGCTGTTACAGCCTGATTAACCTTGTATTGAAGGTCATTTTTTATCAACAGAAGATCCGGGGAGGCATCGGTTGAAGGCTTGGCAACAAAATCAACCGCACCAAGTTCAAGGGCCTTGAAAACCTTGTCAGCCCTGGACAATGCGCTTACAACTATTACAGGAATCTTGAACCTGGCTGTAAGTATACGAAGAAGCGTAAAACCATCCATCTTGGGCATTTCAAGATCAATGGTCACAAGATCAGGCTTCAGACTGATTACCTGCCTTATCCCTTCTTCGCCATCTGCTGCGTAGCCTGCTACGGTTACCCCCGGCATCCCTTCCAGCATCTTTGAAATGCTCCTGCGACTGAAGGCCGAATCATCCACAACAAGTATATTTACCATATTCACCCCTGACTCCTGCGGGACTCCATCAGGGGCTTCTGATAAACCATATCATTCTTGAAATGTCTGAGGACAAAGAGGTTTGTTATACTCATAAGAGATTCGGAGTGTCCAAGCAACAGATAACCGCCATCGCGAAGAGAAGAATAAAAAGACTCTACTACCTTCTTTTTTGCGGTCAGATCAAAATATATGATCACATTTCTGCAGAAAATAATATCAAAGGTGCCGAGCATTGAAATTTTTGACTGATCCAGCAGGTTCAGATGACTTATTGTAACAAGCTTCCTGACCTGATCAGATATTCTGTGACCGCCATCCTGCTGAGTAAAATATTTTTGAACATAGTACTCATCAGTCATCCTGAATGATGTCTGCCTGTATACTCCTTTTCGAGCCTGCTGAAGCACCCTCTGACTGATATCTGTTCCGATTATTTCTATCTGCCAGCCCTCAAGGGCTGGCTGTTCCAGAAGAAGCATCGCTATCGTGTAGGGTTCTTCACCGGTTGAACATCCGGCGCTCCAGATCCTCAAGCGTCTGTTAAAATTTGAGAGCGGCCCCTGACTACATAAATCAGGAATAATTTCTTTAGAAAACGCCTCCAGTTGATAAGACTCCCTGAAAAAATAGGTCTCATTGGTGGTGAGAAGATCCATTATCAGCTCAAGTTCCTGATCTCGTTTTCGATTCAACTTGAGAAACTGATAATACTCCCTGAAGCTTCTGAGCTGATTGTCTATCAGCCTTTGATAAAGACGTTTTTCAAGAAGGTACTTTGTTGAATCATCGAAAAAAAGGCCGCTGTATCCGTATACCAGCTCCCTGATAAGGCGAAAATCCTCATCTTGCATATTTATCGAGCTTGTTTCAATATCCGGCACGTTTCATCCTCTGCCCAACATCTTAATCATCTCCTGCCTGACCAGATCGTGTTGTTCATGCTCCAGCGCCGAATTCAGACGCATCTCAACTTCGCCATGAGGAAGAAGGGCGCAAGCCTTTAATGCTGACATCCTCACATCCCAGTCAGAATGGGAAAGGAGATAATCAAGGTGGGGAATCAGAATTGCTGTGGCCTGTTTTGAAAGAAGTTCGATGACACCCTTCATAACTTCGCTGTCAAGACTTTCCATACCGTCTGCGACAAGAACCATCGAAAGATCATCGCCAATCTGTTCAAGACAGGCAAGACAGGCAAGTTGCGTAACCACTTCCCCCTTTTTCCAGAGATCCATGACATCATTTATGACACTGTTACCAGCAATGGTCACCAGGCTGCGGATTGCCGCAGCCTGCACCCATGGTTCCGTATCCTCCATGGCAAGTCTTAAAGGGGGAACAGCGTTGCACTCCCTGCATGAGCCAAGTGATTCAGCCGCAGCTATCCTTACATCATCAACCTCATCAACCAGTGCCATTACAAGCAGCATGCATGTGCTGGGAAGCTTCATCCTGCCAACAGCCCTTACCGCCGCCTCCCTTACTTCAGGATCAACATCCTTTATAAGTATTGAAAGGTTTTCAGAGTCATCAATGGCTGCAAAAAGCAGTGAAGCTGCCTTGCGGCGTTCGGCAAGATCCGATGCAAGCATCTGACGTGCCTTGTCGAATATGAGTCCTCTGTCGCATGCGCTCCTGAGCCTCAGGGTGTCCAGTGCGGCGTCACGAACAGAGTTTGACTCATCATCAAGAAGATTAGTGACCTTTGACAAGAGGTCAACACTTGCAAGCCTTCCTACGGCAATGGCTGCGTGCCTTCTCACATCAGGGGAAAAGTCTTCAAGGCAATCATCAATAAGGGCATTAACCGCCTCGGAATTATGGGCAAACTGTCCGATAAAAAAGCATATCGCTGTTCGTTCTTCCTCGCCGGCTGAAACAAAACGGCCAATTGCCTGATCAAGCGCAGGCTTTCCCAATGATTTTAGTATCTTCAAGGCATTTGATGACAATCTTTCATCTGAAAGGGCTTTCAACAAAACAGGCACTGCTCTGAGATCGGCCATTACGGAAAGGATCCTGACAACGTGACCGGCCAGCTCAGTGTCATGGGTGCTAAAGACCGTTGCAAGATTATCCAGAAGCCCGCTTTCTGCTGCCTCGCAGATCCTCTTTATAACATTTCCCTTTGCCGGTTCATCAAGATGCTGAAGCAGAAGTGACAACGAGGATATGGCAGCCTCCCTGCTGCTGGGCATACAGGAAAGCGCGCCTTCAAGGAGTATCTCTGCAGCGGCCTCATCACCGCCTATTCTGCCAAGGCATTCGTAAACCGCGCGCCGCAGTATCTCTTTTGATGCAAGCTCACGGATTATCTGTGGCAATGGCGCCGGAACCCCGATCTTGCCCAGCGCTGCCAGAACATTGAATCTGAAAAAATCATGGTGATGTTCTTCAAGCGCCCTCAGAAGATGTGCAACCGCGCCTTTCTGTCCGCAGGTTCCAAGCCCTTCCGCGGCGGCGGATGCAACATTGACGTCCTGATCATCAAGCGCCCTTACAAGCCCGTCAAGAACTTCCGGTACGCATATCACCGAAAGTACGTCCACCACAAACTTTCTCACATCCGGATCATTGTCATCCAGATATGGAAGCAGGGCAGGAACCGCAGATGAACCTATACGCATCACAGCCTCTGCAGTGGCATTGCGAAGCCCCACATTCTCCTCATCACGCAGAAGCTCTACAAGCATGCCCAGATCCGCTGCGCATGGTGCGGCAGACACAAGAACCTCTATTGCCTCCCTGCGGACACGCCAGCATCCATCGCCAAGGGCAGCCGCAATAATCGGCATTGAGTCGGAAAGGGGCCTACCAAGAAGCTCATGCACAATCCGCCGCCTGGCCTCCTCATTTTCTACATCCCTGAAGCCGGGACGTTCTTCAGATTTTGCCATTTTGGAGATCCCCCGCAAATCTTACAATTTCACGTTGTTCAGCAGGAGTGAAGAGCGAATCAATATCCAGAATCATATAAAGAAGTTCATTGCTCAGACATACCCCCACAAGGTATTCAGACCCTACCCCTTCCACCATGTCAGGTGGTGGAACTATATCCTTGACCTGAACAGTCAATACTTCATCAATATCGTCAACAGCAAGCGCAACGGGTCTGCCTGCTATTGAGACTATCATAAGCTTGCCTGCTGATCCTGAAAGCGGAGGCATGTCAAAACGGTTTCGCAGATTCATGACAGGAATCACAACGCCACGAAGATTTATCATTCCATCAAGCATCCTTGATGCTCTTGGCAATTGCGATATCCTGTGGGGAAGCACAATTTCTCTTATCCGAATAATGTCCAGGGCAAAGAGCTTGTCGTCAAGCATAAAACTCGCAAGCTGCAACTCCCTTATATCTGTATCCATAGCTAGCCCCCCGCTGCCAGGGAGAGATTTGCTACAGACTGCACATCGAGAATAATAATCATCCGGTCTCCAGTCCTTCCGATTCCAGCCACATACTCACGGTCAATCCCTTCAAGGGCTGCAGGAGTACTTTCGCGAAGTCTGTCAAATATCCTTACTACTCCCGTGACAGTATCAACCCTTAAGCCCACAAGAGAGTCCGCCTTCTTCACAATCACAATTCTTTCATGGGGATTATGGCGTTCCGTTATCAGTGCCAGACGCCTGCCTGTATTAACCACAGGAACTATGAATCCCCTTAGAGACAGAATTCCGTCTATAAAATCAGGAGCTCTGGGAACCTCTGTAAGCTCCCTTG
>CAZXTZ010000203.1:0-5659 GCA_964643645.1 uncultured Geobacteraceae bacterium
TTTCGTTGTTGTGCCAGGATTGTTCCGGCGTTGAAGATCAGCCAAGGAGTCTGTATCATAAGCACAAACGTGAAGGGCCCGCCTTTTTAGCGCGGGCCCCGGTCTCGTCTGTTTTCCCTGTTTCACGGGATTGTCCGTCAGCCATTGCCAACGGTTGGGTGCTGCAAAACAGTATGTTGTGTTTCTGTTACGTCTATGCTGCTCACCTTTCCTGATTCAAGGTTCTGCTGCATCTACCCGGTTAGCGCTACCGTTGTTATAAATATAGCGCAAAAAACAAAAAGAAACAGTCTGGTAATTTTTTTTCAGCAGGCGCATTATAAAAAAATATGCTTTACATCACGAAAAGCAATTCGTGCCTGAACTGTTTTCAGAGTATCTCCCTTAATGTTATCTCAAAGGTAAGATCTTCGCCAGCCAGAGGATGGTTTGCGTCAAAGGTGATGCTCTCGTCGCTCACTTCAACCACAGTCACCCCCAGTTCCTCTTCATCATCTCCGGTAAGGATCAGTTCGTCACCTACCTCGGGTTTCATGTCTTCCGGCAGTTCGGAGCGTGATACTGAAAAAACCCTTTCTTCGTCGTACTCACCAAAGGCTTCTTCAGCCGGTACAGTAACCGTTGCAGTGTCTCCAGGGGCCATTCCTATAAGGGCGCTTTCAATCTGGGGAAAAAAATCTTCTGATCCTATTGTCAATTCCATGGGCCCGCTGTTGCATTCGCAGCCTTCAGTGCTGCAACTGCCTGATTCACATTCATCTTCACAGTCGGTCTCCAGGGTTGAGTCGAAGATGGTTCCATCCTCAAGTGTTCCGGTGTAATCGAAGCTGACCCGGTCGCCGCTTTTTGCCTTTGCCATTTGGTAACCCTTCATTTTCTGTATTGGTGCTGCAAGTTGATTTATTCGCCTGTAAAAGTCAGTTTTCTCTCAAGATCCATTGAGCGGGTAATCCTCTTGGCCTGATCAAATGTTATGAGATCCTGCTGGCACAGTTGCACAAGATGCTGGTCAAGTGTCTGCATCTGGTACTGGGTGCGTCCGTTTTCTATATGCTTTTCAATCTCGTCAAACCTTCCTTCGCGGATACATGCCTGTATGGTTGTGGTTGTTCTCATTATCTCGACAACAGGGAGGATTTTTTCTCCAGTCTTATCGTTTATCAGGCGCAGCGAGATGGTTGCAACAAGTATATCGGCAAGCCTCTGGCAGATGACATCCTGTGAGTCGGGCGGGAAATGGCCCACCAGACGGTTTACTGTGGAGGAGGCGCTCTGTGTGTGTAGTGTGGAGAAAACCAGGTGACCGGTTTCCGCTGCCTTTATGCATGAATCAATTGTTTCAAGGTCCCGCATCTCGCCAACCATTATCACATCAGGATCCATGCGCAGTGCTGCCTTCAGCGCCGCGCTGAAACTGCCGGTGTCAATTCCTACCTCACGCTGGATTATGCAGCTTTTGCCAGATGTGAAGAGGAATTCTATGGGATCCTCAATGGTAATTATGTTGAAGTTGTCGCTTAAGTTTATGTGCTGGAGCATTGAGGCCAGGGTGGTTGACTTGCCGTTGCCTGTGGGGCCCGTCACAAGCACAAGTCCGTTTGGCGCATTGCAGATCTCGGCCAGAACCGGCGGCAGGTTCAGTTCCTGAAATGCTGCTATGTAAGGGGGAATTACCCGCATTACTATACCTACGGAACTGCGCTGTTTGAATATGCTGACCCTGAATCGCCCACCGTTGGAAAGTGAGTAAGCTGCATCAATCTCTTTCAGATCATCTGGAAGCAGCCTGTTGCTCTGCTCCAGCACGGTTTCGGCAATAAATTTTGTGTCCTGCGGTGTGAGCGGAGCAAGTTTGGAACGGATCAGCTGGCCGTGGGCCCTGAAGAACGGCGGGTTGTCAACCTCGAAGTGAAGGTCGGAAACCCTTTTTTCAAAAGCTATTCCAAGTATCTGGTTAAGAAGGTTAATGTCCATGTAAGGTACCTCTTTTCAGGCTGCAGATTTTTCAATGCTTTTTCGTTGCAGGGAGTTTTCCAGTGCAATGCTGGCCTGTTTTGCAAATGTCTCAAGGGTGTCCGTTGATATTTCACGGACCTCGCTCTGGCCAAAATCTGCGTAAGTTATTGAGACGATCTTCTTTCCAAGTTTAAGTGGTAGCAGAAGGATTGTCGAATGGAGCGGTGTGCCTATTGCCCTGTGTAAATGTGACTGCAGGATTCGGTCTTCAGATTTACCGTAAAATATATACCCCTTGTCAAGCATAAAGCGGAAAATGGAGCCTTCTTCAGCAGGTATCCTGTAGCCGAGAACCTTGCCAGGCCCTTCCTCCCGCGCTCTGCCTATACCGATCCCTTTTTCTGCAATCAGTTCATTATCCCTGACCACAAGGGTTATGGATCTGTCGAATATTCCGGAAACAAGATTTAGCACGGCCATTGCAGCCTCAGGAACGGATGTGGGGCCGTGTAGTGACTCAAGTGGCTGAACTTGTTCAGTGGCGGTTGTTTCCGTGGCTGGGTTTGTCCGGGGCTGATTAATGGAATATGGTGTTTCTGGCAGAGGCTGGGAGATACTCCCGGTCTTTTCGGATCTTTCTCTGCAGGATTCCAGGAGGGGGGGGAGTATGCCGAGAAATTTTTTGAAGTCTTTTATGAATGTCTCCTCGCTATCGGCAGACGGGCGTGGAATTATAATTTTTGCACCGGCCTGGAATGTCTGGAGCCAGAAACTGTAGTCGTGTGGAGATGAGAGTTGTATTATGGGCAATTCAGGATGCTTTGCCATGAACTGCTGACTTGTTTTATTCAGGTTTGAAGCGGTAAAAGCAGGATTGTTTTCATCCGGAATATCCATAAGCAGTATCGGAGGCTGTTTTTTGGATATGTACTGTTCCACGACAGGCGCTATATCTTCGGTATCGCTTGAGGTGAATACGTTTATTCCGACATGCCTGCATACAGTGGTTATGCAGTAGATTACAAATTTGTCAGGGCTGTACAATATCAGGGGAAGGTGGACAGCCCCTTCTCTGGCGGCAGGTTTGGCTGGAAGATGATCCAGATATGAGGCAATGTCCACCAGAGCCAGATCACCAAGTTTCGGACTCAGTTCTGCTATCTGTTTCTGGTGGGCCGATGTTTTAGTCTCCTTGAGACCTTCATAGACACCCGGAATTTTTCTTTTAATGGCACCGAGATCACCCAGCCCCAGATCGTCTGCCGATATTATGCTTTCACCTTCAGCAGGTTCCTGTTCAGGCAGAAGATCGTCTGATGTAATCTCTTCGTCGGTAATCAGGCCGTCCCGTTTTTTTTCGTCATATATACGCAGTGCGTCCATGAGGACATGTTCTGTCGAGATGCTCAGATGTTCATTCATCTTTTCAGGAAAATACCTGAATTCATCACAAAGATTCATTCCGTTGGCATCAAGTTCAAATTTCCCTTTTTTCCATGTGAGTATTTCTACTATTGTCACCTCTATAAGTGCTTCAAGGGCCCTGTAGGCGGCATCCTTATCTGCCAGACCATTCTCAAGCATTGTCGCAATCAGAGGCTTTCTCTGATCACCGGCATCAGTTTGAATCTGAAGGGCCTTTTCAAGTGTGTCATTGGATATTACCCCGGCTTCAAGAAGGATGTTTCCTATGCGGGCTCCCTGCTCGTAATGTCTGGCACCGGTTATATAGCCGTCGTCAAAGGCAAGTGATATCTCTCCCTTCCGTCCGTTAATTCTTAATGTGCCGGTCTTGCGGGTGGTGTGCATAAGCTGGATAACATCAATTATGGAGAGATATTCAAGGTCGCCTGAAAACGACATGTGTGACTCCTTGACAAAAAGGTTTGACAGTGAACCTTAATTAAAGCAAAACCAGCCAGGTATTCAAGAATATATCGCATTTAACTGATTATTTTTGTTGTGTGAATATGAGGGCGTATACTGTTTTCTTTCTAACGTATTGAAATAACGCGCTGTGGGGTGTTGAGATGGGAGATGATGCCAAACTTCTACAGGAACAGATTGACGCGGCAAGGTGGGAATGGCTGAAGCCCCATGGCGATCGTGGAGCACTTATTCTCGTTGACTCCATGATGCCACTGGCTGAGGTAGGGGAACGGATTGCACAGGATGATATGGATGCTGTGAAGGCCTGGCTTGCCTCAGGCGTTATATCAAAGCCTTCTCCGGAACAGCTGGCGTGCTGGAATGATGAACCGGCCAAGCTGTTTTCAATTCTTGTGATCAATCCATTTGTGCTTGTGCAGGAAACATCCGTTTTGGAAGTAAAACGTTATTTTGCTTGACTGCTGTCAACTCTCCTTCATAATTTGTACTCCATAGTTTTGTGTAGATGATTTTAAGGCTGCGTGGCATGGATTTGAAGTCCGGGCTAAAAGTGCTGTGAAAGAGGGGATCTCGTGATTACAACGCTTCTGGAGGGAAACAAGCGGTTCGTTTCCACTGTCTTCGAGCAGGAGAAGGATTATTTTTCAGAGCTTTCCAAACTGCAGCGCCCGACAGTGTTGTGGATAGGATGCTCAGACTCCCGTGTGCCTGTAAACACCATCACCCAGACAAAGCCGGGGGAAGTGTTTGTCCATCGAAATGTAGGCAACATTGTAGCCACAAATGACTGGAACCTGTCCGCTGTTCTGGAATTTACAATCAATCATCTTCATATACCCGATATTGTTATATGCGGTCACTATAATTGCGGAGCAATCAATGCGCTTCTTAACGAAAGAGATGACGACCGTTATATACCTATCTGGCTGAATAATGCATACAAGGCGATGGAGCGGGTGGATGAGCGTTTAAGGACAATGCGTCTGCAGATCCCCAATGAACAGCGCAGGAGGCTGATTGAGGAGGAGAATGTCCGGCTTCAGCTTGAGCATCTTGTTGAATATCCCTTTGTGCGCCGCGCAATGCTTGATGGCGTTCTTTCAATACATGGCTGGATGTACGATATGGATAATGGTGAGATCAGGGTAATGCAGAAAAACGAGATTGAGTGCCGCACCTGAATATCCGTCTGACCGGTTAAAGGTTGTAAAAAATGCAACTATTGTGTTCTGTTGCTTGACTTGGCATCGCTCTTAAGTATGATTTCAGAAAACACGGAGGATAACAATGATTGAACGTACAGGTGTAATAACATTCAAGGGTAATCAGATGACGTTGCTTGGGCCGGAGTTAAAGGCGGGAGACAGGGCACCTGAATTTTCTGCCGTGGACACAACCATGTCACAGGTAACCCTTGCTTCAACAGCAGGAAAGATCAGGATTCTAAGCGCAGTACCCTCGCTTGATACGCCGGTGTGCGACACAGAAACCCGACGTTTTAACCAGGAAGCCGCAACTCTGCCCGAAAATGTAGTTCTTCAGACAATCAGCCTTGATCTGCCCTTTGCACAGAAACGCTGGTGCGGAGCTGCCGGCATAGACAGGGTTGTAACCCTCTCCGATTACAGGGATCGCTCATTCGGCATGGCTTACGGTGTGTTGATAAAAGAACTGCTGCTGCTTGCACGGGTTATTTTTGTTGTGGATGCAACTGACACAATCCGTTATATTCAGGTGGTTACCGAAGTGACAACGGAACCTGATTACGCTGCGGTCATTAAGGCAGTTAAAGATATTCTCTGATGTCTTCATG
>CAZXTZ010000204.1:0-5648 GCA_964643645.1 uncultured Geobacteraceae bacterium
ACAGCTATATTTATATTGCCCCCAAACAATATACTGGATATTATTTTCCAATGAAAGCAAGATTGATTCAAAAATCAAAAGAGCACTTTACAGGTGGGGTCATAGTCGAGACTACGGTTTGGGAGCTGCCAGAAACAACATCGGAGCGTCCGCATCGCCTGAAATATCGTTTGTATTGCGGCAGAAATAGTGAGTGCATTGTTCGCTATGACAATGAGACCGGAAAAGGTGATCACCGGCATTATGGAATTCATGAAGAGTCTTATTGCTACACCACCTTTACAAAACTGGTCGAAGATTTTTTGGCGGATGTTGAACGCCTGACAGGGGTGAATATATGAGTAAGGCAATCATCGGGATTAGCGAATGGACAAATACACGCAAGGGGCTACTTGGACTCGGAAGCAAGCTGGATATGGGGGAGCAAATTTCAGATGCTGATTATCATCTGAATTTTGCCACACCAACCCAGATGTTTTCTGAGTTAACCCCAAAACGGATGGAGCTTCTGTACCGCCTTAAGCAGGAGGGAGTTTTGTCGGTGTACAGGCTTGCAAAAGAAACCAGTCGCAATTACAGCAACGTACATGCTGATGTCATGAAGCTTCTGGAGTTGGAATTAGTGTCAAAAGATGAGAAAGGGAGAGTTTTTGTGCCATGGGATGATGTAGAGATTCACGCATCATTTAGCACACCGGTAAAGCTAGCGGCATGACTTGATTCCTTGGACTATATGTAACTATTCAGCACAATTCTGGATCACAGGTATCCTGCCTGCGTGTTGTGTAGAGACCTCCAGAGACGTCCCGCCGGGACGTCTCTACTTCAAACCATAAAACTGCTTGCAGTGCAGACAAGATGCCACCCTTCCGAACATCATGAATAGTTACAATCGTGCTTTGTTTCCAAAATAATTCTACCCTTCTTTGTTTTTTTGACTTAAGTCATGCTTTTTTAAACAGGACTCGTTTACTCTTCAAACATCAAACAACAAAAACGCATCTGTTGATGATGCGCCTAAAAAAGGAGGATACGAGTATGAGCATGTTCTGTAACCAATGTGAGCAGGCAGCAAACGGGACCGGCTGCAACATTTCCGGCGTATGCGGCAAGAAACCGGATGTGGCGGCGCTTCAGGATCACCTGCTTTACGGTCTGAAATCCCTGGCGCTGTACGCCGACAAACTTGGTCGCGATGCCGAAATTGACCGCTTCACAATTGAGGGGCTATTCAGCACCGTTACCAACGTAGATTTTGATCCTGCTGATATCGCCAGGCTCATCCAGCGCTGCTACCAGCTGAAGGAAAAAGCCAAGGCTGCCTGCGCCACAAAGGGTATCACCCTTTCCGGTACTGTTGCGGACTGGAAACCTTCCGCTGACCTGGCCGGAATGGTCGCACAGGGTGAGCAGCACGGCATCAACACCCAGCATATTAATGAAGATATCCGTTCCGTAATCGAAATTTTGATGTACGGCCTCAAAGGGATGTCAGCATACATGGATCACGCCATGATCCTTGGCAAAAGCAACGACGACGTCATGGCCTTTGTCCAGAAGGCGCTGGCCACAACAACAGATGCAAATCCGGGTCTCATGGACTTTGTTGGCCTCTGCATGGAGTGCGGCAAGCAGAACCTTACCACCATGGGTCTGCTGGACACTCTCCACAACGAGACCTACGGCGCACCTGTTCCAACCCCGGTAAATCTGGGCACCAGATCGGGCAAAGGGATTCTTGTAACCGGACACGACCTTAAAATGCTGGAAGAGCTGCTGAAGCAGACCGAAGGCAAGGGCATCAACATCTACACCCACGGCGAGATGCTCCCTGCTCACGGTTATCCGGGCCTGAAGAAGTATCCCCATCTTGTAGCCAACTACGGCGGCGCATGGCAGGACCAGGCAAAGGAGTTCCCACTCTTCCCGGGCGCAATCATATTCAACACCAACTGCATCCAGCGCCCTGCTGATTCCTACAAGGACCGCCTCTACACATGGGGGCTGGTACAGTGGCCCGATGTAAAGCATATTGATGGATGGGATTTCAGCGAAGTAATAAACAAGGCCCTTGAGTGCCCTTCTCTGCCTGAAAATCCAGGTCAGGAGATCCTCACCGGATTCGGACACAAGGCTGTGCTGGGTGTGGCAGACAAGGTTATAGCCGCTGTGAAAGCCGGCCAGATCAAGCATTTCTTCCTTGTAGGCGGATGCGACGGCGCAAAATCAGGCCGCAACTACTACACAGAATTTGCGGAAAAGGCGCCGAAGGATACGGTTATCCTTACCCTGGCCTGCGGAAAGTACCGTTTCAACAAGCTGGAGTTCGGCGATATCGGCGGCATCCCGCGCCTTCTTGATATCGGCCAGTGCAACGACGCCTACTCTGCAATACAGATAGCAGTGGCGCTTGCAGGGGCATTCGAATGCGGCGTGAATGATCTGCCACTCTCCATGATACTTTCATGGTACGAGCAGAAGGCGGTCGTGATCCTGCTGACTCTCCTGTCACTGGGAATCAAGAATATCCGCCTCGGACCTTCACTGCCAGCCTTCATAACACCGAACATACTGGCCTTCCTTGTGGAGAACTTCAACATCATGCCTATCACCACAGCAGAGGAAGACTTGAAGGCGATACTTGGCTAAATTCTGATTACCTTATGATCAAAACGGGCAGGGCGCATAAATGCCCTGCCCGTTTTGATTCCACTAATCCAAGGACAGATCAACATGTCAATTCTAAACAACAGATCAATCAGCAGGTTACGGACAATCCTGCAATGGGGTTTTCTTGTCTGGGTGGCTGGTATTGGAATTCGCTTCGGCATTTTCATTGATTCGATGGAACGTGGGCAAAACAATCCTTTCTTCTCCCATCCCCCTGGAGTTGAAGGGTTTCTGCCTATCGGCGCGCTTACCAGTCTTAAATACTGGTTTGTAACTGGCGAAATAAATATGGTGCATCCGGCTGCCCTTGTTATTTTTATTGCTGTTGTACTTATGAGCCTGTTTGCAAAAAAATCGTTCTGCTCCTGGCTATGCCCGGTTGGAACGATTTCCGAGAGCGCATTCAAGATCGGGGCCAGGTTATTCGGCAGAAACTTTCAAATCTGGAAGTGGCTTGACATTATTTTGCGGGGAATCAAGTACTTCTTATTATTCTTTTTTATCAAGGTAATACTGATTGACATGCCTGCTTCAGGCATAGTGGCCTTCATGAACGCACCATACTGGGCAATAAGCGATGTAAAGATGCTCTACTTTTTCACCAGAATGTCGCAAACCACTTTTATAGTGCTGCTTGTTATAACCTTCCTTTCGCTGTTGTACCGCAATTTCTGGTGCCGTTATCTCTGCCCATATGGAGCGCTGCTGGGATTGGCAAGCCTCATCAGTCCCTTCAGGATACAGCGGAACCCGGATGGCTGCACAGGATGCCAGACCTGCACATCGCTCTGCCCGGCTCACCTTCCTGTGCATGCCAGAAAAACTATTTATTCACCAGAATGCACCGGATGTCTTACCTGCGTAACGAACTGTCCTGAAAAAGATGTCCTTGCCATGAAACTTTCGTTCTGGAAGCAACCGCTGCCAGTATGGGTCTATCCAGCTGTGCTTTCACTGGTTTTTATAACCTGTATTGCCGTGGGGATATTTAGCGGCCACTGGCACAGCTCGCTGGGGTATTCCGATTACCAGACTCTCCTGCCGCTTGTGCCGTATCTTAGTCATTGATCCTAAAAACGGCAGTTCATCAAACACGGAGCAACGGAGAAACTGAGAAATCGACTTGTTGCACAAAACAAAGAGGTCACCCAAATGGTGGTTTGTCAATTTACAACAACCCATTGTTTTTACTCCGTTGCTCAGCTGCTCTGTGTTTCAAAATGCTTTTTCTAGGTTGATTACAAAGTCTCTACAGTTGAGTATTCCCCAGCCCCTTTCCTCTTCCAGGCCTAACAACCTTTAGGACAGTTGCTTGACAAAAATGAGTGACATTTTTTTTACGACATGATATTAGGATATGCGAATATTAGATAAGGGGTTGTCATGTTAGAGATTGTTGAAAATTATTGGGTCACCATACTCAAGGCGCTTGGCCACACCACCCGCCTTCAGATTGTCATGGAGCTTCTCAAAGGCACCAAATGCGTGACCGACATTCAGGAGCTGCTTCCTGCTTCACAGGCCAATATATCCCAGCACCTGACCGTGTTGCGTAATGCGCGGATAGTTGACTTTGCCCAGGATGGCTCCCAGCGTTGCTACTACGTCTGCCGCCCTGAACTGGTGGAGGGTGTGCTGGCTCTGCTGCGGAATGAACAGCCCGAGATAAAGAAACCGAAACAGCAGTGCTGTCTGCTCAACAGTCAGTCGGATCAAAATGCCTGATTCTCGACAGAAAAGCTGCAACAGAAGCAACCACCACGAAAGGAGTAGAGAGTAATGAAGATCAAGATTCAGTACTGCGCATCTTGAGGGCATCAGCCCAGGGCAGCGAGTCTCGCTGCTGAACTTAAGGAAAAGCTGAAAACAGAGGATGTGAGCATTGAAGTAGGGCCACTGAGGAGCGAGTTTACGGTTATTGTGGATGATGTGCAGATTTTCTCACGCCTTGACCAGCGCCGTTTTCCGGAGTCTACGGAGATCGTGGATATCTGCTCGAAGATTTAATAGAAGCGGAAGGAGGCAAAAATGCAGGGGGCAACTGAAACCGGGCGTTATCTGAAATCATGCGCAACAGATTTCTGGCAGCGGGTGTTTGAAGCGGAGCTTGACTGCCTGCTTGAATATCTGAAGCATGAGGACAAAATTCTCAGCGTAGGCTGCGGCCCTGCCATTATTGAACGCAGCCTTGCAGGGCGCGGGTTTCAGGTGACCGGGCTGGATATTTCACAAGAGGCCCTGGCCTGTGCCGGTGATTCCTTGAGGACAGTGGTTGCCCCTGCCGAGGAGATGCCGTTTGATGACAGCTCCTTTGATGTGGTGATTTTTATAGCTTCCCTGCAGTTTATTGATGATTATACCGAGGCGTTGAAGCGGAGTTATTCCGTATTGAGGCCGGGAGGCAGGATTATTGCCATGCTCCTTAATCCGGCCTCATCTTTCTTCAAGGAGCGTTACGCCAACAGGGAGTCCTATGTTCGCAAGCTGAAGCATACGGATCTGGCTGCCATTGAAAAAACAGCCTCAGAATGGTTTGAGACAAGTGGTGAATACTATCTGGGGATAAACGGCGACCGGCTGTTT
The DNA here is from genome assembly GCA_964643645.1 of uncultured Geobacteraceae bacterium. Taxonomy (GTDB): domain Bacteria; phylum Desulfobacterota; class Desulfuromonadia; order Geobacterales; family Pseudopelobacteraceae; genus Trichlorobacter. The sequence continues at coordinate 5,254 of CAZXTZ010000204.1, forward strand.
GAAAGTTCAGATCCGGCAGAAGCTGCGCTGTATATCATCAACGCCAGAAAGCCTTTACCATGACCTATACCGAGCTGAAAGAGGCGCTGTATCTGTTCGGCTTCCATGAAAACGATCTGCTGACCATCAAACGGATCAAGCAGCGCCACCGCAACCTGGTCCGCAAGGCCCACCCCGACCTGCACCAGCATGTTGATCCGAACCGCATCAGACAACTGAATGAGGCGGCAAAAATCATCATGGATTATGTCAATTCCTACCGCTTCTCATTTACCCTGCAAGAGTTCTACCGTCAGATTCCTGAAGAACATCTGCGACACCAGTATTCCTGGGATCCAATCTGGGCGGGCACTGCCGAGCTGGAAGACAAGCAGAAGTAGAAAGCCGCCATTCCC
>CAZXTZ010000205.1:0-1029 GCA_964643645.1 uncultured Geobacteraceae bacterium
TTGGGGACCTTTGTGCACTGATTTCAAACTAGCTGTTGCAATTTTAAAAGACGAGTATGATGAAGCTGCTGATCTTATGAAAAAAATAGGTAAAGAAGGCGAATATGTGTGTGAACAAGCCTACCATGAATGGCCATTGTTACGGAAATTCAGGGAATCAAAGGAATTCCAAGATACCTACAATGATATATATGGTTATGCTTTTGTTAAAGAATTGAAGCGCTCAGCAAATAAAGTTAATGCAGAGAGTAAGAAAGAAATTGCTAATATAGAGCAAGAGTTTAAAGGAGAAAAAGATATCCTATGTAGTAGTGAAATTGATGGCCCAACAAGCGGCTAGACCAGACCGCCCAGAAAGCCTGGGCGGGCTGGTCAGCCTTATGATGTTGGCTTAGAAAAGAGGAGGTTATAATGCAAGCAAATCTGGAGAAATATAAAATAGATCTTAAAAAGCTTGTCGATCAAGGCGAGTTGTTACACGCAGCAATGCAGTATGAATGCTACCCAGACGAATTTAAAAAGGCATATGGTAAAGATGCTGACAAACTTATCAAATCACTCCCAAATTTTAAATCAGATTACCAATCGTGGTATTCGCCAGCTAAGGTTCTTATAAAACAATTGCTACCTGATAGGCTTGCTGATTTTGTGCGTCATTACGAGAAACCAAAGCCAAGAAAAGAAATAGGTTTTGAGAACTATCGAATTGAAGATTATTTGCAAGGGTTGAATATTACTCGCGGATGGGAAAAAATAAAAGTTGCTGGTCCTGATGCTGCTATTCCTCATCTTAGACAACAACTTGCTATTGTCAAGGCGGTCTCAGACCGGTTTGAAAGCTCACTTTTTGATATTCGCCAATTAGTGCAGGCCGATCTTTTTGACTCTGAACTTGCTGCAGCTCAAGAACTGCTGAAGCAAGGCTTCGTTCGGGCTAGCGGTGCTATAGCAGGCGTTGTCCTGGAGAAACACTTTTCTCAAGTTGCTGAAAATCACAACGTCACCACTCGTAAAAAGAATCCAACAATT
>CAZXTZ010000205.1:1039-5626 GCA_964643645.1 uncultured Geobacteraceae bacterium
AGCGGCTTGGAGATATTAGAAATTTATGTGACCACAATAAAGAACGAGAGCCTACAAAAGAAGAGGCTCAAGAGCTAATTAGCGGTGTTGAAAAGTTCATAAAAACCTTGTTTTGACAGGTATGGATTCTGAGGGGGCAGATAATCGATGGTGGCAAGTCGTTGGACAGCAAAGACGGGAGATTCTAGCAGACAGGGGTCATTTATCTAACAGCCTAAGCATTGCAGCGTGATAAGCCGCCAAGTCTTCTCTACGATCAATGGCCAGCACCAGAACCACAAGAACATCGTCCTCAACCTGATAAACCAGACGGTATCCTTGTTTTCGCAATTTGATTTTGTAACAACCATGAAGGTCGCCGTGCAACTCCGCACCAGGCATGCGTGGTTGCTCCAGACGTTTTTTAAGTGCTTTCCGCAGAGGTTCTTTAATACTGCCGTCAAGAGCCTGCCACTCCTTGAGAGCATCCGGCACGAATTTGAGGCGGTATATGGTTTTCCCCTTGTCGGCTTCAGACGGTGTCAATGTCTACCTCGACACTCCGATCTTTTTGAGTAAGCCGATGCCGGACAAGCTCTGTCAACTCCCGGTCAGCAAGGGCTTCAACAAACATTTCGAAGATTTTAGGGGTTACCATATAAAATGCCGGACGGTTGTGGTTAAGGATCGCCACCGGTTTTTCTCCGGCGACGCGGAGTACCTGCGACGGATTTTTCTTGAATTCCGACATACTAATGGAAAAATCGGCGTAAATGGTGTCCATGTTCATAATTACCTCCGTTGTTCAGCTCTAAATATAGAGCTATTTACAGAGCTTTTCAAGACTTTATTTATCTATGGAAAGCATCACCTTATGCAGAACAGAAAAAGCAACGCCAACCATCGGCAAGACCCGCCGAGGGCGGGTCAGCCTCAGCCCCGTTGGCACATAAATATATCTACAAGGTCGAATATATGGGTATCACTAATCATAGCGATTTCACAGAAACAAAGAAGGAATCCCTGCGAAAAAAGTCACTCGGTGAGCTCGGTGAACTCTACGCAATCAAGACCTTGGTTGATCATGAATTTGATCGTATTAGAAATATAAATGACGACTACATGAACGAAAAATTTGCTGACATTATTTGTGAGAAAGACAAGACGCGTTTCGTTGTAAGCGTCAAATCCAGAAACATTTATCAATTGGATGGTTCTCTAAATACTCGATATAATCTTGGGCAGAAAGTTTACTAAAAGGCGAAGTATGCAGAAGAAAAATATGACGCAGTCGCATATTGGATGGGGATTCAATTCGATGTAAACCATTATTCTGTATACTTTGGCTCTCTAGAATCATTGGGAGGATCTACTGGAATTCCAATTTCAAAGTGTCAGTCTGGAGAAGTGGGAACTATCCTTGTGAATCGTAAGCGCCACTACTTTGATTTTGAATTTTATAAAAACACACGTTCAAGGTCTTGTGAGAAGAAAAACATCGCGGCATAAGCGGAAGCGAGGCAACGAAGATTCAACTAATTGTAGCACCGGTCAGCGGGAAAAAGCCCCCGCCGACCGGTCAAATACCTTGACTAGGTTCACTAATATGTTAACATTGGAAACATGAGACGGATAGACTTTTACAAAACGGTCAATGGTATTTCGCCTGTTGAAGAGTTCCTTGACACGCTTTCCGACTCCCAAACCCAAAAAATATTATGGGTTATGAAGTTGGTAAGAGACCTCAATCCCTTACCGTCCCAATATTTCTCAAAACTTGTGAATACCGACGATATATGGGAAGTGAGAGTACAAACAGGCGGCAATATATTTCGGTTACTCGGTTTTATTGAAGGTGACCGACTTATTATTCTTACCAACGGTTTTCAGAAAAAAACACAAAAGACTCCTAAACGAGAGATCGAACTGGCTGAAGCCAGAAAAAGAGAGTACCTAAGCAGGGAGGAAACAAAAAATGGATGATCTCAATCGATATATTGAAAAACGCAAAAAAAAGTCCGTAGAATTTACCGAAACTTTTGACACCGGTTATGAAGAGTTCAAGATTGGTGCTATGCTCCGTCAGGCTCGAGAACAGGCAGGCATAACCCAGGAAGAGCTTGCAGAGCGTATTCACACCCGAAAGTCTGCAATCTCACGAATAGAAAATCACGCCGACGACATCCGACTTTCAACGCTACGCAACATTGCCATGGCGTTAGGCAAGCATCTTGAGGTACGAGTGGCTTAACGGACTTGCGGCACTGAAGCAGAAAAAGGAGAGGCTATTTTTGAGAGAAAATTCAAGGAAATAGCCTCTTCCTGGGAATAAATCACAGGGTCAGGCTTTTGGTTTTGTGATTTAATACCAATAATCAAGCCTGCCCTACATGTTTCCCTTAGGTGTCGGCTTAACAGTTCAAACTACCACACAAATTTCAAGTCATATTTCCGGTACTCAGAGCAGGCTTTATCCTGCGAGACAAAAGAGAGCTTGCGGCTGATTGCCTGCCAGATCAACAGGCGGTCAAACGGGTCTTTATGCTCAAGTTTTGGAAGGCTGTGAAACGTGGCGGCATCAAGTGCTGTAAGTGGCAAATGTTCGAAACCGGTCTGTAGTATCAGATCGGGAAATGCGTCAGGCGTTACCCCCTGCAAATCCAGTTTTCCGATGGAGTATTTGGCGGGGTACCCACAGGAGTTGCACTTTTCCAGAGAATCGTCTTTTTAAATCCGGCGCTGCAATACCTCAACTGAGGTTCTCCCACTCCTGGTAAAGCTCTTCAAGCCGGCTGTTCAGGGCCGTATGCTGCTCCCCGGCCTGCAAACCGCGCTCCGGATCATCAAAGAAACCAGAGGAGTTCATCTCTGCCTCAAGCCGGGCAATATCTTTTTCGACAGAAGCTATCTCCTTCTCAATGGCCTGCTGCTGCTTCTCCCTGGCCTGTTCTTCCCGCTTCAGTCGCTTCTGCTCTTCCCTGTCTTTCTGACGATCTTCTTTTTGAGGGTGAAGGGTTAAGGGTGAAAGGTGAAAGGAAGCCTGTTGTTTTTCCTGGCCCTTGACCCCTGACCCTTGACCCTCTGTTTCTCCACCCTCTTTCTTCTCCAGATAGTACTCATAATCCCCGAAGTAATCTGTCAGCTTAGCATCGCCCACCTCTACCACCCTAGTTGCCAGTCCGTTCACAAAGTAGCGGTCGTGGGAGACAAAAACAACCGTGCCGTCAAACCCCTTGAGGGCATCCAGGAGCACCTCTTTACTGAACAGATCCAGGTGGTTGGTGGGCTCGTCCATCAGCAGCAGGTTGGATGGTCGCAGCAGCATCTTGGCCAGAGCCAGCCTGTTCCGCTCACCGCCGGACAGCACACCGACCTTTTTATGGATATCATCGCCGGAGAAGAGGAATGCCCCCAGGATATCCCGCAGTTTCGGCACCATCTCAAAGGGGCAGTCACTGTACAGCTCGTCGTAGGCGGTCTTGTCCGGATCAAGCACATTGGCCTGATCCTGTGCAAAGTAGTCGGCCACCACATTGTGACCCACTGTCAGGCTGCCACCCTGGTACTCACCGCCTGCCAGCAGCGCCATAAGGGTGGATTTGCCTGCCCCGTTGTGGCCAACCAGCGCTACCCTCTCACCCTTTTCAACGGTCAGGTCAACCCTGTCCAGCACCACGTTGCTGCCATAGCTGCGTGTAACGCCCCGCAGTTCCAGAACTATCCTGCCGCTCTTGGGGGCGTCCGGAAACTGGAACCGTATCCGCTTCCGCTCCGGAGGCAGCTCTATCCGGATAACCTTCTCAAGCTGTTTGATCCGTGACTGCACCAGCGAGGCCTTGTTGGCCTGATAGCGGAACCGCTTGATGAAGTCCTCTGTCTTCTGCACCTCTTCATCCTGCAGCCGCTTGGCCTCACGAAGGGCTGCAACCCGCTCCTCCCGCTGAACAAGATAGGTTGAATAGGAGCAGTGGTAATCGGTTATGGTGTGATTCCATACCTCGGCAATGCGGGAGCATACCTGATCCATGAAGAAACGGTCGTGGGAGACCAGAATCACCGAACCGGGGTAGGAGCAGAGGTACTGCTCCAGCCAGTTTCGAGCCTCTATGTCCAGGTGGTTAGTCGGCTCGTCAAGCAGCAGTACATCCGGTTTCTGCAAGAGCAGTCGGGCAAGGGCTATCCGCATCTGCCAGCCGCCGGAGAACTGGCCGCAGTCCCTGTGCCAGTCCTCCTGGCTGAACCCCAGACCTTTCAGCACCGCGCCGATCTCCGCCTCCATGGTGTAGCCGCCACGGTGGCGGAACTGCTCCTGAAGGTCGCCGTAACGATGCAAGAGGTTGTCATGCTCGGCGCTGTCGTGGGGCATCTGCTCAAGCTGCTGCCCCAGATGATGCAGCTCATCCTCCATGTAAAGCAGCTCGGACAGGGCGGAGCGGGCCTCGTGGAACAGCATCCGTCCACTGGTCACAATGCCGTCCTGCGGCAGGTAGGCGGCCTTCGCCCCCTTGGCAAGCTGGATATCGCCGCTGGACGACTCCTCCAGCCCGGCTATGATCTTCATCAGGGTGGATTTGCCTGCGCCGTTTTCGCCGATGAGCGCAACGCGCT
>CAZXTZ010000206.1:0-5624 GCA_964643645.1 uncultured Geobacteraceae bacterium
TAAGGAAGCTTGAAACGGTAGCATAAAGCCGTGGCGGTGGAAAGAACTTTTTGAATCACTCTGCCTTGGATTCTGAAGGGGACATTACTTTTGCAAAAGAGATGTCAGGTAATGCCTCAAGCTTATGCTCTCTGCCATCCCTACCCTCAAATTCAAGACCTGCACAGTGCAGCATAAGCCTTGTGCCGTTCCTCCCGCCGTAAGTGGCGTCACCAACAATCGGCATACCGTCAGCCGAAAGATGTACCCGTATCTGGTGAGTCCTGCCGGTGCGCGGAAAGGCCTCCAGCAGTGCCACTCCATTTCCCTTACAAACCAGCCTGAACTCGGTCAGGGCAGTTCTTCCTTCAGCCATAACTCCCCATCTGGACTTTCCGACCTTGCCTATTGGAGAGTCAGAGATCCACTCGGTTCTATCCGGAATTCCTGTTACAAGTGCTATGTATCGTTTATGGATCTTACCCTGGCTAAAGAGAGACGAAAGCCATGCTGCGGCCTGACGATTTTTGGGAAACAGCATAAGGCCGGAAGTCCCTCGATCAAGACGGTGAACCACGCGAACAGGTTCCTTTATTCCCTGTCTGGCAAACTCCTCTGCAACCCAGTATTCAAGGGTACCTTTAAGCTGATAAGGGGTACGCTGGCTTGCAACACCGGATGGTTTGTCAAGCGCCAGCAGATCCTTATCCTGATATACAATCGCCTCCTGTGGTAATAGGAGATCTCTGTATTCACCAGGCTGCATCAATCCAACAGTAAGTATATCCCCTTCCCTCAGCTGACGGGAGGCCACCCGAACCATTGCCTGATTAACAGCGCAGCCGCCACGATCAATTATCCGGCGGGCCTCTCCCTTGCTTATCTCTCCCAGAATTGCAAGAGAGTCATCAAGACGCTGTCCTGCTGTTGCAGATGTTATATTTAGCAACCTGATCATGAATATCCCTGTTTTTGGATCCACAAACTAAAAAATCCGATAACTGCGTTCAGTTATCGGATTCAGTGGTGTTTGGCGTCCCCAGCCGGATTTGAACCGGCGTCGCCGCCGTGAAAGGGCGGTGTCCTGGGCCGGGCTAGACGATGGGGACGCATGATGGTGAGCCGCGCCGGGGTCGAACCGGCGACCACCTGATTAAAAGTCAGGTGCTCTACCAACTGAGCTAGCGGCTCAAAGGAAAACCTTATTTACTACACGCCATCGGATGATGTCAACAAATTAATTATACGCCAAACGGATTTTTGAGCATCATTGTCTGGTCGCGTCTTGGCCCTACTGAAACCATTACAATCGGGCAACCTGCAAGATCTTCCAGACGTTTTACATATTTCTGTGCATTTACAGGAAGTTGTTCAAAAGATCTTACCCCTGTAATATCGGTTTTCCAGCCTGGAAGTTCCTCATACACCGGCTCACATTTTTCAAATGTCTCAAGCCTTGCCGGAAGTGTTTCAAGTTCCTTGCCTTCATAAAGATAGCCGGTGCAAACCTTTATGGTGTCAAAATCACTAAGCACATCAAGCTTTGTAAGGGCTATTCCTGTTAATCCGTTCATCCTTACAGCATAGCGTATCACCATCGAATCGAACCAGCCGCACCTGCGAGGACGCCCAGTAGTTGCGCCAAACTCACCGCCTGTACGACGCAGCTCCTCCCCTGTATCATCAAGTAGCTCGGTCGGGAAAGGCCCGCTTCCGACCCTTGTGACATACGCCTTTGATATTCCGATAATCTCATGGAGTTCACGGGGGGAGACCCCTGAACCTGTGGCAGCGCCACCTGCGCATGTTGATGATGATGTGACAAATGGATATGTGCCGTGGTCAACGTCAAGCAGGGTTCCCTGTGCGCCTTCAAACAGCAGCTTTTTACCGGCCTTGAGGGATTTTGACAATGAAAGGGCGGTGTCAGCGACGTACTTCTTCAACACCTCCGCATGATCCTGATAAGCCCTGTATATCTCGTTGTACCCCAGCGGCTCCTCGCCAAGCTTTTCAAGGATTGCATTCTTCTCGTCCAGATTTTCACGGAGCTTCCGGGAAAAAACAACTGGATCAACCAGATCCATAAGCCTTATGCCGCGCCTGCCGATCTTGTCCTCATAGCAAGGGCCTATGCCTCTGCCGGTCGTGCCGATCTTTTTATCGCCGCTTTTTGCCTCCCGGGCAATATCAATCGCCTTATGGTACGGCATGATGATATGCAGGGATTCCGAAAGCATCAGGATAGAATCATCCTCAAGTCGGCCAGCAGCTTTTAGTCTGTTAACCTCCATGATAAAAACTTCAGGGTCCAGCACCACTCCGTTGCCTATAATGCAGCGTTTGCCATCGTGAAGAACTCCGGACGGAATAAGGTGCAGAACAACCTTGTTATCACCCACCACAAGTGTATGCCCTGCGTTGTTCCCCCCCTGATAGCGAACCACCTCATCCGCAAATTCGGTATAGATGTCAACAACCTTGCCCTTACCTTCGTCACCCCATTGGGCGCCCACAACCACTACGTTAGCCATCTTTTCTCTCCTGCATCTCTTCAAGCCCTGCAAGGAAATTTTCCTCCAGGAACCTGGTTTTTTCCACCATAAAAAATGCCCTGTCCCTCACCCTCACAAGCTGATAGTTTGCCGGGCCGCAACTACTGCAACCAAGAACCACCAGATACCTTATGCCGGTGCGGACAGCGTAATCAATTGAACAATCAAGATCTCTGCGAATTATATCCCTTGCTGCCGAGTAGCCCATACTCCTCAGATTTCTTGCAAGGGCCAGGGCTTCACCACGGTCATCAAGGCTGTTGAATATGAGAAAGTTACGAAAAGCCGGTTCCGATGGTTTATCAGCCTGTCGTTCAATAGTCTTTAAAAGATTCACCAGATTGCAGGCAAAGCCTGTTGCAGGGGCCTTTAGTCCGTAATCTGATGTAAGCAGATCATACCTGCCGCCGCTGAAAAGGGCTTCCCCTGCCCCCGGAACAAATCCCTGAAAAGTCAGGCCGGTATGATAATCCAGACCACGGGATTCACCAAGATCTATTGTAAGATTATCGGCTATGCCATTCATCTCAAGCAGTTCCAGCACATTTTTCAGATTTTCAAGGGCCCTCTGTGAGCGGGGATTCTCAACAAGTTTCCCGGCCTCAGCAATCACTTCCCTGCCGCCAAACAGCCTGGGCAACGCCATTATTTCACGTCGGGAGGCTTCCGTTACCGGATGTTTTTTCAAAAGCTCCGTGACAAGGGAAGAGTCCTTGTAGGCCAGCGCGGACTTGAGTTCTGACAGAATATCATCTGAAAGGCCGGAAGCGGCAAGCACGCCACGGCTGAATTCAACCTGCCCCAGATCAACCTTCCAGTCCCGAATACCAAGCCCCTCAATAATCTCCACAGCCATTGAGACCATCTCTGCGTCTGCCTCAGGTGAATCCAGCCCCATCAGCTCGACACCGGCCTGCAGTATCTCCCTGCTGCGCCCGCTCTGAAGCTCTGTATGACGCAGCACCCTGCCTGCATAACACAACCTGTGGGGCATTGGCCAGCCTTTGAGGCGGGTGGCTGCTATTCTTGCTATCTGGGGAGTTATGTCGGAAGGTATTGCAAGCAGACGTCCTGACTGCCAGTCATCAAACCGGAACGCCCGTGATCTCTCCCCCTCGCTCATGGTTGTGGTCAGGAGTTCGTCAAACTCAAGCGAGGCGGGAATGAGCCTCTGAAATCCCCAAAGCGCTGCAACATCCAGCACTTTTGATTCTATTGCAGCAAGGGCTGACGCCTGCCCCGGGAGATAGTCGGCAACCCCCCAGGGCAGGCCTATTTCAGGCTTTCCAAACCGTGGCACGAGTTACCTAGTCAACCTTTTTGATTGCCAGAACCGATGCGCCGGCATCAACAAAAGGTGTAGGTCTCTGAACAAGCTGTAGTATCAGCAGTTCGCTCTTCTGCTCGTCAAAATAGAAATCAGGCATATAGTTCTGGGTATCCCTGGTGCGCCAAACTTCTTCGAGGCTGGCGCTGTTCCAGGCAAAGCTGTAAACGGCCCCCTTCTTGTATGTCCTGCTGTTACCGGCAATTGATTTACCCCAGAAACCGTCGTTTTTGCCAACAAGTATCTCGTTTGCGGCTGTCACCTGAACCTTTTGGGTAAGGAAGATGAACCGTTCAAAACTGCCGGTAAAACGCACCTTGTTGGGATCGTCAGGACGGAGGAAATACAACTCGGACTCTCCAAAGTTATCATTACTGCGCCAGACCTCTTTCAAGCCATCAAAAACAAGTATGTATCCATCCTGGTTAATTGATACGGTCAGAAGTCTGCCGTCAGCATCCTTGAACTGGTTAAAGCTCATGATATTCAGATTATCAGGCAACAGGACTTTTGCCCCAAGCTTTACCCCTTTGCCACTCTTTTTTGCCTCATATACGCCGTACAGTTTTTTAGGGCCGCCTGCTATGGCAAGGGCACGGAAAAAGTATTGCTGGTTATCGGCAATCTTAACCATCTTGTCGCCACTTGTTTCAAATATACGGGACGAAAGACCTTCCACATTGCTAACGGTCACATAAAGCTCAACCTCGCCGTTGCCATCGCTGTCAATTGCGTCCAAACCCATGATTTTATCATTTTTGCTGACTTCAAAGCTGGCCATTGCTGTCATCTGTTCGCCAAGACGGTAATAAGTAACCTTTCTCTCTTCAGCAAGAAAAACTTCCCTCTCGCCTGAGGGCAATGTCTTGCCCACTGCAAGCAGATTGACAACACCGTTTATCTTTTTGCTGATCCAGCCCCTTGAGTTAACCTTATCAGCGCGGTTTGCCCTGACAATATCCCCTTCAGGCACACGCCTTACCTGTCCTGCATCACCGGAGCGGATTATCTCGCCGGAACGACGGGGCGCCGCCTGTGCAACTGCAACAGGAATCAGGGGCGGAGGCAACGGAAGACGTGGTATTGCCGAGGCATCAGCCTTCTTGACAACTTCAGCCACCATTTTGTCAGACAGAGTTGAAACAGTGCCTATCAGATTCTCCTGCCCCTCACCCTGCTGGGATGCCCGGGCTACCACATTACCTGCGGCAGTCTTGGTGACAACATCAAGGCTGTAGTGCTTGCCTATTACGACATATGTGCCCTTGGCAACAACTTCGGCATCGCGGATGTTGTCAACAGATGTAAGCCTGTCGTTATTAAGCTTGGCAGAAAGGATGGCCTGAAGGGCTGTCTTCATCTCATCCTTGTTCTGCTGGACACCTGCAACTGCAAACTCTGACACATAAACCCTTATGGGGTCAGCTGCGTAAACCGGCAGGGCCAACAAAAGCATCATAAATGCAAGTATTAATCTTCCCATTCTTTTCCTCCTGAATTATAGCCTTAAATAAAGTTACAGAGATAATAAATCCATACAACAACCATTGATAAGGTGTTTAAATATTTATATCCTGCTGTAGGGGCGATCCTTGTGATCGCCCGGATTGGGCGAACATAAAGTTCGCCCCTACGATTCGTATATTTAATCACCGGAATAATATCTTTAATAGATAAATTTAAGCCGGGGGATTATGCCACATCCCCCGGCCAGTGTCAAAGTAAAGACATGTAAAGTTTTGAATGTTTTAAGCGACTTTTTT
>CAZXTZ010000207.1:0-5618 GCA_964643645.1 uncultured Geobacteraceae bacterium
GCATCTGACGAAGATTTAACGGCTATTTTTTCGGTTTGCGATGAATTGTCGGCGTTCTGCTTGATGTTGGAGGACATCTCTTCCATGGAACTGGAAATCTCTTCGGCGGAAGCGGCTTGTTCGGTGGCTCCTTGGGACATCTGTTGGGCAGAGGCAGACAGTTCCTGGCTTCCGGAAGCAACGTTGTCTGCGGTTGATTTTACGTTATTGACCACCTCTACCAGCTTACCAACCATGTCGGACAGGGCATGTATCAACTCGTCTTCAGGAGAGCGTTCCTTGAGGCTGACCATAAGATTGCCGCCGGCAACTTCCTTGGCTGCTGCCGTTATTTCATTAATAGCGGTAATAAGGACGTTCAGATTGTTTTTTATGGCATTGAAGTCACCGTTGTAGGTATCGGTAATAACAGGTGGCATGTTCCCTTTGGAAATCCGGTCCACGTATGTAGCAGTGACATTGATCGGCCCGACAAATGCGTCGCACAGGTTATTGACGCCACTAACCAACTCACCCCATCCGCCGGCAAACTTGTCCGCATCGCCCCGTGTCGCCAGTTGCCCCGCAATGGTCGCTTTGACCAGCTTGTCTGTTTCGGCAAGCAGGCCGTTCATCGTATCAATGCAGTTATTCAGGTTCAGCTTGATTTCGTTGAAATCGCCGTTGTAGCTGTCGCTGATTTTGGGTGGAATATCCCCCTTGCTGATCCGGTCAACATACTCGGCAGCCACGTTGAGCGGACCGATAATCGCATCAAGGGTCTGGTTAATCCCCACAACGACGCCACGAAACTCGAAGTTGATACTATCGACATCGCCACGGGTGGCCAGATGACCTGCCACCGCCGCCTCGGTCAGGCGATTGCTCTCATTCAGCAGTGAACGGAGGATCTTGCCGATGTTGCGGGAAAGGAAGATGCCGATTACGATGCCGAACAGGATGCTGCCGGCAATCATACCAAGCAAAAACATCCGGCTGTCGGTGTACATCTTGGTGGTGACTTGCGAGGCTTCCTTGGCATTGTCCTCTTTCATCCTGGCCAGCTCGGTCATGAGGTCATCGACTACGGCTACCTTTTGCCTGCCTTCACCCATCGATAGCTCTGCCGATGCCTTGCTTTTCGTCAGGTCTTCGCTCACGGCCAAAGTGATCGTCCGCTTGGCGACCGGTTTATATTCCTGCCATGCCTTGTCCAGCTTGGTCAGGCTTGCTTTCCCTTTTTCGCTGAGAAAGAGGGGGCGGGCTTTTTCCAGGTTATCAAGAAATAATTTTTCTGCTTCATCATGCACCTTGAGAAAAGTCTCCCGTTCTGTCTTGTTTGAGGACAAAATCAGGTTTTTTTCGGCCCGTGCCATGTAGATAAGATTAATGTTGGCCTCCTTGATGTAGGAGAGGCCGAGAAGTTCCTTTTCATACATCTTGTCAGCAAGGTCGTTAATATTCGACATGCCCCTGATGCCGATAAATCCGACAGCGGCGGTTATGGCTGCGAGGATCAGAAACGAGGCCATCAATTTTTTGCTGATGGTGAGATTGTTTAATAGATTCATCGTATGCTCCTTCTGTTTGATGTGAACCTTCTGGGGTGGTTGATTGTTTCCATTCTCACGCCTGAATCGACAGGCGTTTAGCAAAGGCGGCCCTCCTGTCTCGCAACGGGACACTTCTCATGTGCAGATTGCGGACGGTCTGCAGAAGCATCTCCTGGCAGCCGCTGGTTATCGGGCTTTCGTGGCCGGAGAAAATCCGCTGGGTGTCCCGGCAGGCGATTTTCATCAGGCCGTCAATATACTCCTGGGGGTACTCCTCACCCGGCGTCATGACCCGCAACCTGGTGTCGCCGGAAAAAAGCGCCTTCTCTGACGGCGCATACAGGCAGATGGAATCCGGTGAATGTCCCGGCGTATGGAGGACTTCAAGCACCTGATCTCCTGCCTTGACAAGTTGGCCATCCCTGATGAGCTCATCAACACCGGGCCAATGGCAAAAAGCTAGAACACGGGCTTTGAAATGCTTCTTGATATCCTGAACCGATCGTGCGTGATCAGAATGATTGTGCGTCAGAATAACCTGTGACACCGGCATCTTGCCGAGGCCAGTTGAGAACTGCTCGATTTCGTTGATAACATAGTCGTCGATACCTGGATCGATGAGGGTGTTGACGTCGTCGATATGGTTCCTGTCTCCGAGAATCAGATACGAATTGCAGCTGTAGATCACGTTGTGTTTTTTCAGTGGTATGATTTTCATGGCATTACTCCACAATTTTTTTGAGCAACTGTGCGTCAGGAACAACCCGTAAGAAGAGAGGCAGTATCAGCAGTATTCAGTTTGCCCGTCATGTTCAAACGCCCCGGCGAGCTGAATAATCGCCGGGAGATCAAGGATCAATGCCACGGTGCCGTCACCAAGAATGGTTGCCCCGGAAACCCCCCGGGCATTCTGGTAGTACCTGCCCAGGCTCTTGATGACGGTCTGGTGCTCGCCGATTACATGATCAATGGCAAAACCGACCTGTCGTCCTTCCGTGGTTATGATTACAATCTGCTGGAGATCCGGCACCGGTCCGGCAATCCCGAACCGCTCACGAAGCGGGATATACGGAACGACGTGGTCTCTGACGTTAATCAGGTTACGGCCATGCGCTCCTTCAATATCCTTCCGCGTCAGCTCGATGCATTCATTGACCTGTGACAACGGCAGGACAAAACGGTCGTTTCCGACCTGCACCAGCAGACTCTCGATAATGGCAAGCGTGAGCGGAATCCTTACGGCTATGGTTGTGCCTTTTCCCCGTTCACTGTTGATGGTGATGCTGCCGCGCAGGGCATCGATGGCTTTTTTCACCACGTCCATACCGACTCCGCGTCCTGAAACACTGGTCACCTGTTTGGCGGTGGAAAATCCGGCGGCAAAGATCTGCGTAAAGATTTCCTGATCGTTCAGTTCTGCAGCAGCAGAGATCAGCCCCCTTTCTACGGCCTTGGCGCGGATGGCTTCCCGATCAAGCCCTGCCCCATCGTCACGAATGCTGATCAGCACACTGTCGCCGGAATGGGTGGCGGAGAGATGCACGGTGCCGTGGCGCGGTTTGCCCTGCTGCTCCCGGACCGCCGGAAGCTCAATGCCGTGATCAATGCAGTTGCGGATCAGATGCACCAGCGGATCGTTCAGTTTTTCAATGACAGTCTTGTCCAGCTCTGTTTCGGCCCCTTCCGTGGTCATTTCTATCTGCTTGCCCAGTTCCTGTGAAAGATCACGCACCAGCCGTTTGAACTTGCTGAAGGTGCTGCCGATGGGGAGCATGCGGATATTGAGCGTGTTGTCCCGCAACTCCACCGTCAGCCGCTCCACCTCTTCGGCGATGGCCAGCAGCTCTTCGTTGTCCCACTGCAGCGCGGTCTGGGTAAAACGGGCCTGAATGGTAACCAGCTCCCCCACCAGATTGATCAGGACATCCAGACGTGCAGCAGGCACCCGGATATTTGACATCGCGTCATCTGACGCACGTTCCTGACGCACCGCCCGGACATGCTGCTGTTCCGCCAGCGCCGAGACAATCTGGTCACTGGTTGCAACACCCGCTTCCACGGCCAGTTCGCCGAAACGTTTGTGCACCGCAAGAATGTTCAGCATGTCATCCGGCGTCAAATCGCCGCGTTCCACCAGAATGTCACCCAGTTTTTTGTAATCTTCGTCCTGGTCGAGTCCGTTGCTGGTGTCGATAACCGTCACCTTCAGCTCACACTCGTCCTCAACAAAAATAAACAGATCATAAATGGCGTCCATACCGTGCGTGGTGGTAAGAATGACGTCCCAAAACAGGTAGCAGTCTTCAGGATCGATGGCGGCAAGGATCGGGACTTCGGTCATCTGTGCAACAACGGTACACCGCCCGAGATCCTGCAGCTCATTCAGCAGGGATACCGGGTTGATACCGCTTTTAAAGATGCCGGGAAGTGGCTTAAACCTGATGCGGTAGGTGAGGGTATCGCCGGGTTCGACTCTGGGTGCCGTTTCTGTATTTGCATCGGGGCGCTGCCTGACAGCTTCTCCTTGTTCCGCCAGCAATCTGAAGGAGGTAATCAGTTTGTCACTGGCGGCACTGTCCTGATCAGTTCCATCGGCATCAAGCATGGCCTTGATCCGGTCCCGTGCCTTGAGGCTCAGATTCACCAGTTCAGCGGTGACCCGCAACTGCCCGGTCCGTACCAGATCAAAGACAGACTCAACTTCGTGGGTGAAACGGGCAATATCATCAAAACCGAACATGGCCCCTGACCCTTTGATCGTATGCATGGACCGGAACACCCGCCCGACAAGCTCGACATTATCCGGCGCTTCTTCAAGTTCAAGCAGCGAGCTCTCCAGTTCGGCAAGATGCTCGTTGGCTTCGTCTTTGAAGGTCTGCCTGAATTGATCGTTCATCCCCGCACCTGTTTAATCACGGCGATCATCTGTTCCGGCCTGAACGGCTTGACCACCCATCCTGTTACTCCGGTAGTCATGATCTGCTTTGCCATCAGTTGCTCCCTCCCGCCCAGATGCAGGTGTGATTCAAGTCGATTGCGCACCCGGAACTGCGGAGCTGACCGGATGCCGCTGCGACTTCCCGTATGCCCGGTTGTACCTGCCCCCGGACGCTGAATTCCTTGTTGATAGCGAGTGAACTGCGGTGTGAAGAACAAAGTAATTGCAGGCCGGCGGCATCGATGTCAGTTACGCCATGCAGGTCTATGATCAGATGGCCGGCCCGCTGAAAGGCTGCCAACAGCTGTACAAGCAACGCATTAACGTTGGAGATGATTGCGGGACCGCTCACCGTGACGACAACGGTATCTCCGTCTACCGGTTCAAGCTGTACGGAAAAATCAGCCATATGTTGCCCCTTGTGGATTCGTTCATCATCCCTGAAGATAGATTCTGATGATGGTATTCCACGATTCGTGCCAGCGGGTCAGACAGCAGCAGGCAAAACATTTTAATGTGAAAATTCAACCTGATAAGAGTTTTGCCGGTGTGGGAGGAATGAAGCAGAGCAGGGGCAATGATGTATCAATGACGCAGATCTGTTTCATGACCTGCTACAGATATGTCGCATGAAACGAGATCAGGAGATTCAGGGGGAGGGGACGGCGGGCAAGGCCGCCTTTGACGTTATGCCGTGATGCGGTGATGGGGTATCAGGCGGATGTGCCGCCCTTAAGTTTGCGATAGACCGTGCAGCGGCTGACACCAAGCAGACGTGCCGCCTTGGCTTTGTTGCCCCCTGCTTTTTTCAGCGCCTCTTCCAGTGACAACTCCTGATCATGGAGCACACAGGCAACTTCGGCCTGATGATGCCGGATCGCCACAAGAAAGTCCTGGGAAAGGTCTGGCACCGCTATGGTCGAAGAGCTGCATACAATAGCGGCATGTTCAAGCGTGTGCTCCAGCTCGCGAACATTTCCCGGCCAGGAATGGCTCGTTAAGAGTTCCAGCACTTCCGGGGATACCCGTGAAAGCGGTTTGTTAAACTTTTGGACAAATTTTTCGAGAAAATGATCGACCAGCAGCGGGATATCATCAAGACGCTCCCGGAGTGGCGGAACAATCAGGCGGACCACGTTCAGACGGTA
>CAZXTZ010000208.1:0-5568 GCA_964643645.1 uncultured Geobacteraceae bacterium
CGACCCACTGAAAGGGATGTACCCCGTTTGAATGTTCTGACTCCGGAAGGAGAGCCGCTATTGGCAACTGTAGCCTCAGATAAAAGACGCTACCGACACCTTCCTGACTCTCCAGGTGGATACTGCCCCCCATAAGTCCTGCAAGACGCCGACAAATGGCCAGCCCCAGGCCGGTGCCTCCAAAATGTCTGGTGGTCGAACCGTCAGCCTGGGTGAAAGCCTCAAAAATTTTCTCCTGCACCTCTGTTGGAATCCCGATTCCTGTGTCCTGAACAGCTATCTCCAGAAAGACATTGGATCCGGTCTGTTCAATCACTGAAACAGATATGGTTATCTGGCCTTTTTGAGTAAATTTAATGGCGTTACCAAGAAGGTTAAGCAGTATCTGCTTGATCCTAAGCTGATCCCCCAGCAGAGCGTCCGGAACAGTTTCCGGAATGTTTATCACACAGGAGAGACTTTTGGTGGAGATAATAGTCTTCTGGGTTTTGAGAAGCTCGGTTATACAGCTTCTGAGACTGAATGGTTCAGCGGTGATTTCCAGCTTTTCCGCTTCAATCTTGGAAAGATCGAGTATGTCGTTAATCAGGGTCAGCAGGTTGTTGCTTGAGGTGGCAATTGCCTCAAGGTATTCCTTCTGCTCCTCCGTAAGATCGGTGTAGGAAAGTAGCTGTCCCATACCTATAATGCCGTTCATCGGGGTCCGTATCTCGTGGCTCATGTTTGCAAGAAATTCGCTCTTGGCCCGGTTGGCGGATTCTGCCGCAAGCCTGGCCTGGTCAAGCTCACGGTTGGCAGCCTCCAGCAGAGCGGTCCTCTCCTGCACCCTTTTGTCAAGCTCGTCATGCCATGACTGCAACTTGTCAAGCATGCCGTTGAAGGAGCGGGCCAGTATGGCTGCTTCTCCGCCAGAGTCTGTAGCTGCCCTGGCGTCCAGCTTACCCTCCTGAATGTCACGCGCCGTATCTACCATCCCACGCAACGGCTTTGTCAGACGACCTGCAATAATAATTGAACTGATAATCGTAATGGTGAGGCCTAAAAATGCAATACTCCAGTAAATCTTTTTCTGAGCCAGAAGGGCTGCAAACACCTCCTGCTGGTCACGCTTGACCACCATGCCCCAGGCAAGTTCCGGGGTAATCTGTATATGACGATAGGCAGCCAGGACAGGGATATCCATATAATCTCTGCCTGTAGCAGTTCCCTCGCTTCCGTTAAGGGCCAGAATCATGGCCTGGGTGCGTTTCCCCGATGCCTCTGAGACAGGCATTTTAGAGTCTGGTATTGGCCTTCTCGTACGGTTTAAAAACTTTTTAGAGTTATCAGCCAGAAGCACTTCACCGCTCTTGCCCAAAAGACCGGTAAGATGTGACTCCAGCTTAGTGGTGAGAAACTGCTGCAGGTCAACCTCATAATCAAGCAGTAATTCTTCTGTTTTTGCAGGATCATCAAACGGTCTGACCGGAAGAATAATATGCAGGGTACTGGACTGGTTATCCGGGGAGCGGGTCACCAGCAGCTGTTCCTGTCCATTGGGGCCCGCCGTAATGAGCAGCTTTTCTTCCGCAGATAAAATCTGATTGCCGGACGGGATTGCAATCAGTTGATTTGCTGTTGCAGGGTCAAGAAATCTTATGGCAACAAGCTGATAATCAGTAAAGGCATCCTCCAGCCATTTCAGTATGGCTGATGATCTGTGGAGAGCCTCACGCCTGGAAGACAGCTGGCGGACAGAGGGGATTTCTGCAATGGAGGCGGCGTTGCGGCGATGCTGCCGGATCCAGTCCTCAAGCAGTGTTTTTCTGGAATCTGCAATGGAGCTTAAAGTCTCAAGCTCTTGGGTAGTCAGCTCACTAATTGCACCGGTGTAAAGATTAAATGGCAGGCCATAAAGCATGATCAGCTGCATGGCGAGCAGCAGAAGGCCGAAAAGCCCACAGAAACTGATGACCATCCTGCCACGGATTGTCTGAATCCAGGGCAATGCCCCATCTTGCTTAGGCATGTCAGCGGAGTTCATAATCAAAACGGTTAATCATGTAAGCCTGGGGATTTTTGTAGATCCGCTCCATAAGGCTGTGGTCAAAGCTGTTACTGACTGTCTCCCAGCTGGCTGATTGCGGAAGCTTTCCGATCTCTTTCAAAAACCTGAATTCATCGGCAAGCATACTGATAACTTTGCCTTTGGAAGAAGGCAGGCGTGGTGAATATTGTATTAGCTGCAGATCTGAAGCTATCTGACGACTTAGCGCATCTGCCGACGCAGGAAGCTTCCTGCAGGAAAGTTCCCAAATGGAGGACTGATTCCAGGCTGCCGCCTGCCTTATGTTGGAAGCATCTTTTGAAAGCCACTGCATCGCACGGGCAAGTCCGGCTGCCAACAGCTGAACGCTATTGTCCTTATGGGTGGAAGTGTATTTTTTGGAGACCAGCAGAAAACCGGCCCCCATCTGACGCCCTACGCTGGAAAAACGATTGGGGTACTGTGCAATAAAGATTGACGGAACAGGCTCCCAGACGGAAAAAGCATCTATCTTTCCATTCAGCAAGGCATCCGGCATCTCGTTGACATCAAGCGGTACAAGTTTGACATCACTCTCCGCAAGACCTCCATTCTGAAGGGTTTTAAGAAGAGCGTAATGCCCGGATGTGGCAAATGCATTGCCGATCCGTTTGCCTTTAAGCCCCTTCACGGTAGTCCCCCGCTGGGCCACCACCGTGCTGAAACCATGCCTGAGCTGCCCGATGACAACTACAGGAGTAGTCAGGGCAAATTCAATCATAGGCAGATCACCCATGGCGATGGCGTCCAGTTCGCCACGGTTAAAGGCTGCAATTGAATCCACCCCTTTTTTATAAGGTATGAATGATATGGTTTTGCTGTAACGCCGCAATTCATTGTGCAGCAGGCGATCCCGCTTCATGGCCTCAAAGACAGCTCCTGTTGGCGAAGAAATGGGCTGATAGCCGATCCTCAAGGAAACCGGGGCAGCGGGAGCAGCCGAAACAACTGACCCGACCAGGCAGCATGCCAACAGCAATATAAAACCAACCAAAGTGGCGATGGCTTTTCCGGGTTTATCTGGCATAGTCGTACCTTTTAAGAGCGTAACGGGCCGGTGCAGAAATTACGTCATTCAAAAGGCTGCTGGAAAAGCTCTTTTCAAGACGCTGCCTGGATGCATTCGGAGGCAGTTCTCCAAGCTGTACGAGGAAGTCGAACTCCTTGAAAAGAAGGGAACCCTTGTGCGAAAAGTTTTTAGGGATGGCAGGGGCGCCGGCTATATCAAGAAGATCATTGCGTGTAATCCCGGCGATATCCCGGTCATTCAGAGCTGAAGATTTGCCGGTAAAATCCTTCATCAGATGCAGTGCCCAACGGCTTGCCACCATAAGGTTGGAGTTGCTTTCTTTAAGCCAGTTGATAGCGCGAACCAGGGCAGCACTGATTTCACGGGCCACCTCAGGTCTGGTACGCGCCAGATCTCCTGAGAGCAGGAAAAAACTGTAACTTACCTGACGATTGATTTGGGTATACCAGCCGGGGTATTTTTTCAAAGCGGCCGCCGGGGTTGGTTCCCATGCGGCAAATGCGTCAATAGTTCCGTTTTCCAACGCATCAAGCATCTGGCTGGTTTCCATTGGAACCAGTGTCACATCCTTTTCTTCCAGACCGACGGAGGATAGCGCCTGCAAAAGAGCGTAATGGGAAGTGGAGCCAAATGCGTTGCCGATACGTTTGCCACGGAGGCTTCTGGTCTGGGTTCCTGCTGGCGCAACAACGGCTGAATAGCTCTGTTTTATCAAACCGAGTATCAGCATATCTGAAGTAGAGGCAGCCTCTATGGTTGGCATATCAGCGAATGAAACAGCGGCAATGCTTCCGTTCCTGATCAGAGGCTGCACATCGTTACCCTTTGCAAAGGGCTTGAAATGGAGTTTAAATCCAAACCTTGCGAGGTTTTTATTTAAAATACGGTCGCGCCGCATGGTTTCACCAAGCACGGAAATAGGAACGGCAAGGGGGAAATAGGCAAATGTGAGTTCGGTTAACTGATGCTTTGCAGGTGAACCGGAAGTAGCAGCCTGAACTGGCAACACGGGTAGAATAAGGAGTACAAGTAAAAGGACGACAAGCTTCATTGTGGCTCCTGGCCAGGAATGATGATTATTTTTTGAAGTATACGCCTGTAAAAAAAATAATAACAGACTGTTTTTTAGGACTTTTCTTGGATATAGTGTATTTAAAGGTGGCGCTACCTGAAGAAAAAAGAATCAACACGGTAAAAGGAGAATCTGGGAAGTTCAAGCTGAAATTTTCCAACCGTTGTTCAAGAAGGAGGGCTGTATGACCGAGGATACGCCTCCAGGCTTAAGAGGCAGACATATTACAACATACAAAAAGGCTGATTATTAAGAGCCCGACACCCGTGAAACGGGAAATATTGAAAAAGAAGTGAGGCCCGCTAAATTATATAGCGGGCCTTTCATTTATATCCTGCAAACTCCACTGGCAGTATTTGTTAGCGGGTTTTCATCAGATCTCAGTTTTGTCCTTCAGTTGCTGCCTCCGGAGCTCCACCCTGCATAAATTCAGCCTGCGCCTGAAGCACAGCCTGCATCTGGCCAAGCTGTTCGCCAAGCCATGCATGAAGCATTGCAGCTGTCTGGAAATTCATTGTGACACCTGTCTCCACCATGCGAACCAGTATGCTGTTTACATTCTTGGGATCCTGGTCTGTCACAGCACCGATCCCGCCTTCAGCGGTAAGTTCATGGGTGATCTCTTTGGGAAGGGCCGGACGCTCCTGGTAAAAGTGCATTACCAGCTCACCACGAGGAGTAAAACCGCCCTGAACTCCGTTGGCATATACAGGGTTATAGGCGTAGTTGAATACATAGTTGAAGGTTATCTCCGGTTTACGCTGATGGCTCATTTACTGTTTTCCTCTCGAAATATATAATGTTATGAAGCGCAGTTTCTATAACACAGTCCAATCAATACTGGCAAGGGCAAGATGAGATAAAAAACACAAGTAATCACAGTTAAAGCGACAAGATCAAGCCATCAATATACCTGAAGTCTTTCAGATTAAAGGTCATGAGAGGATAGCTCCTGAACATTGCAGTAGCAGCAATCAGTGCATCTGGAATCAGCAGACCGTGGCTTTTAGAATAACGCTCAATCAATAATGTGGCTTGATTCGATATTTCCGGTTCGATAGGACAAACATGAAATGCAAGAAGATGTTTACGGATACGCTGAAGCTCCAGCTTGTTCAAAGCTCCGCAGTACAGCTCCATAACAGTAACAGCACTGACTGCAATGTTGCTTGAACCGATTTGCTGTAAATCGCCAGCACTGATTGGTTTCCCTTGAAAAGCTCTATAAGGATATTGGTATCAGCCAGTATCATAAGTTACGCTGCCATGCAGACTTCCTCAAACTCTCAAGTGAAATCTGACGGTCTTGCCAGATACCTGCCAAAGCCTGAAGAGCGAGCTGGCTTTTTTCATCTGATTTATCTGAAACTGGCTTTAAAGATGTTTTGCCAGAAACCTTAA
>CAZXTZ010000209.1:0-5512 GCA_964643645.1 uncultured Geobacteraceae bacterium
GACCGAGGCGGATCCGGGGTCAGAGGGTTTTTCCTTTATTGAATAAGATTTATTGTGCGGATATTGTCCAGGATTTTTCCACACCTTTTCCGCTACATCCACCAGCACCTTCAAATCGTTTTCAACCTCAATGAAATAAGCGTTAATCAATGTAGCCTGATCAACAGTGGCTTTTAAAAGCCCTTCCTGTGTAAGTCCCTCAAGTGAGCCTTTGCTTATCTTGAGCAGATCATGACTTAACCCCACACTCCCCTTAAGGGATGAACTGGCCAGATTACTCATGCTCCAGAACGATACAAGACCGAACAGCAAAAGCGAAATGGTTGCAGTGCCGAGAAGGGCATAAAGTATTCTGGTTCGTATGTTTTTGGGACGGAAACGGTTTATGCTCATTTTTGCAATATCCTTCTGTCACTTTCAAAAACAGCATCTTCATCCGGCAAAACCGTCTGACTGATGTATCTTTTGTTTACTCTTCCCCGAATATCTCTGCGGAAAAGATATAAATATCGCAATCCTTCTGCCATTCGTTTTCAGGCAGACCGGCCTTCATACAGGTGTGCCTGAGAAATGTATCCCTGTCCCAGCCGTATTCGGTTGCAACCTGGGGCAGCAACACCCCGTGATATGTGCCTTTGACGATGTAAATACCGTGGGTTCCAACCTTTATCTGATCAACTGAGGCAGCCTTTTCAAGTGGAGAAAGGACTGAAATTTCAAGTGTAAAGTTTTCCAGATCAGCCTTCTTCATAGGATAGAAACGGGGATCCCTTGTGGAGGCAGAGACAGCCATTTCACGCACAGTCAGCCAAAGTGGCTTTTGTCCGATAAAGTTCCCTATACAGCCACGAAGCTGGCCGTTCTGTTTTACAGTGACAAAACAGCCCGATTGGCTTTCCTGGGCCTTTGATGGCTTTTCAATAACAGGCATCGGTTGCCCGTTTACAGTGGATATAATGGTTTCTCTGGCAAGACCCAGCAGCTCTTCTTTTTCTTTTTGGGTCATTAATTCCTCCATTTAATTCAAGCGTATCTCTTTCTGCGAATAGGCCCTAAAACTGAAATTGCATAGTACGCCGGCCCGGTTTTCGGGTTCATTAAGAAACCCTCCGATATTGTAATTGGATATGGATTAACATTATTGTCATAGCTGTACAACGATTTTCAAGTATGATCGTTGACAAAAATCTTCCCCCTCTTTAGAGTTGCCTGCCATGAATAAAGAGAAAATTAAAGAGCGACTTAAGGCGATACTCGCCCTGGATAGTCATCCTGCACACATTTCTGCGGGGTTTGCAGTTGGTGTATTCATAAGCTTCACTCCATTCTTCGGGATTCATACGCCACTGGCAATAGCCTCAGCCTTCATCTTCCGCCTTAACAAGCTCACAACCATTACCGGTGCATGGGTTAACACACCATTCACAGTTGCCCCCATACTGATTGCCAGCTTCAAGCTTGGTGAATACCTTCTGGGGCACAAGCCGAGGCCTTTTAATGTCTCTTTTGAAAGTCTTTCCTGGACCGCGATAAAGCCATATGCCGATGCAGTGCTGCTCGGAAGCTCAGTATTGGGAGCAATCGCCGCTGTTGCCGGATATTTTGTCTGCTACTGGCTGGTTGTCCGTTTCCGGATGAAAGACAAAGGACTTGAAGAGCTTACACGTGGCTCAGTGCTTACAGGCGAGGATCTCGACCGCAGTATGAAACAGGATAAAAAGGGCAGGAATTCATGAGCCGTGAACGGGTAATCGAAAAGGTAAGAAAACTCCTTGCCCTTTCAAACAGCTCCAATGAACATGAAGCAGCCCTTGCCGCAGCACACGTCCAGAGGCTTCTTGCTGAACACAATCTTGCCATGTCTGAACTGGAGGCGCGGGAGGAGGGGGCGGGAGAGGTGGAGCTTCAGGTGGCAAGGACAGTCCCCAAATGGGTCTCATCGCTTTTTGCCACAGTCGCCAATGCCTTTGACTGTTTCGCCGTTATTTCGGCCACTGCAACTTCCAGCCGGCTTCGCTTCATCGGGGTAGGAGAAGATCCTGAGGTGGCATCCTGCACCATGCTTTATCTTATGGGGGAACTGAAACGTCTGGCGGCAGTATACCTTCGTGATAAACTCTCAAAGTCGCAGGATCTTTCCGTCTCTGGCCGTCAGAAAATGAGAAATTCCTACCTTCTGGGCGGAGTGCAGGGTGTCCGACAGGCCCTTGCGAGCCAGAAAGCAGCGACACCCACAACAAGCAGAGCACTTGTGCCTGTAAAAGATGCCCTGATAAAGCAGTATAAGGAAGAAAAACTGGGAGCTGTAAGGGTGCAGAGGACACGAAAATCAACGGTTTTTTCTGATGCCTTTAACAAGGGGATGCAGGACGGGGCGGCATTGCAGATGAAAAAGCAGACTGTGGCGCAGCAGATACAGAACGATTGATGATATCCTGCTTTTCCTGAATCAGGCGTTTTTTACAACTACGCTTTCAAGAATATTTGCCGCATCTTCGCATTTGTCCGTTGCCTTCTCAAGAGTTTCGTAGATCTCTTTCCACTTGAGCAGGTTTATTGGATTTTTCTCTTCGTCAAAGAGTCTGCTTATGGCCTCACGGGCAACGCGATCCGCCTCGTTTTCAATGGCGTTTATCTCTACGCAGCATTCAAATATCTGGTCATTTGCATTGCTGCCGAGCTTGGCTACGGCCTTGTCAACTACATGGCATCCCTGGAGAATCAGATAGGCCAGGGATTTTGCGTCAGGGGTGGTTTTTTCCACGTTATACATTATGAAACGCTGTGCAGAGGCGTCTATAAGGTCAAGTATATCGTCCAGTTTTGATGCAAGGGAGTAGATGTCCTCCCTGTCAAGGGGGGTAATGAAGGTCTTGTTGAGTTTCTGGATAACAGTGTGGGTGAGGGCGTCCCCCCTGTGTTCAATCTCTTTGATCTTCCTCTGGCTTTCCCCCGGATCGTCGAACCTGTCCAGCATATCTTTCAATACGATGGCCCCGTCCAGAATATTGCTGGTCATCTCTTTAAACAGCTTGAAGAACTGTTCTTCCCTGGGGATTAGTCCGAACATATATTTATAAGGCTCCTTGAGCGAATGGCTATAGCTGAAGTTAAAGGGATATACCTATAACATATCAAGCCATGAAAGTCACGCCGGCTATTGTTCAAGACGGCCATATATGCTTTTAGAATCATTTTTTTCAGGAAAGGAAGGATCAGGATCTAATGGATCTTTTTCATGCTCTCATACTTGGTATAGTGCAGGGTGTAACAGAGGTGCTGCCCATCAGCAGTTCAGGGCATCTGCTTCTGGTTCCCCGTTTCATGGACTGGCCCGATTCCGGCCTGACATTTGATGTGGCTCTGCACTTCGGGACTTTTATCGCTCTGTTCATATACTTCCGCAACGATGCAGTCTCCATGGTAAGGGAGGGGCTCACCGGCTTCTGGCGACCAGACGGAGAAAAACAGATCAGGCTGCCCTGGCTGATTGTGCTGGCCTCCATTCCGGCAGCAATCGTCGGTAAAACCCTTGAAGACCCCATTGAAGCCATATTCCGCTCCAGTCCGGTTATGATATCAATCATGCTGATTGTATTCGGCCTCGCCCTTGGAGTTGCCGACCGTTACGGCAGACAGGCAAGGGATATCGCCTCAATGACTCTTGGCAGCGCCATGTTGATTGGCTGTTTCCAGTGCCTGGCCCTTGTGCCTGGCGTATCCCGGTCTGGCATAACCATTACTGCGGCCCTTATGCTGGGGCTTGCACGTACCGATGCTGCCCGGTTTTCATTTCTCCTGTCTCTGCCGATTGTATTCGGAGCGGCGCTGCTTAAAGGAATCCACCTGTTTCGACACGGAATAGAACCTGGAATGGCCGGTCCCATGCTGGTTGGGGTTACAGTGGCAGCCATATCTGGTTACATTAGCGTGGCTTTTCTTTTAAGATTTGTCCAGACCCGCACACTATGGGCATTTGTATGGTATCGGCTGCTTGTCGGCGCTCTTGTAATAGCGCTGCTTCTTTCGGGGGTTATTAAATGAGCGGTGGAGCTATCAGAGACTGGCCCGAAGATGAACGGCCACGGGAAAAAATGCTTAAACGGGGCGTTGCCGCCCTATCTGACGCTGAACTCCTTGCGCTTGTACTCCGCACAGGTGATGCCTCGGCAGGAAAGTCGGCAATTGATCTGGGAAGAGAACTGCTTGAAATTTTTGACGGAAGCCTGCGGGATATTGCCAGGGCTGAGCTGAACGAGCTTCAGCAGATCAAGGGTCTGGGGCTTGCAAAGGCAGCCTCCATAAAGGCAGCTTTTACCCTTGGCAGCCGCTTTCAGGCGCGGAGGTTTGAGACACTGGAAAAATTCACATCTCCTGCCCAGGTTTTTGAATATTTTCACCATGAGATGCGTGACAGTCGCAAAGAGCAATTCCTTGTGCTGCTCCTTGATGGAAAGAACAGGATAGCAAGAAAAGTCATGGTATCGGAAGGAAGTCTCAACCAGAGCATTGTGCATCCGCGTGAAGTTTTTGCCCCAGCGGTAAGGGAATCAGCAGCAGCAGTAATACTTATCCACAACCACCCATCCGGAGACCCGAACCCCAGTCGTGAAGATCGTGAAATTACCCGTCGTCTGAAAGAAGCCGGTGAACTTTTGGGGATAAGGGTTCTCGACCACCTGATTGTAGGTGATGGCAGCTACTTCAGCTTTGTTGAATCAGGGGTTCTCTAACTCCGCCATCATCTCCAGCGCAAAGTTTTTTGCACGGCCCGCCGGAGCAATTACACCGTAGGCTATTGATTCCTTGAGTTCGGCGCTCCCGGCGCCGGCCTCCTTCGCCAAAGCGAAGTGTTTTTTAAGTCAGGTGGGGCATCCAACGGCCACGGCACAAGCGACCCGTATCAACTCACGGGTTTTGGTGTCCAGCACCTCTTCATACTCAAAATCAGCAAACATTTTCTTCCTGATCTTCATAACACCCTCCGTTTCAGATAAAAGCCGCTGAGGCTTGAATTCCTCTTCACAACAAATCTCTTCCCCCATTCAGGATTTCATATCACAACTATGGTACAATTCCGGAAAGACCAAAGCTGCATTCATAAATCCATTCAACTGTCGGCAAGTGAAGGGAGTCAAGATGATAAGTAGTCTCAAGCTGGGGATCGCCAACAAGATATTCAGCCTTGCGCTGCTTCTTATGGCTTTTACAGTTACTCTGGCATGTAAGCCGTCCCAGAATGAGGTAGAGCTTATAGCCACCCGTGAGGCTCCCCTTGCTGCATCCCTTTCAAAACTGAATGAAATACGGCCTGACCCGCCGACCGGCGATGGGGCGGAGCCCTTACGGCCGGTTCCGGATATCTCGACATCATAGATGAGGTAAGCAGAGAATACAAAGAGTATGACACTCTTTTGAGACAGGAAGATGCTGCAATAAGAAAGCTTCTGGACAAGCCGGTTGAAGATGATCCGAGAAAGAAAAACCGCTTTTTTTTACATTGTAAATACCC
>CAZXTZ010000210.1:0-5417 GCA_964643645.1 uncultured Geobacteraceae bacterium
CCACCTTAATCCGGTGCGAGCCGGTATGGTCAAACAACCTGCTGACTATCTCTGGAGCAGCCACCGTGCGTATGCAGGCCAGGAAGAGATTCCCTGGCTGACAACGGAATGGCTGCTGTCATGCCTGGGTGGGGGCGGGGATGTCCGCATACGCTATCAACAGTTTGTGCATGATGGGATTGGCGAACTGCGGCGTGCCGAGTTCCATTCCGGTTTGCACGAAGGACGGATTCTGGGTGACGGTACTTTTGTCGAAGAGGCTCTGTCAAGGGGCGATGAGCCTGTGATGCATGCAATCGCCCTGAAAGATGTCATTGCCACTGTCTGTCAGGTGTGCGGAATTTCGGATGACCAGTTGAGAGCGCCGGGGAAGCACCGCCCCGCCAGTGAAGCGCGGGCGCTTGCCGCGTTGTTGGTGCTTGAAACACCCGCGCTGTCCCTGACGGCGTTGGGGGGTTATCTCGGGCGTGATATTACCGTTCTGGGCAGGTCAGCCCGGCGTCTTGCCGCTGTTGAGGATGCCGGTATCGGGTAAAAGGTGTCTGTTGCGCGTGAGTTACTCTTGAAAATAACAGAAAGTCAAGCCTGACCCCAACTCCTCCCCCTGATTGCAGCGCCCTTTTTTTTATGGTATGAGCATGTCAGGAGATTGCTATGACAACCATAACGGATATTCTACAGCTTTCAGAGCAGATTCACCGGGAGTTTTCACCTCAAAAGATCATTCTGTTCGGTTCCCATTCCTGGGGTACGCCGTCTGAAGATTCGGATGTTGATCTGCTGGTGGTTACAACCTTTGAGGGAAAGCCTTGGCGTTTTGCCGTAGAAATCAGGGATCGTATTAAACCCACTATTCCCCTTGATCTGATAGTTCGTACACCGGAGCAGCTTCAAGAACGCCTGTTAAAACATGATATGCTTCTGACAGAGATTATTACACGGGGCACGGTGTTGTATGAAGCCTGAAACCGAGGAGTGGACCGCCAAGGCTGCTGCCGATATTGCCACTGCACAGCGGTAGAGACCGGTAGAGGATGAGCCCAACTATGACGCGGTCTGTTTCCATGCCCAGCAATCTGCTGAAAAGTACCTGAAAGCGATTATGGTTGAGATTGGGATGCGGGTTCCCCGCATACACGACCTTGAGGCGCTGGTGAACCTGTTGATTGGTCAATTCCCTGATCTGGAGCGGATACTGCGGTATGCCAGAATGTTGTCGGCAATGGCTGTTTAGGTCAGGTATCCGGGCATGACGGCGGATGAAGACGACGCGTCAGAATCGCTCAAGGCGGCAGTGGTGATTCGTGAGGCGGTAATGGATATTCTACGCAATGCCGGGAATGCTGGAATTAAGTAAACTGTCCCCGGAATTTTCCCTGGCGATGAATTGCCGCTCTGAAGCGTGAACAGGCAAAATGGCAGTCGCTTTGTCAGGAAGAAGTCGTTGGTAAGTTAGGAAATCTGGAAATTAGGCGGAGCAGATTTCATGACTATCCAAAAGCTGCACGTCACTTTCTTAGCTTATTCCCGAACAATTATATGGACATTGTTGATCTCAAAGAAGAAGAACGGCTAACATTGCAGGTTGCTGGGTTTCGCCAGCTCATCGACGAAGATGATGTCACCGAGCGTAAAATACTTAATTACATACGTCAGGAAAGGTCTCGCACAAGTTTCTGACTGGAATGATTGGCTTCAGGCCCGATATAGTTCCCTATCAGAAACATTCAACAAACATCGCGGGAGTTGCGAAACGCTCCCAGATGAGTTTTTAACATTGGACATATCACGGATTCACTATGTTGTGATTGCTGGTAGGCGCAAGGACTTTAGTAAAAAGACATATCGTAAACGACGGGAGGGGAATTCTGTGCTGATACTTCACTACGACAACCTTCTCGACGTTGCAAATAGCGTGATTGGGGAGGCAACATATTAGCTAGCTCCCCTTACAATGGCCTATCAGTCAATCTGACCCTACAAAGTGGAAAAATGAAAATGCGATTCCCAACCAGTCAGTTGGACACCGGTCGGGCGGAAAGGCTGCCCGAACGGGTCAACTGCACGCACCGTTAGCCCCACGTGGTAAAACAATCAAATCTCACTTGACTATATTTACGCATATCTGTACGCTTAAAAGTACAGACAAGGAGGGTGCCATGACACACACTTTATCGATTATGGAAGCACGAAAACAGCTTACATCTATGCCTGAGACACTTTTACACAATGGGCAAGCCGACGTGCTAGAAATCACTCGTCGTGGCAAACCAGTACTGGCTGTAATGCCGTGGGAGTTGTATGAAGCTGTTTCTGAAACCCTAGAAATCATCGGTGATGCTGAGTTAATGACACTATTGCGCCAAAGTATTCAAGAAATAAACGCCGGAACCCTTCTCTCTTGGCAGGACACTAAGCTGGAACTTGGCCTATGAAATGGAAGATACTCCTAACACCAACCGCACTAAAACTACTATCAGACATTTCAGACCGCCGAATTCGTCAAAAAATAGGAGACATAATTGATCGTCTTGAGGAAGACCCAGAAAAACAGGGCAAAGCACTTCTAGGGGAGCTCTCAGGATTCCGTAGCATGCGTGCTGTTGGTCAGCGGTATCGCATTATTTACCAAATCAGAACCAATGAGGTGGTTGTCATAATTGTAGCTGTTGGTATTCGCCGTGATGGAGCAAAAGATGACATCTACACTCTCGCAAAAAAACTATTTAAATTAGGGCTATTACAAACCTAACTACTCAATCAACTCGGACTTTAGTGCCGCCGGTAATTAAGTAAACGGTCTCCGGAATTCTCGCAAGTAACAGAAAGTCAAGCCAGGCAATAATTTGGTTGTCTTCACAAATCTCTGCACCTGAAAGGATTTCCACATGAGAACCAAAGTCTTGCTGTTCTCCATGCTTCTGCTCGGCCTCTTTTGTTCGCCCGTATCTGCTATTGATCTAGGCACTGTCAGTGGCTCAATAACAATTGCTCAGGATACCATCGTATTAAAACACTCCTATGCTCACCTCCATGACAATACCGAGGGATGGCTTGATACAGCTAAGGAGTTGAGAATACTGGTCACTGACCGATATGTAAGCAAGGATGTTATTGCTGGAATGAATCCCTTCTTTACCCTGTCAGAAATGGTTCGGGAGGGCAAAATCAAGGGGGCGTTGATCAGGCTTGATCCATCTGCTCCAAAATCTATTGTTCTCACTCTGTTAACACCGCCCAAGGATGAGCGTTATTCCCTTGGTAACAAGACCTTTTCCGACAGCACCAAGAGCCCCATTGACTCATTTACTATAAGCAATGTGCGTGTCAGTGGTTCCTTCAAGCAGCTGGTGGAGAGTAATCCGGATATGGGCTGGCCGGCAGAGAACTATACGTTTACGTTTAGTGCCCCAATTTTTAATGAACAAGCTGTATCGGCAACACTGAAAGGAAAAAAAGCCCTTGATTCCAAGCAGACAAAGGCTGTGCTTGTCGTTGCCAATGCCATGATGCAAGGTGATGCTGATAAAGTGCAAAAGCTCAGCACCGAGCGTAAGAACCGCCAGATGTCCCAGTCTTTGGCGCAACTCCCCCCTGAAAACATGAAGGCTATGTTAGCGGAGGCCGGTAGACAGATGGAGCAGACGATAAAGAAGGGAACGCTGACTCTGATTGTGCGCGGCAATACGGCCTCTCTACTGGTGCAGGAAAAGCCTTCAGGCAAATCAATGTTCAGTCTGGTTCGAACTAATGGAGTCTGGTTGCTGAACTAACGGAATGAAAATCTTCCACAACTAATGTTTGTTTATGTTGTTGATATTTTTTGCTTTCAAACTCTAATATGCACTCTCACTTCAAGGGAGAAAGATCGATGAATCTTCAGGAACTTTTGCAGATTTCAGGAGGCTACTGGGCTACATGTGCACTACATGCTGCTGTTAAGCTGGATGTTTTTACAATGCTTGCCGGAAATCCATCAGCAGCCACTGAAATAGCAAGATCCATCTCATGTGATCAAAGAGGTTTGGGTATGCTGCTTAATGCCCTTGTTTCCATGGAGTTGCTGGAAAAGGAAGGGGATATTTTCAAGGCGACAACGTTTAGTGACACATGGCTTTCCAGCAAATCAGGCTCATATATGGGGCATATTATCATGCACCATCACAATCTGGTTGATGGCTGGAGCAGACTTGACGAGGCGGTAAGGAAAGGTACGTCTGTCCGCAGGAGAATATCGCACGAGGCCGATGAGATGGAACGTGAGAATTTCCTGATGGGGATGTTCAACCTTGCATCAATATTGGCCCCAAAGGTTGCAGCGGAGTTGGATCTGAAGGGTAGAACCAAACTTTTGGATCTTGGGGGTGGCCCCGGCACCTATGCCATACATTTTTGCATACAGAACCCTGAAATGACTGCGGTTGTCTTTGACCTTGAGACTACCCGCCCGTTTGCTGAAAAGACCATAGCGGGCTTTGGGCTTTCAGATCGGATAACCTTCGAGTCTGGCGATGTGAACGAAGATGAACCGGGAAATGGCTATGATGCGGTATGGATATCCCACTTGCTGCACAGTGAATCGCCTGAAAGGGGCGCTGTGATAGTGGAGAAAGCGGCGCGGGCTCTCAAAAAAGGAGGTCTCCTTATGGTGCAGGAGTTCATACTTGACAACAGTAAGGCAGGTCCTATGTTTCCAGCCCTCTTTTCGCTGAATATGCTTATAGGCACCAACGGAGGGCAGGCATATTCAGAGAAGGAACTGACAGGAATGATGTCTGGCGCCGGCCTATCAAATATCACCAGATTACATATCGAACTTCCCAACGGAGCTGGAATAATTTCAGGCATTGCAGGGTAGGAGCGCATAACATTCCGTAATTATTATGCTTACGTCAGCTATTGGCTGTTATCAGCTCTTTCTTTATGTAAACCGTCCCCTGGAAACTGACTATCATCTCACCGTTATCATCAGTTACTTCAACAAGATATGTTGCCAGCTTCGGGTTTATTGAGATTTCTCGTGCTTCAGGGAATTTCGGATGACCAGTTGAGAGCGCCGGGGAAGCACCGCCCCGCCAGTGAAGCGCGAGCGCTTGCTGCGTTGTTGGTGCTTGAAACACCCGCGCTGTCCCTGACTGCGTTGGGTGGTTATCTCGGGCGCGATAATGCCGTTCCGGGCAGGTTAGCCCGGCGTCTGGCCGCTGTTGAGGATGCCGGTATCGGGCAAAAGGTGTCTGCTGCGCGTAATGTACTATCTAAAATAACAGAAAGACAAGCCTGACCCAGGCACTGGTTAGATGCTTTGCTTTCTCGCGGCAGCGTGCTAAAGTGTTTCTGGCCAGACCGGCTAGATGTTGTTGGAGGATGTATGAAAACGACTACAAGTAACCGATGGGTGCTGATTGCATCCCACTTGC
>CAZXTZ010000211.1:0-5415 GCA_964643645.1 uncultured Geobacteraceae bacterium
CAGGTCTGCTTGATTTAACTGTCATCATTGTCATAATATAAATCCCCTGCTGTTCTGTTTCTTCATTTCAGTTTCGTTTCATATTATCACTTATGGATATGCCGATGGACTCAGCCTCATTACAAATACAACAACTGCTTGCCGCCCTTTACGACCGTCCGATGCCTGCAAGGCTGCTGCGGCATGTTTTTTGGGGGGGATTAGTCCGGCAACCCTCTCATGCTTGACCAGAAAAGCGGCTGACAGGATAGTTGTGCTTGGGCAAACCAGAGCAACCATGTATGCGCGCCCCAGAAACGTTCGTGGGCTGGGCTGCAGGTTTCCTGTTTATTCAATTGATCCGGTATATGACATGCTTCCGATGTGTTATCGCCCCAAAGATGGCGAAACAGCCCGTAGCGATGAATATCTGCCACTGGCGACAATGGGTTGTTATCAGGGGGTTTTGCTGTCTGCCGCAGAAGAGTTCTGGACAGTTGCAGCTGCTGACTCACGCATTTCTGCCCAGTTCAGAGAAGTTTGCTCCAGAAATTGTATGGGAATTAAAAGGGTAGGTGAAGGACCAAGGGTTTTCAGGAAGGTGGTTTCTGCTTCTTAAGAGCTGTAATAAAATAATGTGAACGGCAGATATAAAATATGCCAGTAGAGACGCAAAATTTTGCGTCTCTACCAGATTGTCATCCCCGAATGATTCTATCTTTATCATCAAAATAGCGTTGGGAAAGTTTATGGCAATACTGCCAGGCATCTGTTGCTTTGATTGCAGTGTTTTTAATCTGGATTCATCCGTTCCAGGGCAACTCAATCCTGAAGCAGGCGCCGTTAGCATGGTTCTCCGCAGTCAGACTTCCAGCCATATTCTGCTCGATAATACTTTTTGACATAAACAGCCCGATTCCAGTTCCCTTCTCCGGTACTTTGGTGGTGAAGTAAGGATTGAAAACCTGATGTAGAGCTTCCACAGGTATGCCTCCGCCATTATCACTGATTGTTGTTACGGCCTGTCCTGCTTCGATGAAGACCCGCACTGTAATAGCCGGGTCAGCCGTTTTACGTTCTATAAACACATCCCTTGCGTTACCCAGAAGGTTTAGAAGCACCTGTGCGTATTCATTGGGATAGCCTGACACATAAATTTCTTCGCCAGGTTCAACTTGTACCTTGATATTGTTTTTATGCAGGCTGGCTGACAGCAGGTTAAGGGTATGAGTTACTGCCTGTCGCATGCCAAAAACTGCGGCAGATTTATCCGCACGGAAAAAGTGCATGAAATCGTCAATCGTCTGTGACATGAATTTGATTATCTCAAAGCATTGTTTATGGTCTGCTTCAAGTTGTGCGGGGGCAAGTACACCATCAGAATATTCAAGAGACATTGTTTGAAGAATAATACCCAGATTGTTAAGAGGCTGTTTCCACTGATGAGCAATATTGTTGATCATCTCACCCATGGCCGCCTGACGGTTTTGCAGGATCATCAGTTGATCCTTTATGCGAAGTTCCTTGACTGCGGCTTCAATACGCTGCTCCAGGGTATTGTTCAGCTCTTCAAGCTGTTGCTGTTTAAGGCTCAGTTCCTCCTGGGCTCGCTGGCGTTCCGCAATTTCCTGTTCAAGCAGTATGTTGTTTTCGTGCTGGCGTTTTTGTACAAGTCCCATTTTAGCAACCAGTTGCACCAGACGTGTAAAGAACTCCATCAGCGACCTGATCCGCTCTTCAGAGAAAACCGGTACACTGTCAAGCGCTTCAAAATAGGAGTCTTTATCAAATCCGAACTCTTCTGCCTGTTTGATAAAATATTCCTTGTCAGGCGCCTCAAATAAAAACTGACCGGTAAAAAAATTGGCGACATGTTTACCCTCAATGAGGATAGGGACAGCCACATCAACCAGACCGTTTTTGCATTTGTAAACGGTATATTTTTCACCTTTTCGCAATTGCCCTGCAAGCTCGGTGTCACTTTCCCTGCATCTTTGTGAAGCGACAGGATGCTGCCTGTGGAAGTGAGTGCAGATATCCTTCCACCCGGTTGCTATAAGGATATTACCATCCAGGTCAAGAAACGCCATGACGGCATTGGTCTGTGCAGTGAAGCTCTCACAGAGTTCCCTTAATTCATCAATGTCTATAAGCTCCGTCAATTTCATGGTGGTGTCTCCGGGCAAGGCAGTGATGATTATACTTCGCACGACATAGAAAGGCGTTTTTTGTAGGGGCGGTGCCTTGTGCCCGCCCTGTTGCAGTTCAGCGTTAATGCCTTGGCTGCCAAGGGCACCCACAAGGGGATGCCCCTACAAAATCATAATTTTTGCCCGTTTGCAGTATATCCAGATAAAGTGAAGTAGGTCGGGTTAGCGGACTCATCGCGTAACCCGACATGTATGTGCTCCCGCACAAGTAAAAATCGTCTACCCCAACCTACTGGCTTCTTTCCTGATATGGCTGCGCTCAATCAGCTCCTCATATATCGGTTTTGTACCCATTAAATCAGAAGCAAGCATTGATACTACACAGACGCAGGCAAGAGGCAGAAAACAGACAAAAGAGTCGGTAAGCTCTGCTGTCAGGGCAATAGCAGTGAGTGGAGCACGAATAACAGCAGTAAAATAGCCGCCCATCACTAAAACCATTATCATGTTGGAATCTGTAGTTACGCCAACTGTAGTGCAGATCTTTGCAGAGATAAGTCCAAGCAGCATCCCCAGTCCAAGCAGAGGCACAAAAATACCACCCGGCGCATTGGACAACATGCTTGCCATTGTAAAGAGCCATTTCAGGAAAAACAGCCCAACTATCCATATCAAAAGCTCATTTTGCATTACAGATGTTGCAAAACATCCTTCTCTTACCCCAAGAAGGTTGGGTAATGTCAGCCCGAAGATACCGGTTATGATAAAAATGCCTGTGAACCTGTATTTCCAGCTGATTTTATTGCATCTGTCATAAAGCAGGAAATAGCTTTTGCTGAACAGGGCGCCAAGTATCCCGGCACAGATTCCAATAATGATTATCAGAATATATTCAGACACTCCTGGAACAGGGAATGCTGTAATCTTTATGAGCGGGGCTATACCGAATATCTTCTCGGTAACCATTGTGGAGGCTATTGATGAAAGCAGTAAACTTACAAGTGTCACTGGCGTCAGCTCTTTATATAACTCCTCAATGGCAAACATCGTTCCTGCCAGCGGTGCATTCAAGGCCGCCGCCAGACCGGCGCCGGCTCCGCAACCAAAAAGAAGCCTGAAACTGATCTCTGTGCGGAACAGTTTTTTGATGCTGGCGCCCACTAACGAGCCAATCTGTACTGATGGTCCCTCTCTGCCAAGAGACAAACCTGCTCCAAGACAGAGTATACCGCCAAAAAACTTGTACAGGAGAAGTTTCGGCCAGTTACGCCCAGTCTGATCGTTGATAGCAATCTGTGTTTGCGGGACACCGCTGCCAGAAATAAAATTCTCATCCTGCACCAGCCAGCCACAAAGCAGTCCTGCTGCAGCCAGAATAATAAACAGCAAGAGAGCCATCCACCAGGTTATGGATGCACCTTTATAAAAAGCATCCATCAGCACAGCGGTGTTTTCTACACAATAGCGATATGCCGAAACAACAGCTCCGACTGATACGCCAACCACCATGCTTGCTGCAAGTGTGATCCAGTAATGTCTTGGAGTTTTTGTCATAAGCACCTGATATTCATATAATATATTGTGGCGGCAGTCTGTTGGTTTCTCCCTGATTCTTTTATCGTTACCACGCTCCAGCGTGGAAAAGCAAGCAACATAGGCTCCGGCGTCCTGCCTTAATGCATGACCGGAATGTTACTTCTATGGGGTTTTGCAAGAGCCTCAACTTTCTGCTCCCTTGGCATCTTTGGGTCTGGGTGTGAGATGAATTGTCATTCTCTGTTTTAATCCTCATCTGATGCTTGTTTAAAATTATCCAGTAGCTATAATGGAAACAATGCTTTTTTAATCCGTTGAAGTGGAGAGTGTGAAGCAGGATGAGTTTTCGGTGGCGCAGCTGCTTGAAAAACGGGGAGTCACGTGCAGGGACTTTCTGAGATTCTGTTCTACTGTAACAGCGGCCATGGCCTTGCCTGTTACTATGGTGCCCAAAGTTGCACAGACTTTGGACGAGGTGCAGCCTCCTCCACTGGTCTGCTGTTCCCATGTACCTGATCTTCGGTTTTGTAATCAATCATGTTTATAGCGCCTGGTTGATGGACATAAAGGAAAAGGGCGGAAAAATTTCCAGCATGTTCAGTGGATATAAATTTACCAGCGGTGAATATGCTGTCTGCAAGAGCAGGTTTTGGGATTTTTTTCCCTGGAAACATAAAAAATAGATTTATCGGGCGGGGTGGGTAACCACCCCGTTTCTTTTGGAGGATAGAGGTATGGTGACACTGGTTCTCGGACTGGGTAATACAATAATGTCGGATGACGGTGTGGGGCCGAAGGTAATTGAGATACTGCGGCAGACCGCTGATCTACCTGATTTTGTTAAGCTTTTGGATGGCGGCACCCTGGGTCTTGATCTTCTGCCTTATCTTGAAGGGACAGGACGACTGATCATTGTGGATGCCGTTGAAATTGGCAAGGAACCGGGGACGGTGGTGCGTCTGGCTGGTGATGAAGTGCCGATTGCCCTGGAAACCAAGCTTTCCCCCCACCAGATGGGGATGAAGGATCTCCTTGCCGTAGCCCGTTTGATGGGGGATCTGCCTGATGAGATTGTTCTGATCGGCATCCAGCCGTTGCTGCTTGAAATGGGGACTGAACTGACTTTGCCGGTGGCTGCAGCGCTTCCGGAACTGGTTGCCCTTGTGCAGGCCGAGATTTCTACGGAAGTGTGACATCTTGCCTGCACTGCGAGCGTTTTTATCGTGAAGATGAGAAGTTGCAAAGAGCATATATTTTGGTATGCTTCAGGCTTGAAGTTACATAAAGCTGTGCAGGGAGAATCTCTAAACCATGCAGATTATGAAGCCTGACAACCTCGGTTTGCTTTACAGCCCCTGTATGCTGGGTGAGAGTATTAATATTTCCATTGCCCTGCTGGCCTGTTTTCCGCTGTCCGGGGATTCTGGAAATGAGCTGCTTGAAGAGGCTGAGTTGTGGAAGATTGTGGCAAAGCAGCTTGGCGAGGATGAGGCCCTGGATATGGGGCATCCGAAGCAGCGCGGTGAGTTTCTGGTTTACGGTTCATGTCATGCAGAGACTCCTTCAACCGGAATGCAGGTGGAGGTTTCCGTTGCAGGTATTTCAAAAGTCCTTCAGGTGACAGGTCGTCAGCACTGGAATCACGCCGGAACTCCTGACCATCCAGAGCCGTTTAAAGAGATAAGAATAGCGTGGTCAAACGCATTTGGCGGCGAAGGTTACGACCGCAATCCTGTCGGAATCGGCTTTA
>CAZXTZ010000212.1:0-2767 GCA_964643645.1 uncultured Geobacteraceae bacterium
GGACTGCGCTATGATCCCTTGCACTGTAGTATCGTTTAAGCCCAGATTGAGAATGGTGTCCATCATGCCTGGCATGGAGGCCCTGGCGCCGGAACGGACTGAGACAAGCAGGGGGTTTTTTGAATCGCCAAAGGTACGCCCCATGATTTCTTCAACCTGCTTAAGGTTGGCTTCAACCTCTGCGCTCAGAGCAGGCGGATAGTTTTCGCCATTGGCGTAGTAGTAGGTGCAGACCTCGGTGCTGATCGTGAAACCGGGCGGCACAGGGAGCCCGATGCTCGTCATCTCTGCCAGGTTGGCACCTTTACCACCAAGCAGATTCTTCATGTCGGCACGTCCCTCAGCCTTCCCATCTCCGAAAAAATACACATACTTCTCTGCCATTACGTCCTCCTTGCTGGTTTTGTTTTTAATACCCGTGAAAAGGTTTTAACGATAGTAAAATCAACAACTTATAAATCATAAACAATATATACCCATTACTCAAGAACTAATTGAAATAATACTTAGCGTTTTCTTAAAATCCTTTTGTCGCCTACTCTTATGGTTAGCTTTTCATTATCAAAGTATTCAAGCAGTGGGATCATGAACTTCCGTGAAAGCCCTGTCAGGTCGCGGAAGTCAGACGGCATGATTTCGCCTTTTTCCTGAAGATATCCGGCAAGTTTTGAGCGTATCTGTTCCAGATGGCTGGAGTGATAATAAATATCAGCCGAGACCCGTGCAACAATAGCGTCCCTTGAGAGCAGGGCAAGGTGGTCACGAACCTCCTTTTCAGTGGCAGAAACAGCCTCAACAATCTCCTTGATTGTGGGCGGCTCCTGTCCTCCGGAGTCAAGCAGCCCGGCAATTCTGGAAGAGAGACCGGAGATGGCAGCAGAAGAGTTGGTGCCAGAAACAGGGGGACGGACCAGATCTCTCTCCACAATCAGCAGGCGCTCTTTTTCCAGCTCCGTCAGCAGGGGGACAAAGAAACGCTGGTCGCTTCTCTTCGGAATCCTGGTCTTCAGCTCCTCCTTGCCTATCCCCTGCTTAAGCTGGTTTGACGCCATAAAAAGGGCAAGCTCTTCCAGCAGGCACAGTTTAAGTGACGAAACAGACTCTTTTGTAAGGAATATTCTGGGTTCTCTGGTCATTTGCTGTATCCGGCCAGATACAAGCAGTTCCTGCAGAGCCGCCTCTGACTGCCTTCTCGGGATGCCTGACCTTAAGACTATCTCCTCAAGGCTGACACCTGTCAAAAGTGATTGTGCAACTATCAGCAGGCATGTCTTCTGGTGTTCGGAAGCGTCAAGGGCTTCAAGCAGCCTCAGGGCCTCATCACTCCTTCGGCGGCGGGCAGGGGGAAAGGGGTCGAGTACAATGCCGCCAGCTATGGTGGCAGGCGGAGATGCGGCCCTCAGAATATAAGGGTCGCCGGACACAAGGAGCATCGGCTCGGAAAGTCTCAGCTGGGCAAAGGATGATTCACCGGGGATAAGGATGTCCCTGTCTATAAGTATAATCTGTGCGTGAACCTCACTTGTACCGGCGTGGAACCTTGCAAATGAACGATGTCGCAGATCCCTGGCAGCAGAAGAAAGGTGGTCAATCCTTACGTCAACCCTCCGGGTGGTTCGGAATATCCCACGGGGCACAATAATATTACCCCTTGCAACCTGATCCAGATCAACGCCCTGAAGATTCACGGCAAGTCGCTGCCCTGCCTGCCCGATTTCTGTCTTTGCGCCGTGTGCCTGAATCCCGCGAACTTTACCTGTCAGTCCCGAAGGCATTATCTCCAGCTCATCGCCTGTATGTATCTCTCCGGCAAGCAGGGTGCCGGTAACCACTGTGCCGAAACCGGCAACCGTAAACACCCTGTCAACAGGCAGACGGAAGGCCCCATCCCGCTTCTTCTCCGCAGCCCCTTCAGCTATGGAGCATAACAGGGCCTTGAGTTCTTCAAGCCCATAACCGGTTTTGGATGAAACTGGAACAATTGGGGCTGTTTCAAGAAAAGTACCGGCCACAAATTCCCGTACCTCTTCCTGTACGAGAGGCAGCCAGTCAGGATCAACCATATCACTCTTCGTAAGGGCTACAAGACCGCACCGAACACCTAAAAGGCGCAGAATGTCAAGATGCTCTCGGGTCTGCGGCATTATCCCCTCATCCGCAGCAACCACCAGCATAACAAGATCCATTCCGGCCACGCCAGCCACCATGGCCCGCACAAACTTCTCATGCCCCGGCACATCAACCACGCCAAACTCGATCCCCCCCGGCAATTCAAGGTGGGCAAACCCCAGTTCAATGGTAATGCCCCGGGCCTTTTCTTCTTTCAGGCGATCGGTGTCAGTGCCGGTAAGGGCCTTAACCAGCGAGGTCTTGCCGTGGTCTATATGGCCGGCTGTGCCGAGTATCAGGTGTTTCATGGTGTGGAACCGTTCAGGTAATCCGCCAGAATTAAGCGGCTATGCTCATCATCGTGGCAGTAGGCGCAGAGATTCTCCCAGTTGCTGCCATCCCTGGGATTGTTGTGGTGGTTGCCGTCCCTGTGATGGACGGTTAGGAGGTGCAGATTTTCACGCTCGAACTCGCGGCCGCATTTGGCGCAGATCCATCCGTGAATTTTGAGTGATTGTTCGCGGTAGCTGGCATTTGGTTGCTTGTTGTCCGATTTGAGACGGTTTACAAGTGTACCAAGTTCTTCAGGAGATGGTAATTTGCGGGGTTGCGGGCGGCGTTGCGTCATGCTCAGGCTCCATTCCGTGAAAAGCGGTAT
>CAZXTZ010000212.1:2777-5406 GCA_964643645.1 uncultured Geobacteraceae bacterium
CTCCGCGGACGGTCTGAAAGTGTACAGGCCTTGCGGGATCACGTTCAAAATATTTGCGGAGTCGTACAACAAAATTGTCAAGGGTGCGGGTCTCGGCATCGGATGAATAACCCCATACAGATTCAAGGAGATCGCCCCGTGGGATAACTGAACCTTCTCTCTGGAAAAACAGTGACAATACACGAACTTCCATTTCTGTAAGATCTATCTCCCCTTGGGCTGTCTTTGCTCGATAAGAAAGCAGAAAAACATCATTATATCCAAACTGATACCCCTCCTCAACCGGATCAGGACGATACCATGATGAGCGTCTGAGCATCCCCTTGACCCGCAGCAGAAACTCGGCAAGGTTAAAAGGTTTTGTCAGGTAATCATCTGCCCCTGATTCAAGTCCGTTTACCCTGTCAACATCTTCGGAACGGGCGGTCAGCATAAGGATGGGCACCCTTGAATCCAGCTCTCTCATTAATTTGCAAACCTGAAAGCCATCAATTCCGGGCAGCATCAGATCGAGAATTATCAGATCGCACCGCTCAACTCTTAAAGCCTGGAGTGCTTCCTCGCCTCTTGCGAAATGGCTCACCGCATATCCGTCCAGCTCAAGATTAAAGCAGATCCCCCTTGCAAGGTGCAACTCATCTTCAACCAGCATGATTCGTGATTTGGCGTCACTCATAACGCAATGCATCTATCGGATTAAGGCCCGCTGCCTTGCGGGCTGGGTAAAAACCGAAGAATATTCCAACAGCGCCTGAAAACAGAACTGCTATAGATATTGATACCGGGGAGATCAGTGTTGGCCAGGAGAGGATCTTCGATACTATTGTCGCACCTCCTGCTCCAAGGGCGATACCTATGAGCCCTCCCATAAGTGTTAAAAGTACAGCCTCGGTTAGAAACTGCATCAGAATGTCATTCTTTTTTGCGCCAATAGCCATTCTGATGCCTATTTCGCGGGTACGTTCAGTTACCGATACAAGCATGATATTCATGATTCCTATACCGCCTACTATCAGTGAAATAGAGGCAACCGCCCCAAGCAGAAGAGACATGGCCTTTGCCGATTGCTCTGCAACTGCCAGTATTTCAGAGAGATTACGGACTGTAAAATCCGGTTCCTTGTCTCCGGTTATCCTGTGACGCTGGTTCAGCAGGGCGTTAATCTCTTCTTCGGCCCTCGGCAGGAGTTCCTCACTTTTCGCTTTAACCAGAATAGCTCCGACATTATTGGGAAACTGGCTTCCTATAAGTTTGCGCTGGGCTGTCCTGAGGGGCACGAATACAACATCATCCTGATCCGTTCCCTGTGGTGACTGACCCTTGCGGGAAAGTACACCTATTACGGTAAATGGCACTTTTTTTATCCGGATCATTTTGCCCAGCGGATTTTCAGAACCGAAGAGGGTCTGGGCCACTGTCTGCCCCAGAATACATACCTTGGCAGAACCGTCAACATCGGATGTTGTGATGCCTCGACCTTCAACAACAGGCCATTCCCTTATTTCCAGCAGTTCAGGTGTGGCCCCCATCAACAGTGTTGACCAGTTCTGATTGCCATACACAACCTGCCCCGAGCCTCTCACTGTGCCGGAAGCCATCTCAACAGACGGACATTCTGACTGGATTGCTCTGGCGTCATCGTATGTAAGCGTCTGCATACCTCCGCTTCCGGTACGGATTCCACCGCTGGTTACAGAGCCTGGTATGACAAGGAGGATGTTGCTGCCGATACTGGAGATCTGCTCGGAAATTACATAGCTGGCCCCAGAACCTACGGCCATCATTGCAATGACCGCTGCAATGCCGATAATTATGCCGAGCATGGTAAGAAAGGAGCGCATCTTGTTAATTCGTAGCGCCCGTAGAGCTATACGCAACGCCTGCAAAAAATTTGTCATTTTTCTTTCTCTGCCGCCAACTTCATGTAGATCTGCTGTACAGGTTCGCTGAACTGCACAAGTATTATCCTGTCAAAACAACCTGATGCAGCCTCTTGCTCTGCTATTTGCAGAGCAATGGCCGCACCCTTCTCCATCGGGTATCCATAAACTCCACAACTTATTGCAGGGAAAGCAATTGTACGCAGGCCGTTAAGTTTGGCAATGGAAAATGAGTTTCTATAGGCAGCCTCAAGCAGTTCAGGCTCCCCTTCTGTGCCGCCATGCCATACAGGGCCGACCGTGTGGATGACAAAACGGGCAGGAAGGTTGTACCCTTTTGTTATCCTGGCCTCACCTGTGGGACAGCCGCCAAGGGTTGAACACTCCTCAACCAGCTTCGGGCCTGCTACCCGATGGATAACACCATCAACTCCGCCACCTCCCAGCAGGGTGTTGTTTGCGGCATTAACAATGGCGTCAACAGCAAGGGTGGTTATATCAGCCTGGATTATTTCAATTACTGATGATGGCATGATGGTATCCTTGTGATCCGAAATAAAGCAGGAATTAAAATAACACAGCCCAGCTCAAGAAAAAAGCCTCTCCTCGTTTTCCGTTAGCGAACATTGATCTAAGATTATGGTCTTGACATCAGCTTGACAGTTTTGTCATCCATTTTGACACCTTATTTATACCCCTCCGGCTATCGTAACAGCTGGTAGTCAGTTCTATCAGCAGGAGGGCGGCCA
>CAZXTZ010000213.1:0-5335 GCA_964643645.1 uncultured Geobacteraceae bacterium
CAGTTGGTCAGGGTTTCAAAGCAGTCTTTAGTTTTTATCCAGTCATGAAATGGTGTTGGCATGGTTTGCCGGGCTACTCCGTCTTATGAAGATAAACCGCAGACAACCTTGTATACAATACCATGCTTTGCCGCCCCGAGAAAGTCATCCCACAAAAAAAGTTTCCTGT
Organism: uncultured Geobacteraceae bacterium; assembly: GCA_964643645.1. GTDB lineage: Bacteria > Desulfobacterota > Desulfuromonadia > Geobacterales > Pseudopelobacteraceae > Trichlorobacter. The sequence goes on from CAZXTZ010000213.1 coordinate 170, forward strand.
TTGAAAAAACCGATTCGAGTGCCGTGAACCTCTTCAGGTTGCTGGTGGTTGATAAAACCCAGAAGGTGCAAAACATCGGCATCAAACTGAAACTGATTGTGGATCATATTGCCCGGTATCCGTATCATTGCCACCGGATCCGCTGGATCACTATTAATGTGCTGCTTGAAAAGGAAAGAAAATTTTCTGCAAATAAGTTATTGGATTCTGAAAAACAACCTGACCATGGACGCTCTTTGGGGATGGTTGTCCTGTATCCTGTCAGTACACACTCGGAGAGTAAACCCGATGTTTAGAAATTATAAGCATGATCGACTGCACATTTTTGCTGGAGATGTTGTAGATTCCCGAAGAAATAATTTCATATGTGAAAGGAGGCAAACATGCACGCTTTTTATTCTGAATTATTACAATGGCTTCGATCAGGCATTCATGAAGAATCAGGTAACGCATTGAAACTAGCCGAATGTGTAGAAAATTTTTTAGAGCGCCCTAGAGGTGATGAGTGGGACATCATTCAAAAAAAGACTTGGCATGACAATGAAATGGTTTTTATAGAATGGATTGAAAAGAATGAAGATTCTGGTACTTACTGTTCTCCTCCTTGGGGGCGGGGATTTACTAGCAATGTACGTCGTCACTTAACGAAGTATGGTGATAATGCTTTTAGACATCCTATAAAAAGATGACCCAATAGATGACGGTATAGTTCGGTATCACGGATGGCTCATACCTCCTGTGTTTGTCTTCTAACACATCTAGGTGTTCACTTTTTTCAGCTTACATCACTGATTCTGGAGTATCCTTTCTGACGGTTTCAGCCACGACAAATCTCGAAACAGCCATTTTTCTCCGGAGAGGGTGAACTGCCGATAACTACCCCACCGCATCTGAAAGGACAGCTGCATGATTGACAAGAATAGCACAAAAGCAAGCCTGACCCTTGTGTGTTGCAGTATTAAAATGATTGGCAAAGAAGGGTTGTCTGACGATTTATGATTTGTTGTTGCGGAATCCGTTGAAGGAGATAACCGCTCCTTCAGTGCAGTCTATTAACGGTTAAGTATTTCTATCGCCTCATGGGCAACAAAGATACGGTTACGCTGTTGCTCATGGGGTACCGTCACAATCCCCATCTCTTCAAGCTTTGACAAAGCATTATTCGCTGCAGGGAATGATATGCCTAACTCAGTCTCAACTTGTCGGGCTGTCACAACCGGCCTGCCGATCAGCAGTTTGGGTAGTTTGTACACAGCTGAGTCTGATCTTATGCGTAATGTCGTTATTCGTTCTTCCCATTGCTGGAGAAGTGTGTCCAGTGCACTAGCGGTCTGGATGGATTCCTTTGCTGATTCTTCCACAGCGGTTGCAAAAAACTGAATCCATGGCCGCCATTGTTCTTTCAGTTGCACTCCTGCCAGCATGTCGTAGTAGTCCTGCTGATTGTTTTTCAGGTAACCGGCGATATAGACCGGCACCTGCCCTTCTGCCGCCAGCATGATCGGTAGCAACAATCTTCCCACCCGACCATTGCCATCAACAAACGGGTGAATGGTTTCAAACTGAGCATGGGCAATTGCCATACGGACAACTATCGGTACTTCATACATATCCTCTTCAGAAGGCAAATCATGGAGAAATTCGATTAATTCCCTCATACAGTGCGGAACATGTTCTGGTGTTGGTGGTACAAAACGAGCAGTATTGATCTTGCTGCCACCGATCCAGTTCTGGATATCCCTATACTTACCAGGCTGTCCTCTATAATCAGTTCCATCCATCAATACCTGATGCAGTTTTTTTATCAGTTTTTCGGTAACTGCGATCGGTCCTTTGTCGTTCACGGCCTTGAGCCCGACTTCAAGGGCTTTTACGTAATTCAGTGTCACCAGTACATCAGGCGGTAATCCTTCATCGCTGCCGGTTGCTTCATAGGTGAACAACTGATGCATATCCGAGTTGGTTCCCTCTATCTGACTGCTTCGTACTGCCTCACGTCGGTCAAAGGTTCTGGTGACCAGTTTCGGGTTGGGGAGGTGTGTGGTTGCTTGACGTAGTTCTCCCAATGCCTCATGGGCACCGATCACCTCCTTGATTATACCTTTTGAAGGGATGAACCGTGGGGGGGCTGGTGGAACAATGGCAAAGGCTCCTGAGTGTGTAGGCACTGGAACCAGCTGTTTCTGTCTGGCTGGGCTCAGATCGGTCTTCTTCATAGAATTTATCCTTTAATAACGATAAATGTAATTAAAGGATAATGGTTTAATCATTAATTAGCAAGCATGCTGTTAAAGGTTAAAAGCGATATTTGACACCGTCTACTCCCTCGCTATTTCTGCCAGTCTGCCCCACAGCACTACGTTGTGCCATTCGGTGCGCTCTTCCCGTTTTCCCTCTCTGTTTTTGAAGCTTTCTTTGGTGGCCAGTGAGAAATTGGCCATGGTCTGGCCGGACGCCGTTACTCTTACTTCCGGGTCTTTGCCCAGGTTCCCTATCAGTATTACCTTGTTTAGTGATGCCATGGTGTAATTCTCCTTTTTCAGTCAGTATAGAACAGGACGCTCCCCATACAGTGTCCATTGATCAGAACAAATCCTGCTGGCAGCCGTTGCATTTCTTCTTTTTCTGTAGCGAGGTCTGTATCTCGATTACCCCCTCATTCCTGTCCAGCAGTGACGGGCTGTCCTGGTAATGCTTCCTGATGTTTGAATCAATCATCGCTTCGTTGAAGTTTGCGTAACAGTAGCTGCAGCGGAACTGGCAGCTGTTGTATATACCCATATCCACTGATTCAACACAGCGGCATGCCTGGCGTTGGTTCTTGTCTTTGATAAGGGATGGTGTGCCGCCAAACAGCTCATGGATCAGCTGGCCGTCAATGCAGGCACCATGTTCAATCCCCAGCGCTGAAAGATCCAGATCTTCACTGCAGGAAAACAGGCGCAGGCTGTTGCGGTCAGCGATGTTCTTGAACCCTTGTACCAGCTCCTGCAGTTCTCCAGCCTTTTCCGGGGCAGTGATATCTTCCAGTACAATGCCGGTTCCCTTCAGTGCGGCATGCAGGCGTCCCTGACCCTTGCCGTAGTAGTCATAGAAGCTGAACACCAGGCGGTGGGTGGCATCTTTCAGTTGCGCTGCTATCTGCTCCATCTGCTCAAGGTGCCAGGCAACAGGTGTGGCGTTGGTCAAGATAACGGGGTCATACCGCCAGACCAGACCTTCCGCCCCTGTCCGGCCTGCCAGCTCCCTGAAGGTGGCGATACGTTCCGCAAGTGGCGGCACCTTTGGTTCAAACTGCTTTGAATAGGGGTTCAGGGTTAACTGGAAATAGTAGTTGTACCCCTGCTTATCAAGTTCATTCAGATGCTGCATAAGGGGCTTCGGGTTCTTTGTCCAGAAGCAGATGGCATCAATATGTTCAGGCTTCAGGCTGAAGGCTGATACCTGCTTGCTGTTAAACGGATTGACCCGGTGGAAGAATCCTTCACGTATTCTGGTCATGAACCAGTCGGCATAAAAGGCAGGTATGTCGGTGCGCCTGCTGGCGGAGATGATCATGGCTTACCTCGCTATTTCAAGTACGATATGGTGAAAGGTCACTTTGGATTTTGGTTTCAGCCCGTCTTCACAGGTAAAGAGATGTTGCTGCAGAACCTGAGGCAGGCGGAAGTTGGGATGGATGGTTGTTGTCCCGGCAACAGGCTTAGCTGTGGTCAGCCCCTTTTCATAAAGATGGGCGGAGAGTTCATTCATCAGGTTCTTTACCTCTGGATAATTGTTCTCTACAAACACCAGATACCGGCAGGTTGAGCGCCTGATAAGGCGTTCAAAGGTATCAATGGCGCTGGCACGGTTGGCATACACTTCAGTCAGAAAGTTCTGGCCTATTATGATCTGCTGGTCAGCAACCCCACAGCTGCATTGCCGTGCAAGGCATTCTACAACATCGCACGGTTTGCAGTTCAACTGAAATTGTGTGTGACCGGATTACGGATGCGGCTCACATGGGGGCGCATATCTGATGCGGCGCTGGGGGCGTTTGCTTCAGAGATGTTATTGCTGCGGCAGTACCAGTTGAATGCCTGCTGTGCGGGGTTGTGAGCGGGAAATAACATGTCGTGCCTCCATGATCAGGTTGCCGATTCTTTCGGCTTCTGATATGGGACACGGCAGTGATGAGGCAGTTTTCAAAAAAATTATTTTAAAAATAATTAAGTGCTGTTATTTCATGCTGTTGTGACGATTTATTCTGCAGATATTCTGCAATTTATTCTTTTTTATTCTGCAATTTCCAGAGAGATCCGTTTTCTGAATAAGCATGCGGTTACTTGTTCGGTTACTTGTTCGGTTACTTGTTCGGTTACTTGTTCGGTCGTTTTTCAGTTAACCTGTATTTCTGAGATGGACTTTTGGGAGAGTCTGGCTGGGTCATCTCAACAAAGCCTCCCTCGATAGCGGGTTTTATATAATCATAAAGCAATGTTGGGCGATGGCTTAAATTAAGGGATTGCATTATATCGCGGATAGACAACGGCTTATTCCGCAAGCAGAGCAACAATCTTTTTACTTGTTCGGTTACTTGTTCACCAACTTCCGCGTTAACTTCTGCGTTGACTGCTTCTTTCAGAAAAACAATGAAGCGGACACGCATCCCGATCTCGACCATTTGCGGTTCTGGCAAGCCGAGTTGTTGTGCCTCTTCAAAGATACGCCGGATACCGCTGCCCCACTGTTCGATAAGGTCAAGTTCTCTGAAAACACGGGCTATTACACGATTACGAAGCTTTGAAACACCTTGCCGGATATCATCCATTGTCAGACCCGGCAATAGTATGCCGGGGTTTTCAATTTCAATCCGGTCATCGAAGAAAGAAACTCTGATTGGAGCGCCTTTCTGGGAATAGTCTGCGTGAACAACTGCGTTTACGACTGCTTCACGTAGTATCGTCAAGGGGATACTCCAGACATCCCGGCGATGCAGTTCTGAGAGGTGGTCACCTAATGGCTCAGTCCGATGTATGCGACAGGGTTCATGGTTTCTTTTGCTCCATCAGTCGTTTCTCCAGCTCTTCAAGAACTTGCAGATCCTCGTTATCAGCGACCAGGGCTTCTTCGGCTTTCCGCTTTTGTTCAAATTCATCATACCTCTGTTCGGCGATTGCCTTG
>CAZXTZ010000214.1:0-5308 GCA_964643645.1 uncultured Geobacteraceae bacterium
CAGTGATGATCGAACCTGTCTCGACATCTATCAGCCGCACGTTAAGCTCATATGTCCGGTCGTAGTACTGCACAGTGCCGGTAACAACAGTCTTTACACCCAGAATTCTGCCAAGTTTGGAGGTGTTTGATGGGTCCAAAAGTTTTGAAGCCCCCATCTTCTGTTCCTGAATTATCTGTTGCATAAGGCGGCGTTCAACAACTTCAAACCTGCCTGCATCAACCAGGCTTGTCGTGAACCACTCAGCCACAATTTTCCCCACATCCTGAGTGCTGAAGAGGCCATGCTGTTGAAAATCAAGCACAGCAACCTTTGTCTTCTTATAGTCTCCAGCCAGTGCAAGGCTGGCTGAAAACATGAGAACAAGCAAAACTTTGAAAATTCTCATTTAAAACTCCTCCTCAACCCATCCGCCTGAAACGGCGGACAGCATCGGCAATCGCATTTTCCCTTATGTTTCCGAATGCCAGGCGCAGGTAATCCTCAAGCCCCGGACCAAACACCTCGCCGGGCAGCGTCATTATCCCGGCCTCCAGCAGAAGTTTTTTAGCAACATCTCTTCCGCTGCGTCCTGAAAACGGATGTTTTACCCAGGCAAAGAACGAACCGCTTGCCACCAGTCTGAAACGGTTACCTGGCTGTTGAAATTCATCAACAAAAAGATTGTGTCTCAGAGACATCATCATCCGCTTTGCCTCAACCCAGTTATCAAGCCTGTCCAGCGCAAACTTCAAGCCCATCTGGGTTATCCTGGGCTGACAGACTGTCATTGTATCCTGGATCTTCAGGGCATGCCGGATAAATTCCGGAGATGCGGCCAGAAGTCCTGGCCGGTATCCTGTCATGGCATAGCTCTTGCCGAATGACATAACCTGAACCAGGGTGCTGTGCCAGTCCTCAAGGGTAAACAGATCGTGGGGCGTCCCCTCGACAAAATCCCCGTAGGTCTCATCCAGAACAAGTGGAACCCTGTGATGGCGGGCAAGCAGAAAAAGGCTGCGCAAGCTGTCGGGAGAAATAACCGTACCTGTGGGATTGCCAGGGGTAACAAGAAGTATGGCCCTTGTTCTTGGAGTAATAAGCCTCGAAATAGCCTCAGGGTCAGGCGCTCCCTTGTCCTTTTCCCTGAAAGGGGCATAAACCGGCTTGATCCCAAGGGCCGAGAGGGCCATGGGATGGTCAAAATAGCAGGGCAGCTGTAATATTACCTCGTCGCCGGCATGGCAGAGCACAAGCATGGCAAGCCAGAATGCCTGACTGGCGCCGCATGTAAGGCAAATCTGATCAGGTGATATCTTCGCCTCATAGCGCCTTCTGTAACGGCTGCAAACAGCCTCCCGCACCTCCGCAAGCCCCTCGTCAGGTGTATACCTGCAAGTAAGCGGATCCTCCAGCGCCCCGTGCAGATAGGCCGTAAGCTCGGTCGCAGGCAGGTAATCAGGCACTGCCTGACAGAGATCAACCGGGTCGGAAGCTCCTGAAGGCCTGGAGGCCATCCATCCCCTGACCTCACTAATGGGCGGTTCGTGTACCGCTTTCAGATGCTCATTAAGTAAAAATCTCATTTTTACTCCCGCTTCAGGTTTTACATTTCCGCAGTGACTGGTAAACTGTTACTGTATTTTATTCTGTATACCACACCTTCAAAAGGACGCAACAAACCATGGACAGACTCACCCTGGTATTCTGGGCAATAATCGCCGTTCTCCTGGGAACTTCTGCATTTTACGGCCTGAATGCAGAGAAACAGCGCCGCAGCGTTCAGAGCGCCGGCGGAAAAATTGACAGCGGGGATCTGGTGCGCCTTATCAAGGTAATAGATGGCGACAGCATACTTGCAGCAAGGGAGGGGCAGTCGCCGGTCACCATAAGACTTGTGGGGATCAAGTCATTTGACGCCAAGGTTGAAAAAGACATTGTAACCCCCTTTGCCCAGGCAGCCATCGAGAATATCCAGCGAAGCGCGGCAAACCGTCCGGTGCGTGTAATGCTCCACTCAACTCCCAAGGACAAGCATGGACGCTATCTGGCCACCCTTTATGTGGATGATGAAGATATTGCACTCCGCCTTGTCCGTCAGGGCCTTGTGCTGGTTTTTACGGTCTACCCCTTTCCGGCCATGCAGAGCTACCTTCAGGAGCAGGAGCTGGCAAGGGCTGGAAGAAGAGGGCTCTGGTCAAACACCGCCGTTACGGAACGGGCCATTGCCCTTATCCGTGAATGGCGCAACCAGAACCAGTAGGAGGCGACATGTATCCAGTACTCCAGTACTTTATGAAGACAATATTGAGAAACCCACCGGAATACTTCAGGGTAATCGTGCTGATGCTTGCTGTAATGCTCTATGGCACAACCGGCTTTCTCTATTTTGAACTGCCCGGAAATCCCGATCTCACCTGGCCTGACGGCCTCTGGTACACAATTGTCACCATAGCCACAGTAGGTTATGGCGATTTCTTCCCCAAAAGCTTCGGGGGGCGTTTCCTTGTGGGCTGGCCCATAATGGTATTCGGCATCGGACTTCTGGGGTACGCCCTTTCAATGGTGGCTGCTGCTCTCGTAACATCAAAGACAAAGGAGATAAAGGGGATGTCAACCTTCAAACTGTCTGACCATCTGGTTGTGTTCAACTTTGCAGGGCTTGCCAAAGTAGAAAGAATACTGGAAGAACTTTCACTGGACAAGGCGGTGGGAGGATCAATGCCGGTTATTCTTGTTGATGAACAGCTGGACGAGCTGCCTGCCGAACTCCAGAAAAGGGGAGTACGCTACATAAAAGGTAATCCTGCCCGTGACGATACTCTTCAGCGGGCTGGCATTGACCAGGCAAAGCATGCAGTAATCCTTACCCGTAACCCGACTGACCCGGCATCAGACAACCTTAACGTGGCCATAGCCCTTGCCATTGAAGGACGATGCAGGCAGGTGAACACAGTGGTTGAGTGTATTGATCCGGCATCAGAAGAGCTGCTCCGCAAGGCCGGCTGCGATCGTATAGTCTGTACCAGCCGGTTTGATGCCCATTTCTTAAGCCAGGAACTGCTGAACCCCGGCATACAGGAGGTACTGGGTGATCTGCTCAGCACCGGTCAGGGTCAGCAGATTTATATGATACCGATAAAAAGCGGGGCCAGTTTTGAAGAGTTGGGCAGCCGCTGTCGGGGCCTGGGGCATATCGCACTGGGGATAAGCTGTCCGGATGGAAAGGTAAACCTGAATCCACCTCCGGAAACGGAAGTCACAGAGGGCTGCAGACTGGTCACTATCGGGGCGGAGAGATTATCCAGCATATAGTCCCACCATGTTGCAGAATTAACTATACATATTGCAAACGGCATATCAATGCGGTTTATATCACGTTTTAATGTAATAGATTTTTAATGCCTCGTCTCTTGCGGTAAGGAAAACGAACCATGAAACATACTCATACTGGTAAAACCAGTAAAATCATGCGTACTGTTCAAGAATTCTACGAGCGGGAGTCCTCAACCGGCATTCTGCTGATACTGGTAACTATCGCAGCGCTACTTCTGAAAAACTCGCCGCTGTCCGAGTTGTACAACAGTTTTCTGCATACTCCGGTGGAGGTCAGGTTCGGCGCCCTGTAGCTTGCCAAGCCGCTGCTGCTCTGGATCAATGACGGTCTGATGGCGGTCTTCTTTCTGCTGGTAGGGCTTGAGGTCAAACGGGAACTGGTGCGTGGCAGTCTTTCAACCTGGTCTCAGGCCGCCTTGCCCGTATTTGCTGCAATCGGCGGTATGCTTGTGCCGGCCCTTATTTATATTGCCTTCAACCATCGCGAACCTCTGGATATGCATGGCTGGGCTATCCCCACCGCCACGGATATCGCCTTTGCACTGGGTATTCTCTCTTTTGGGCAACCGGGTGCCGGTCTCACTCAAGATATTCCTGCTGGCCCTGGCGATCATTGATGATCTTGGTGCCATCGTCATCATCGCCCTTTTTTATACCTCTGACCTGTCAATACTTTCGATTGTCATAGCAGCCATAACCCTGCTGGTGCTGCTGGTTCTGAATCAGGCCGGTGTTACCCGCCGGGCCGCTTATATCCTGCTTGGGGCAGTGTTGTGGGTAAGCGTACTTAAATCAGGGGTTCATGCTACGCTGGCCGGTGTAGCACTGGCCTTCATGATTCCTCTGGATACAAAACAGGAGGGTAGCAAATACTCCCTGGCCGAATCACTGGAACATGATCTGCACCCCTGGGTTTCCTTCATGATTCTGCCACTGTTTGCCTTTGTGAACGCCGGACTCGACCTGCGTGGCATGTCGTTTGCCCAGATGGCCGCACCGGTGCCGCTGGGGATCATGCTGGGGCTTTTTATCGGCAAGCAGCTTGGGGTGTTCCTGTTCAGCTGGGTAGCTGTCAGGTCTGGCATGGCAAAGCTGCCGGATGGCAGCAGTTGGCAACAGCTTTACGGCGTAGCGATAATGACCGGTATCGGTTTTACCATGAGCCTCTTCATTGATTCACTGGCGTTTACTGATGATGCGGTCTATCAGTATGCCGACAAACTGGCGATCCTCCTGGGCTCATTCCTGTCCGGCGTGATCGGCTACCTGCTGCTGAGGTTTTCAGGCGCTCATAAGTAACCTCTGTCTTTATGCAAAGCGCCTTGATGTTGTTGTAAATTGGCAAACCCCCGTTTGGGTGAGCCCTTTGTTTTGTGTAACTATTTGATTTCTCGGTTTCTCCGTTGCTCCGTGTTTAATGAAGTGCCGTTCTTAGGGTGAATGGTTTTCAGCAGGGTGTTGTTACTGAAATTCCGGCTTACCATTGCCACTGCGGCGAATAACTGCTGTTTTAACCGCATAAACTGCGGAGAATAGTGTCATGTACCTGTTGCAACTACCGTATTGACCTCAACGGAAATTTGATATGGCAGGTGGACGCAGTACTGGCTATGAAATGGTTTAGGTTCCGAAAGATGATGGTGTGATGTTATCGCCTTTGATATTACGCTGCGGGATATCTCACACATAACCAGGCAGATGAGCTACGGCAAGCACGGTCGTGTGGCATTGCTGACTGGCGATGGAAAGGTGCTGGGGTTACCGCGCAGTCTGGGTTTTGGGTCAAGGATAATAGCCATTGCCGATTACCTTGATCGCTCCACCAACCATGAACAATCCGGCACAATGCTGCACAATGTTATGAAAAACCTGAAAAATCTTGCCGGACGGAGTTTTGACCAGAACCTGATCCACCATTTTGATGAAACTGTCTCAGCACTCTTTGACACGCCGGACATAAACAGGGAGCAGACAGAGATAATCCCTGTTAAAG
>CAZXTZ010000215.1:0-430 GCA_964643645.1 uncultured Geobacteraceae bacterium
GGCGTTCTTCGAGAGTTACTGAAAAAGTTCATAAAGAATGCCGGTATTGAGCTTGAAGATATTGACAGGGTTATCTCTGCAGGTATTACAGGTTCGCTGCCACTTTTAAGGAACTCACTTGCTACAGCAACATCAAGGCCTGTAATAGCAGCCCCAGACTGGTACAACTCAATCCTCTCCGATGCAGCGAGAAAACCCCTGAAAAAGCCTGGAGCTTCGATTAAAATCAAGATTAAACCACACCCTCTGTTGGAGGGGATTCGTGCAAAAGAGATGCAAATTAAAATCAAGGACGATGAAATGCAGATGGAGCAACTGCTGAAGGCTGAAAGACGTAAGGCCTTTGAGTTGCATCCTGAACTGCTTGAGTACGCTGCCCCACTTGTTCAGCATGAAATGAAATTATTGATCTCACAACATGAAAAGAAAC
>CAZXTZ010000215.1:440-1343 GCA_964643645.1 uncultured Geobacteraceae bacterium
TCCCCAAAAGTGGGAAAAAAAGAATTCTCTGAGAACCTGATTTATACAGACCCTAAAACCGGCCTTCAATGGGTTTGTGATGGGAATTTGGCAGGTAAACCAATGACTTGGATTGCTGCTAATAAATGGGTGGCCACTCTTGATTATGCCGGTTATAGAGACTGGCGTCTGCCTACAAAGGATGAGCTTGAGCAGTTTGCGCAAAAAGGGGGCAAGCTCCCCTCTAAATGGTTTAACTCAAATGGGTTCAATAATGTCCAGGCTTACTACTACTGGTCTTCCAGTTCCTACGCGGATAGCCCAGACCGCGCCTGGTACGTGCTCATGAGCTACGGCTACGTCAGCTACGACGGTAAGGGCTTTAACTACTTTGTTTGGCCAGTTCGTGGCGGACAGTAGATTATTTGTTATTTGGGTATTGGCAAATAGACTTAACTGACAGAGGAACAATCAAGCAACTGCTATATGTTAAAAACCATCTCTAAAATAACAGGCAAGCACGATGCCGCTGCCCAGGAAAAGCTTTTGCAGGTATTTGCAAAGGCAGATTCAATTGTTACCAGCAACATACGGCAACGCATGCAGCAACCTGTAGCTCATTACATAACTTCAGAGGGTCATGGCAGCCTTAACAGGGCTCAGATGACAGCAATGCTTGAGCAGGAGATCTGCGCATACTTGCAAGACTACTCTGCTGTAAGGCAGCAGATTGACCTTGATGGAAACGCCACAAGGCGGATTCTTGTAATAGCCATTTACAGAGATCTGAGTGTTTTTGCCATTGCAGATTGCACTCTTGTTTCAAATCAGGTGGTGGCAGTAATTCAGAAATACACCCAATCAGACAAGGCAGGCAGCTTTGCCGAGAACATAGTGGCAAAAAGGCTGATGGAGTCTGTTGCT
>CAZXTZ010000215.1:1361-1911 GCA_964643645.1 uncultured Geobacteraceae bacterium
AAACACCTGCATCTTGCAGCAGGCCTTACCCCGGAGATGTTTCTTCCTGCAGCAAAACGGGTCTTCAATATCGCCACCCACGGTTATCTTCCGGAAGGGGTAATTGAAGAGCTTTTGGTGTTTGATGGCATGCCCATTGAGTTTACTGTACATCTAAAAAACCACCACAATTCAGAACTGCTGTTGCCGCTTCTGGGGTCGGATGGAAAGTTGTCTGGCAAGCTCAAAAAATTCTTTTCAGAATCGCTGGTTTTCCCATCCAGCCTTAATGGCATAATCTGCACAGGCAGCTATGCTGCAAACGTGTGGCTACAGCAGAAGCTGAAATCTGATTTCAGATTGCCGCTGTTCATCTCCCAAAGGGTGCCATGCCTCCTTAACCAGAAGAAGAAACAGTCTGAAGAAAGCAGCCTTCAGTTTACATCTTTCAGCATAAAGTCAGACCATGACCTGACACCATCAAAGGAGATACGTTCAAGAAAATCGAGGGCAATGGAGCATGCCAGGTTAGTTGTTCAAAGAGAAATACAGGAGTTGAAGCTGAAGCAAG
>CAZXTZ010000215.1:1921-5307 GCA_964643645.1 uncultured Geobacteraceae bacterium
CAGATTAATAAACTTTTGTATACAGACCCAAAAAACGGCCTCCAATGGGTACGCAACGCTAATCTGGCTGGTAAAAGAATGACTTGGGATGAAGCAAAGAAATGGGCGGCTGCACTTGATTATGCCGGTCATAGAGACTGGCGTCTGCCAACAAAGGATGAACTTGAACAATTTGCAAAAAAAGGGGGCTCAAGCCCTGCGGAATGGTTTAATAACTCAAATGAGTTCAATAGCGTCCAGTCATACGGCTACTGGTCGTCCACCGCAAATGCGGGCGGGACAACTTACGCCTGGAACATCAGCATGAGCAATGGCAATGTGTACGACAGCTTTAAGACCTTCAGCAGGTATGTCTGGCCAGTGCGATGTTGTCGATAACATCTTTGAATATTTGAAATAATTTCATCAGAACAGGAGAGGATAAATCATGTCACAACTTGATTCTGCATTACAGTCATTCACCGCAGAAAGGGAACAGCTTGAGGCAACCGCACAGGAGCTGCGCGTCTTTATGGAGAAGAACAACAGACCTGATCTTGCAAGGGAGATACAGATCCTGCAGGAAACCCTTGCAAACGACAGCATAAAGGTGGCGGTACTGGGTGAATTCAAGGGTGGCAAATCAACCCTTATAAACGCAATGCTTGGCGACAAGCTGCTGCCTTCCTGGACTACAGAATGCACAGCGGCAGTAACCCAGGTCATATATGGTGCTGAGCCTGCCTTGTACGTTCATCCTGTTGACAGGAAGAAACAGGCTGAACAGCATGATGTTAAAGAGCTTGAACAGATTGCAACCGTAGATAATAAAGATTTTGATGGTATTTCATATCTTGAACTGCGGTATCCGGCAGAGCTGTTAAAAAACGGGATGGTTATAGTTGACACCCCTGGAACCAACAGCGCGGAAAAGGCAAGGGAGATAATAGCCAGAAACTTTATGAAAATAGCAGATGTGGCCATTCTGGTACTTGGTGCGCAGGCCATGCTCAAGGGCACTGAGCTTGACTTTACCCGGAATGAGCTTACCAGCAAACATTACGGAAGCATCTTTGTGGTAGTGAACAGGTGCGATCTGGTGGACGACAAAGCACAGCTTGCCAATGAACTTGAACGGACAGCCCATAAGCTGAAGGAGATTATACCTTCATTAAAGAAACTCTACCCACTGTCAGCTAAATACGCACTTGACGGTAGGCTCAAAGGTAATTCAAAAAAATTGAAAAGCTCTGGAATAGAAGAGCTTGAAGCCGACCTGGCCGAATATGTGATTGAGCAGGGCGCCTCTGACCGCCTGAAGCGGATTAAAGGGCATCTGCGCGACATAATATCCGATTCAGTAAGAGACGCAAAGATGCGCCTTGCTTCACTGAATCTTGATAAAGACAAGGCCGATGCGTATGCCAGAAAGCAGAGCGAAATGCTCGGGCGAGAAGCGGAAACACTCAAGCGCCTGAAGGAAGAGGTGCGTGCAGGATTTGAGAAGATGAAGCGTAAGCTTGGCGAAGATATCCGCGAAAAATCCGAAGAGTCCCGGCGCACACTTGAGGCTCTGTACTGTGGCACCCACAAAGAAAAGCCCAATGCAGATGTTATTGAAAACAGGATAAAATCTGAAGCATCATTGTGGCTGGGCCATGCCGAGCAGCAGTGGGGCTCTTTTCATCAGGATGTTATGCGATATACCGCCAACTATCTTTCAGACATAGACAAAGAGCTTGCCAGCGCACTTAACCTGGAGGAAGGCCCTTCTCTTGCAGGTACTTCATTCTCTCCGGTGCGTGTTGCCATACAGATGGAGACAAAAAGCAAGACCGAATATATAGACCAATATCAGGAAAGACCTGCCAGTGGCGATATGAGCGGTTTGGGAATAGGGATGATGCTTGCCGGACTTATTTTTGGCGGCTGGATTGGTGTCGGCCTTGCCATTTTTGGTGGCGGGCTTTGGGGCTCATCAAAATCATCAGGCGGTGATTATATGGAAAAGATCACCAAGCCTGTTACAAAGCAGATTACTGAATTCAAACTTGATTCACTGGCAGAGCCATACAACATGCTGGTCACTGATATGGTTAAACATATCAACTCTGTGCTTGATGAGGCACTGAAGGCTTTGTTGAAGCAGGTTGAAGAAATATCTCAAATACACCATGAAGGAATTAAAAAACGGAAGAAAGAGATAGAGTTCCAGCGGACAGAAACAGAACTGCCAAAGGAGGTTTCCCGCCTTCAGGCTGTTATTGAATCCACAGATGAATTTCTACAGAGGCTCGCCTGATAAAAGATGAAAAGCACAGATACGGAAAATAACAAATCACCTGAAGCCGATTTTTGCAAAGAGATAAATGAGCTTGCTGGCAAACACAGAAACCCGAACGCCCGGGTTGCGGATAACCATTACAGAACCATAAGGCTTCTCGAGGCATGCGCTGGCCCGTTTTACGGCATAAGCCTGTTCAAAAATCTGCGTGACGAGATACTGACTGCTGCCGACAGCCTGCGTCGACAGAGCCACGAGCCATTACAGTGCGCGGTTATCGGTGAGTTTTCAGCAGGCAAATCCTCATTGATAAATGCGTTGATCGGCATGAAAGACTTTCTGCCGGTAAATATAGGAGAAACAACGGCTCTTGTCTCTCAGCTTGAGTATTCAAAGTTTCCTGTTGTGCAACTGGTTATGAAAGATGGAGAGATCAAGGAATCAACTATAGACGGGTACCGCCGGCTTGTTGATCAGAACTGCGATGCTGCTGAAAGAGACCGTGTTGAAAAGGTAACAGTAAAGGTTGATTATACCCCCTTGAAGTACATGACCATTATTGACACCCCCGGACTGAACTCCAAACTGGCAAAGCATGAGACAATAACCCTTGACTACATAAACAAGGTTCAAGTGGTGCTATGGGTATTTTCTGCCATAAAGCCTGCTTCGGATAGCGAATTAGGCTACCTTAATGCTGTCAGAAATCATGGCTGCAAGGTTTACGGCATTATCAACATGATTGATGCGGTTGATGGTTTTGCTGAAGAACCAGAGCAATGGCAAGCAGAGATGGGCAGGGTGCTTAAGGTGTTTCATGAACGATGTGGCACAGATATTGATAAGTTTATACCCTTGAGTGCAAAAGAGGCCATGGAGGGTATGCAGGAGAAGGATCCAGAGAGGGTCGCCAGAAGTAATATTCAGGAGCTTAAGACCGTTATCATGAAGGACTTGTCTGATAAAAGATCGTCCATGGCAATTAAAGAAGAACGCCTTGAAAACAAGGTGGCGCATTACGCCGGTCTTGGAGAGGCTGTTGAGAAATACCTTGATACACAAAAAAAATCATCTCTGGATGGATTAAAGGGATTAAGAGAACTGCTAGCCTTTACTGAATCAG
>CAZXTZ010000216.1:0-5297 GCA_964643645.1 uncultured Geobacteraceae bacterium
CCAGAAGAGATCCGCGCCATTCAGCTGGCTGCCCTGATCCATGATATTGGCAAACTTTCAGTGCCGGTAGAGATCCTGGTTATGCCGCGCAAGCTTAACCGGCAGGAATTTGAACTGGTTAAACTGCACTCCGGCATGGGTAAAGAGATTTTGCAGGGTCTCAAGTTTCCCTACCCGCTGGCTGACATCATTGCGCAGCACCATGAGGTTCTGGATGGTTCAGGCTATCCGGACGGACTGAAAGGTGATCAGATTTTGTTGGCTGCCCGGGTGCTGACCGTATCTGATTTTGTGGAGGCGGTCAGCGCCCATCGTCCCTACCGCCCTTCACTGGGGGTTGATTTTGCCTTGGAACAGATTAACAAGGGGAAAGGCGTTCTGTATGATCCGGCTGTGGTGGACAGCTGTACCGCCATTATCAACCGTCACGGTATCGGATTACTGGAACAGCAGCGGCAGCAGGAAGAGCCGTGACCATCAGAAACTGCATAGCTGTTACCCTGTTGTTGCTGATCTATTCCAGCAGCAACCTGTTTGCAGAACAGATTACCCTGAGGGTCGGCGGCGAGCAGAATCTGCCGGTTTCCACCATAACCCATGATGGCAAGCCGCAAGGCCTGTTTCCCGAGGTGTTTGAGGAAATCGCCCGCCGGGCCGGCTGGCGGGTCGAGTATGTCCCCTGCGTTCTGAGCGTCTGCTTTGAACAGCTTCAGAGTGGCCAGCTGGATATGCTGTTTGCCATTGCCAAAACCCCCTCACGGGCAGAGCTGTACGATTTTTCCAAAGAAGCCCTGCTTTCCAACTGGGGGCAGGTATATGTCCGCCGCAACACCAGGGTAGAATCCATCCTGCAGCTTGAAGGACAAAGGATTGCTGTTGTACGCAATGATACTCACGGTGATGCATTCAAAACTCTGTTCGGCAATTTCAATAAACAGGCGATCTACGTTGAGTTAGGCTCCTACGAAGAGGTTTTTAAATCTTTAAACCGCAATGAAGCAGATGCCGGGGTTGTTAACCGGCTGTTCGGCATGAAGCTCGAAGACCGCTATGAACTGCAGTCCACGCCGGTTGTGTTTAACCCCAATGAGGTTAAATTTGCCGTGCTCAAGGGACGTCATGCCGACATTCTGGCAGAAATTGACCGCCAGATTGCCCAGATGAAGCCTTTGCCGAAGTCGGTCTATAACCATGCATTAGAGAAATGGCTCAACCTCGGGGCAGCACGCCGAAACCTTCCTGCCTGGTTCTGGCCTGCTCTTGGCCTGGTTATCTTTATATCCGGCGGCATGGTATGCGGGCTTACCTGGCTACGGCGTGAAGTAGCCAGAAAAACGCACGATCTGCAAACCGCCAAGGAAGGGGCCGAGGCATCGGAAGAACTGGTGCGTATCAGCGAAGAGCGCTATCGCCAGCTGTTTGAACAGAACCCGGCGCCGATGCTGATCTATGAGCGGGCCACCCTGCAACTGCTGGCGGTAAACGAGGCGTTCCAGCTGATTTACGGCTACAGCCGTGAAGAGGCCCTGAGACTGCTGTTGACCGATCTGTACCCGCACCAGGACAAGATCCGTATTGCCGCACTGATTCCCAACCTGTCAGGCTACACCAATGTGGGGGAATGGCTGCACTGTCGCAAGGATGGCAGCACCATGCCGATCATGGCTGTTTCCCATGACCTGGTATATCACGACAGAACATCAAGAATTGCGGTCATCACCGACATTACCGAGCAGAAACAGAACCAGCAGGAGCTGGAGCAGTACCGCCTGCACCTTGAAGAGCTGGTCAAAACTCGCACCCAGGAGTTGGAAGCGGCCCGTGATGCGTCTGAAGCGGCCAACCGGGCCAAGAGTACTTTCCTTTCCAATATGTCCCACGAACTGCGCACACCGTTGAACGCCATACTTGGCTTTGCCCAGCTGATGGCCCGCAACAGCGAACTGCCCCCCGACACACGCAAAAACCTGACCATCATCAACCGTTCCGGTGAACACCTGCTCGCCATGATCAATGATGTCCTGGATATCTCAAAGATTGAGGCCGGCAAGGTGGAGATCCATGAAGAGGTCTTTGATCTTGGAGAATTGATACAGGATGTCGGCGAGATGCTCCGCTCCAGGGGACATGCCAAAGGCCTTAAGGTCTCGTTTGAAGTGGCTGGAGGGGCTGAGACCTGTCTGGCTGCCGACCTGGGCAAGCTGCGTCAGATATTGATCAATATTGTCGGCAATGCGATCAAGTTTACTGATGAAGGGGGGGTTGCCATGAAGGTACGTACTATGCCGGTTTACCCGGACCCGAAGCAGCTTCCTTCCGCACCGGCCAGATGCCTGATCAACATTGAGGTGCAGGATACCGGGCCAGGTATCGCCGCTGACAAACTTGACCGTATCTTTGATCCGTTCACTCAGATTGATGGTCAGAGGGACGCACAGACCGGTACCGGCCTGGGACTGGCGATCAGCCGTTCTTTTATCGGGCTGATGAAAGGATCCATCAGGGTTGAAAGCGAAGTGGGCCAGGGTAGTTGTTTTATGGTTACCATTCCGGCGCGGATTGCATCAGTTGCAGAGCTTCCCGTAACAACCGGCCACCACCTTGATGTGGTGGGCCTTGAACCAGACCAGCCTGAATGGCGAATACTGATCGTGGAGGACACCTCCGAGAATGTACAGCTGCTGGAGACCTTGCTGGGTGGTGTGGGACTTGCCATCATGGTCGCTTTTAACGGTCTGGAGGCACTTGAACTGGCAAAGATCTGGCGGCCTCATTTTATCTGGATGGATATCCGGATGCCGGTCATGGACGGTTATGAGGCGACCCGCCTGATCCGGCAACTGCCGGGTGGAGATGCAATAAGGATTGTGGCACTGACCGCAAGTGTTTTCAAGGAAGAGGAACAGAGCATTCTTGACTGTGGCTGTAACGCTGTGCTGCACAAACCGTTCAGACAGCAGGAATTGTTCCGGGTGCTGGGACAACAGCTTGACATCCGTTTCCGTTACGCTGCATCAGCTGCGCCGCACTCCAAAAGCCAGCTGCACGCCCCTTCAGCCCTGCAGCTGGCAGCAGTGCCGCCAGATAGCTGCCTCCGACTCCTGCAGGCTGCAACGGAGCTGGACAAAGCGGCTGTTCTTCAAGTCGCAAACGAACTTCAGGCTGACAACCCTGATCTGTCCTGCTGGCTTGAGCAGCAGGTGCAGCAGTACGACTTTGAGGCGATCGGAAACGTCATCCTGCAACAGAGGCAGGAAATGACGTAAACAAACCTAAAAGGTTACCTGATTGGTACTTGAACAACCATACCCGCTCAGCTAAAATGCCTATTTGCTGAATAATTATAAATGTCTGACACGAAAGGAACCACAAGCATGAGCAAACTTTCTTTCAGTACCAAGATGTCCCTGATGCTGCTTTTTTCATGTCTGGTGGTGGCAACCCTGGTGGCAGGTGTTGCCGTGTATCAACAGATTTCAGCTTCCCGTGCCAGTATGGAGGCGTTGCGGAAGACGCTCTACACCGATTATGACCATACGGCAAAAACACAGGTTGAAATGGCAATCAGCCTGCTCAAAGGATTTCATGACCGAAGCCAGAACGGCGAGATGACCCCGGAAGAAGCCAAACAACAGGCTGCCAAAACCCTGGGGGATCTGCGGTTTGACAACGACAACTATTTCTGGGCCGACACCCTGGAAGGGGTCAATGTGGTTCTGCCCAACAAGGCGGTTAACGGCACCAACCGCATGAATTTTCAGGATAAAAAAGGGAACTATGTCGTCCGGGAGCTCATTGAAAAGGGGAAGCAGCCGGGCGGGGGCTATACCGATTACTGGTTTCCCCGGGCCGGTAGTGACACCCCGCTTCCCAAACGGGGCTATACCCTTGAATTTAAGCCGTTCGGCTGGGTGGTGGGCTCCGGCAACTATGTTGATGACCTGGAAAAAATTCTGGCAAAAGAACAGGCCCGTTTTAAAAAAGAGTTGACCACCGGCGCCCTGATCTTCAGCGGGATTACCCTTGCTGCATTGGTTGTCTCCCTGCTGTTTGCCCGCATCTTTGCCAGCAGTCTGACCAGAGTGCTGGGGGGAGAGCCGGACCACATCGCTGACATTGCCTCCCGGATCGCCTCAGGAGATCTGACCATTCAGAAGACCCATGATGCACGCGGCATTCTGCGGGCCATGCAGGATATGGCTGAAAACCTGGGCAGAACCATGACTGAAATCAATCAGCTGGCCAACCGGGTGTCAGATGACGGACGCAGCCTGCAGGAAAACATTGCCAGCATGGCCCAAGGGGCCAACGAAAATGCCAGCCAGGCTGCTACCGTGTCAGTTGCCAGCGAGGAGATGGCCGCCACCAGTAATGATATTGCCAGCAACTGCCACATGGCTGCCGATAGCGCACAGCATGCAGCAGATACCACCCAGCAGGGCTTTCATGTCGTCAAGCAAACCGTAGAAGGAATCAGGCAGCGTGGCGAGATGACCCGCAGAAACGCCCAGGATATCTCATCGCTGGGTGAGCGTTCCGATCAGATTGGCGCCATTGTTGCCACCATTGAAGATATAGCCGACCAGACCAACCTGCTGGCACTGAATGCCGCCATTGAAGCTGCCCGGGCAGGGGAAATGGGACGTGGTTTTGCGGTGGTTGCCGATGAAGTCCGGGCACTGGCAGAACGTACCACCAGAGCCACCAAAGAGATCAGCGATATGATCAAGGCCATTCAGGGGGAGACCAAGCGGGCAATCACTTCAATGGATAGCGGTGTCGCTGAAATAGAAGAGGGAGCACTACAGGCTGAACAGCTGGAGACAGCCCTGCAGAGTATTCTTGAACAGGTAAATGCTGTCACCATGCAGGTCAGCCAGATCGCTACTGCAGCAGAGGAACAGACCGCCACCACCGGAGAAATCACCAAGAACATCATGCATATCAGCGAGATCGCCCAGAACTCCTCTGTTACTGCCAATCAGTCTGCCCAGGCTACAGAGCATCTGGCACAGGTGTCGCACTCGTTGCAAGCAATGGTTAGCCGGTTCAGACTGCGGTGATCAAGATGCGTCGAAAAGAAGGGAGAGGCAGATGAGTAACATGGCCTTGATGAAACTGGAAGATACAGGAAAGACAGGACAAGGAGAGCTGATACAACTGGTCAGTTTCATGCTTGGTGGAGAAGAATACGGTGTGGAGGTACTGCGAGTAAGGGAGATCATCCGTATGCCGCCTATCACCAAGATGCCTAACACCCCGCACTATGTTGAGGGGATTATCAACCTGCGGGGCAA
>CAZXTZ010000217.1:0-1332 GCA_964643645.1 uncultured Geobacteraceae bacterium
CTTTTCCCAGTACCATGAGCCGGTTCTCCCTTATTGGGTGAAAATTGCCTTTGGAATGGCAGAGCTTGCCATGCTTGTCCTGTTTCTCGGATGGTCAGGCAGAAAGGGGGCTTGAATAATGCTTAACAGAACTGGTTCACTGGAAATCAGGACAGGTGACGGCATCCGTTTTTCTATTATACTTGCCGGGCCTGTCAGCCGGATGCTTGCCCTGCTTGTGGACATGGTCTGCATAATGACAGTTACATCAATTTGCGCTTCTCTTCTCAAGATTTTTTCTTTCATAAGCACAGACCTTTCAGTTGCCCTTATCATTGTGGCAGGCTTCATAATATCGGCAGGTTACGGTATTTTTTTTGAGTGGGTATGGCGTGGACAGACTCCGGGAAAACGGGCCATGAAACTTCGGGTAATTGACGAGCAGGGGCTCAAACTTCAGTTCGGGCAGGTGGTCATAAGAAATCTTCTCCGTGTTGTTGATTCCATGCCATCGCTTTACCTCGCAGGGGGGCTGTCCAGTCTGATAACATCAAAAGGCCAACGCCTGGGGGATCTTGCCGCAGGCACCATTGTTGTGAGGGCACACTCAGTAGAGCTACCGCAGATTGACCGTTTGGGCGAGGAGAAGTTCAACTCGCTTCTTGAGTACCCACACCTTGCGGCAAGGTTGCGACAGAAGGTGAGCAGAGAGGAAGGCTCAATAGCCTTAAGGGCGCTTCTGCGCCGTCAGGAACTTGAGCCGGAGGCCCGCCTGCTGCTTTTTTCCGAACTGGCAGAACTGTTCCGCTCACGGGTAAGATTTCCAGGTGCAGCAATTGACGGTGTGGCTGATGAAAAGTATGTCCGCAATGTGGTAGAGGTGCTGTTTAACGAGCGTGGGAGGTGAGTTAACCTGTAAAATCCATGCATACACCTTCTTTTTCATCTATTCCCTGACAAGACGGCCAAAGGCTGGTTAAGTCATACAAAATTATATTGTTAAGGGGCGCAAACAGGTTGCGCCCCTTGCCTTATGGCTTGTCAGACTGCGTCGGTCAGTCTTTTCTGCTTGTTGTTAAGTCTGTTAAGGGCGTGTATATATGCCTTTGCCGATGCCACTATGATATCGGTTGAGGCTCCCTTGCCCACAACTGTGTAGCCGCCTTCCTCAACCCTTACTGTTACCTCGCCCTGGGCGTCCGTTCCTCCTGTAATTGACCCCACATTATACTGGGTAAGTCTGGCCTTGCTCTTTGTCAGTTTCTTGATCGCCTTGAATGCCGAGTCAACGGGACCATCGCCAAGTTCTGCCGTTCGCACTACAGTACCGTCTATCTCCATCTGGACTGTTGC
>CAZXTZ010000217.1:1342-5287 GCA_964643645.1 uncultured Geobacteraceae bacterium
GTCAAACACCTCTTTTTTAAGGTCTGCAAGGGCCTTGAAGCGTTCAAATGCCCGATTGAGTTTCTCATCGTCAAGGTCGTGACCAAGTTCATCGAGCCTTTTCTTGAATGCGTGACGCCCCGAATGCTTGCCAAGTACAAGGGCGCTTGCGGATAGTCCCACTGACTCAGGGGTCATTATCTCGTAGGTGGATTTGTCCATAAGCATACCGTGCTGGTGAATGCCTGACTCGTGTGCAAAAGCGTTGGCCCCCACCACTGATTTGTTCGGCTGCACCGAGATTCCGGTGATTGATGAAAGCAGGCGACTTGCCGGGGTAAGCTGCTCAGTTACAATATTAGTCTTGAACGGCAGAATATCCCTGCGGGTACGCATTATCATGACAAACTCTTCAAGTGAGCAGTTCCCGGCGCGTTCGCCAATGCCGTTGATGGTGCATTCAACCTGGCCTGCGCCTGCCTGCACCGCTGCAACGGAGTTTGCCACAGAAAGCCCCAGATCGTTGTGACAGTGAACCGATATAACTGCCTTCTCGATGTTAGGAACATTGTCCTTCAGGTACTTTATTATGTTGAAATATTCAAAAGGAATAGTGTAGCCGACAGTATCCGGGATATTGACAGTTGTGGCGCCAGCGGCAATAACCGCTTCAACAACCTGCGCCAGAAAAGGAAGCCGGGTACGAACTGCATCCTCACAGGAAAATTCCACATTAGGCGTGTATGATGCAGCCCGCTTAACTGCTTTTATGGCAGCTTCAAGCACTCGCTCCGGTTCCATCTTCAGCTTGTGCTGCATATGGATATCTGAAGTGGCGATGAATGTATGGATACGTCCCTTTTCACCGGCATACTTGAGCGCTTCCCAGGCCCGGTCAATATCCTTGTCACTTGAACGGCAGAGTCCAGCGATCTCCGGCCCCTTAATGGTCTGGGCAACCTTTTTCACCGCCTCAAAGTCTCCTTCCGAAGCGATCGGAAAACCGGCCTCAATCACATCAACATTAAGTTTCTGGAGTTGCTTGGCAATCCGGAGTTTTTCCTCAATGTTCATGCTGTTGCCCGGCGATTGCTCACCGTCTCGCAGGGTTGTGTCAAAAATCCTGATTATCCTGGTTTCGTCCTTTGCTGCTGCCTTGCATTTTGCCATTTGCCACCTCCTGTGGTCTTTGCCAGCCGGTAAAATAAAAACGCCTCCGCCCACAATAATGGGGCGAAGGCGTTATATGCCTCGCGGTACCACCCATCTTCGTTTGCCGATTGCGGCAAACCTTAATTTCAGCCCGTTACGTGGACAATACGGCTCCGGCTACTTGCTTCACCGGAACGGCTCCGAGGCGAGTTCACGGGCTCAATTCACCGGTTTGCACCAACCACCGGCTCTCTTGAAGAATCAGCGTTCCGTTACTACTCCTCTTCACAGCCTTTATCTAAAATGTGATAGACATCATAGAAAAGAGCGGTTCTATCCGTCAACTGTTTTGTTTTTCATTTACGAAAAACATTGACATTCATCAGGCTGCAACAATAAAATTAGATGCATCTGGTTTTCAGCAATACCTGTAAGTATATTAACCACTGAGGAGTTATTGAATATGCCTGCTGAATGCGAACTGCTTTCCTCCTGTGGCTTTTTCAGAAAATACAAGGCGTCAAAGGATCTTCTCTGCAAAGGCATTATCCAGATGTACTGCACAGGCACTAAAATGGCCGAATGCAGGCGCAAGGAACATAGAAAACAGCACGGAGTTCCACCCTCAGACGACATGATGCCCAGCGGCCAGAGTATAAACCCTCAGTAATCTGCTTTTTTAAAGCCACTTTTTCATTTGTCACCAACTTCTCTTGCTTTTTAAACTCCACTCTTACACTATGCCGTAATGATACAGCCTCCAAAAAATCCTTCTCTGTCTGCCGGAATTTCACCATCCACCAGTGATGCTGAACCGCTGCTTCCTGGAGAAATAACCGGAATTTTTGGCAATGGCGGTTTTCTCGCCAAAAAGCTGCAAGGCTATGAACAACGTAGTGAACAGCTTGAAATGGCCCTTGATGTGGCTGCTGCATTCAATAACAGCATGGTTTCTATAATAGAAGCAGGGACAGGAACGGGCAAATCACTTGCCTACCTCATACCAGCAGCGCTCTGGGCGGTTCGCGACAATCAGAAGGTTGTCATCTCAACCAACACGATAAATCTTCAGGAGCAGCTGGTAAAAAAAGACATTCCATTCCTTCAGAGGCACTCTGCGGCAGAATTCACCGCTTGCCTTGTAAAGGGACGGGGAAACTATCTCTGCCTTCGCAAACTGGAGGCGGCAAACGTCGAACCGGCACTTTTTCCGGATTCAGCAAGCCATGAACTGCAGGCCATGATCTCCTGGAGAGAAAACACCCGCACAGGCTGCCTGAGCGACATAACCTTCCAGCCTTCACGGGAATTGTGGGATGAATTAAGATGCGAGCCGGATCAATGCCTTCGCTCCAAGTGCCCCGAATATTCAGCCTGTTTTTTCTACAAGGCCAGACGTGAT
Organism: uncultured Geobacteraceae bacterium; assembly: GCA_964643645.1. Classification (GTDB taxonomy): domain Bacteria; phylum Desulfobacterota; class Desulfuromonadia; order Geobacterales; family Pseudopelobacteraceae; genus Trichlorobacter. Next base: position 3,876 of record CAZXTZ010000217.1, read on the forward strand.
GCCGGGTCAGCCGATATACTTGTGGCAAACCATGCCCTGCTTCTTGCAGACATAGCTCTCAGGCGTGAATCCGGTTACGACAGCCCCGCAATTCTTCCCCAGTTCAGCAGGCTTGTAATTGATGAGGCGCATCACCTTGAAGAGGCAGCAACAGGCGCACTTTCAGCTAAAGTAAGCCGTAACGGTCTGATACTGCAACTTGCCAGACTTGTTCCGTCAGGCAGCAGGGCAGGCATTCTCTCCATCATCAACAGTCAGGTCACAAGGCTCCTCCCGGATGAATACGAAGGGTTGTACCAGGAACTTTCAGCAGTTATTGAATCGGCCCTTCTGCCACAGACGCAGGAGTTGTCTTCAGTCATAGACCGCGAGTTTGACTGGCTTGGACATGTCTTGACAAACGAGTTGATGGATGGTGACGACCAGAGATCCGGAGAGATCAAGCGCCGGATAAAGGATAAAACAAGGGAGACCCCATTCTGGCACGACCTTAATATCCGCATTGACCAGCTTGTTGAAAAGCTTCTGGAGCTGGCAGCCGGACTGGGCGCCCTGGACAGGGCCGCTGCAAAACTCCCGGAAAACGTAAGACAGGCTGTGGATGGCTACTTAACCGATGCCTTCGGAATAGGTATGCGTCTTGGGGCGGCAGCAAAGGAACTCCGCTGGTTCTGCGCAAATGACGATGATTCATGCCGCTGGCTTGAGTCCCGCCGAACCACCCGTGGGCTGCATACATCAATCTGTGTATCACCTCTTGATGTTGCCGAAACCATAAAGGTATCACTCCTTGACCCCATACCCACTGTAATACTGACCTCAGCGACCCTCACCGTAGGAGGATCCTTCAGCTACATGCGCCGACGTAACGGCCTTGACCTCCTGGAAGCTGAAAGGCTGCAGGAGCTTGCTCTCCATTCTCCTTTTGATTACTCATCACAAGCCTTGATAGCTGTTCCAACGGATCTGCCTGACCCGACCAGCAACGGATTTCAGTCCCCTTTCAGCGAGGCTGTGCTAAGGGCTGTCACCATTTCCGACGGTGGTGCCTTTGTTCTTTTTACTTCATTTGAGCACCTTAAAAAGACCTACTCCATTCTCAAGCCACGCATGGAAAAAATAGGGCTTACTGTAATGAGGCAGGGTGAATCCGGCACAAGGCATCAGCTGCTTGCCAGATTCAGAAAAGAGCGCAACGCAGTTCTGTTTGGCACAGACTCTTTCTGGGAGGGGGTAGATGTAAAAGGTGATGCGCTAAGGATTGTAATCATTGCAAGGCTGCCGTTCCATGTGCCAAGCGAACCTGTACAGCAGGCCAGAACAGAAAGGATATCCGCCCTGGGTGGCGACCCCTTCCGTGAGCTTTCCATTCCTCAGGCGGTGCTTAAACTCAGGCAGGGGTTTGGGCGCCT
>CAZXTZ010000218.1:0-1836 GCA_964643645.1 uncultured Geobacteraceae bacterium
ACCGCTCAATAGCAATATTATGCATAGTAAGTCCACAAGGAAGTCACTTACTATGAAAAAAACAACGTTTATGGCTGGCGTTCGCCTGACTATCTTAATCAAATCCGCTTCAATGGGCCTCGCTCCAGTTTTTTCCATGGTTGATATCTACCTTGAGCGGTACCTTCAGATCAACTGCCTGCGACATCTCTCTGTTCACCAGCACCTGCATCTGCTCCAGTTCTTTCTCCGGAACCTCAAAGACCAGTTCGTCATGCACCTGCATAATCAGTCGGCTTTGCATCCCTTCAGCATGTATTGCCCTGTCCACTCCGATCATGGCCTGCTTGATGATATCGGCAGCCGAACCCTGAATCGGGTAGTTGATGGCGTTTCTTTCTGCAAAGGAACGCAGGTTGCCGTTACTGCTGTTTATGTCGGCGATTGGAAGTTTTCTTCCAAGTATTGTTGTGACATATCCTGTCTCTTTTGCATTGCTGATGCAGGAGTCAAGGAAGGCAATCGCGGCGCTGTAGCGCTCTTTATAGGCTGAAATAAACTTTTCTGCCACGTTACGGGCAAGCCCCAGTTGCTTCGCCAGAGAGAAGGCCCCCTGACCATAGATTATACCGAAGTTGATGGTCTTTGCCTGACGTCTCAACTCGGATGTAACCATCTCAGGAAAAAGGCCGAACACCTCGCTGGCGGTACGGGTATGGATATCCTCATCCAGCTTGAAGGAATCGCAGAATACCGGATCCTGTGACAGATGGGCCAGTACCCTCAGTTCAATCTGGGAATAGTCGGCTGAAAGGATAAGGCAGCCCGGGGGCGCTACAAATGCCTCCCTGATTCTGCGCCCATCCTCGGTTCGCACCGGTATATTCTGCAGGTTCGGTTCAGATGAAGAAAGCCGTCCGGTGGCAGTCACCGCCTGATTATAGGAGGTATGAACACGGCCATCCTTATCAGTCAGTTTTGCCAGTGCGTCGGTATAGGTGGATTTCAGTTTGGCCAAACCCCGGTAATCCAGCAATAAGCGGGCTATCTCATGCTCCTCGGAGAGTCCGGTCAAAACCTCGTTGTCAGTTGATCGTCCGGTCTTGCCCTTGGTCTTCTTGCCTGCCTGCAGTCCCAAACGGTCAAACAGGACTTCTTCCAGCTGTTTTGGTGAGTTGAGGTTAAACGGACCGCCTGCCAGCTCAATGATCTGCTTTTCCAGCTCCTGTATCCGGTGGCCAAAACCATTCCCCAGATCTGCCAGATATCGCAAGTCCAGCAAAACGCCATGCTGTTCCATCCGCGTCATAATCTCCAGGAGCGGCATCTCCAGCTCAAACATCAGTTTGTCCAGCCCCTGTTCATGGAGCATCGGCAGCAGCTTTTCATGCAGCAGCCAGGTGGCATCTGCGTCCTCGGCTGCATATCGGGTGGCTTTCTCAAGCTCTACCTCGCTGAAGCAGATCCGGTTCTTGCCGGAGCCGGTCACCTCATCATAGGAAACCATCTTGTGATTCAGATGTTCCTGTGCCAGGGCATCCAGACCATGACCGCCACGGGAGGGGGAGAGCAGGTAGGAACAGAGCATGGTATCGCACCAGCTGCCTTTCACCTCAAGGCCGGAAGTGGCAAGCACCTGTAGATCAAACTTCAGATTCTGGCCAACCTTGCGGATGTCTGGATTGCAAAATGCCGGGCGCAGCCGACCAAGAACTGTTTCAAGCGGCAGCTGATCTGGCATGCCCAGATAGCGGTGTCCCACCGGGATGTAGAACGCCTCGTGCGGCTTAAGGGAGATGGATATACCGACCAGTTCTGCACAACGCGGGTCCAGGCCGGTGGGACACCGCTATCTGG
>CAZXTZ010000218.1:1846-2130 GCA_964643645.1 uncultured Geobacteraceae bacterium
TCAAAGGCAAAGGCAGTGGCATTTTCAAGACGTCTGGCCAGCTGTTCCAGATCATCCATTGTCAGTATGCAGTGGTACTGGTCAGTCTGGAGGGTGGCCTGGGCAGTCATCTCCCTGATCAGGGTCTGGAAGCCATATTCTCTGAACAGCTCGTTAAGACGTGCCGTGTCAGGTTCCTTTGCAGCAAGAAAGGAAGGGTCAATGTAGTCAGCCCTCATCCTATCCTTCTCCCTGAGGGAGAAGGTAAACAATTCACCCTCTCCTTCCGGGAGAGGGTGGCCGAA
>CAZXTZ010000218.1:2153-5277 GCA_964643645.1 uncultured Geobacteraceae bacterium
GCAAGAAAGGAAGGGTCAATGCCTGATGGGCAAGAAGGGACAAGGGGGAATATTTTTTCCAGCGGAATATCTCTTATTATGGTGGCAAGTGTACGTGACAGTCTGGCCTGTTCGCTGAACTCCCGCAGTTTTTCGCCAACCTTGCCCGGCACCTCCGCCGCCCTATCCAGAAGGCTGTCCAGGGAGCCAAACTGCTGAATCAGCTTTATGGCGGTCTTTTCACCAATTCCGGGCACACCGGGGATATTGTCAGAGGTATCGCCAGCCAGGCCAAGTATGTCAATCACTCCTTCCGGCCCTACGCCGAAACGCTCATACACCTCTGGAATTGTTGAGGTAATGTTCTTCATGGTATCCAGAAGGGTTGTCTGTTCCGTAACAATCTGCATCAGATCCTTGTCGCCGGTAACCACAACCACCTTGCCGCCCTGTGACTCCCAGAGTGCCGCAATGGTGCCGATCAGATCGTCAGCCTCATACCCCTGCAACTCCACCACCGGAATATTGAAAGCCCTTACCAGATCGCGGATCGGCCCCACCTGCTGGCGGAGGTCTCCCGGCATCTCGTCCCTGTTTGCCTTGTATGCCGGATAAAGTTCTGTACGGAAGGTGACACGTCCAGCGTCAAACACCATGGCAAGGTGCTGTGGCTGGTAATCTTTCAGCAGCTTAAGCAGCATCTGGGTAAAGCCGTAGATGGCGTTGGTGGGGAAACCTTTGGGGGAGGAGAGCCGCTTTATGGCAAAGTAGGCCCGGTAAAGGTATGAGGAACCGTCAATCAGGTAGAGTGTGCTGTTCATTAGAGTACCCCGCTAGTGAGTTGTTTGGTGTGTGGAGTAACAATAACACCATCACGGTTCGTTTTTCTTGGTAAATAATATAAATGCCATGGCCGGGCGCTTACTGCTCTCTCTCATGGCAAACTGCATACCGTCAAACTGCCAGCCTTCGGCAATCTTTTCGTTCAGCACCTTTTCGATGGCCTCTTCTGTCACGCTTGAAAGCTCAACCACCTTGTATTGAAGCATGATTCCCCCCCTGTTATCGGATCCCATACTACATTATAAAATCAGTGAGAGGCAAATCGAAACCAGCTTCTTTATGTAAGGCGATCGGCAGATATAAATTTATCCAGTAGAGACGCAAAATCTTGCGTCTCTACAAAGATTGTCATCCCCGGATTATAAAAACAGTAAGTGGCAAATTGAATCAAGTCGGTTGACAATTGTTAATTCCGTAGTATTCAACCTATTACAAACTTTTGCGGAGAAGATCCAATGCCGGAAAAATCCACAGAACAGCATCCGCTTGCGGATGACCCCAGACTGAAGCTGGTTGACAGGACAATGAAGCGGTTGCAGTACCAGCCTGACTCACTTATCGAGGTGCTGCATACGGCCCAGGAGGCGTTCGGCTATTTAAGCCGCGATCTGCTGGCCCATGTGGCGCGGCAGTTGAAGCTGCCTGAGAGCCAGGTCTTTGGCGTTGCCACATTCTACCATTTCTTTACCCTTCGTCCCAAGGGTGAGCATTCATGTATCGTTTGCACAGGCACCGCCTGCTATGTGAAGGGGGCGGCGGATATTCTGGACAGGCTTGAAAAAAGCTGCGGCATTCATGCCGGCCAGACCACTGCGGATGGCAAGTTGTCCCTGGGTACGGCCCGCTGCCTGGGCAACTGTTCCCTTGCGCCCATGCTTACCGTGGACGATGTTGTGTATGGCCCGGAGACGCCAGAGGGAGCGATTCAAAAGCTGGCAGGTTTCCTGGAGGTGACAGATGAACTGGCTTGAGCTGATTGAACTTGCAGAGTCTGTCACGGCCCGTCAGCAGGAATGCAGGATCCGGCTGCTGGTCTGTTGCGGCACCCCCTGTCTCTCCAAGGGGGCGCAGAAGATTGTGGATGCATTGCGGGAAAGGCTTGATGAGCTGGGCAATCCTGCCGATCTCGAGATGGTGGCCACTGGATGCCAGGGCCCATGCAGCCGTGGCCCGCTGCTGACAGTGATCCGACCTGGAGAGCCTGATAAAATCTGGCAGGCCGCAACCCCGGACCTGGCCCTTTCCATACTTGAGGCCGAGCTGAACAAAACAGCTATGCCGGAAGAGAACCTTCTGCCTGATGACTGGCCTTTTTTCAGCCGTCAGACCCGTGTGGTGCTTGCAAACAGCGGACGGATTGATCCCGATAGCCTTGAGCAGTATATAGCCCGTGGCGGGTATGATTCCCTGGCACAGGTGCTGATAGACATGACCCCGGACGAGACCTGTGAAGGTGTTGTGCAGAGCGGACTTCGGGGCAGAGGCGGGGGGGGATACCCCACCGGTCTCAAGTGGCAGCTTGTCCGCAAGGGGAGCGGCACTCGCAAGTTTGTGGTTGCAAACGGTGATGAGGGAGACCCCGGAGCTTACATGGACCGCTCCCTGATGGAGTCAGACCCCCACCGCATACTTGAGGGAATGGCCATTGCTGGCTATGCAATCGGCGCGGAGCAGGGCTACATATATGTGCGCTGCGAGTATCCCGTGGCTGCCCAGCGTCTCCGAAAGGCAATAAAGGATGCGGAACGGGCCGGACTTCTGGGGAGCAGGGTGCTTGATTCCACCTTCAGCTTCAGAATAGATATCAGGGTAGGGGCAGGGGCCTTTGTATGCGGTGAGGAGACAGCACTTCTGGCATCCATTATGGGGAAGCGCGGGCAACCCCGTATCCGTCCGCCATATCCGGCAGAGTCAGGGCTGTGGGGCTGTCCGACACTTATAAATAACGTGGAGACCTTTGGCAATATCCCGTCCATCTTCAAGATAGGCCCAAAGGAGTTCAGCGCAACAGGCACCGGAAAGAGCAGGGGTACAAAGGTGTTTGCCCTCTGCGGCGAGGTGGAAAACAACGGGCTTATAGAAGTGCCGATGGGTATTACCCTGCGCGAAATTGTTTATGATATAGGAGGTGGCCTGCAGAACGGGGCTGACTTCAAGGCTGCCCAGACCGGCGGGCCCAGCGGCGGCTGTATCCCGGCAGAAAAGCTGGATACACCCCTTGATTACGAGAGCCTTCAGGCCCTGGGTTCAATAATGGGGTCAGGGGGGCTTATAGTGATGGGGCAGAAGAGCTGCATGGTTG
>CAZXTZ010000219.1:0-5270 GCA_964643645.1 uncultured Geobacteraceae bacterium
CCTGGCTGACTTGCAAACAGGAACTGCATTGCATTAGGGTTGGGAACACCACCTACAACTGTGCCTGCTATTGGCTGAGTAAGGTAACTCATTGTAACTGGATTATTAATAACACCAGCGCCAAATACGCCATTAATAATTGGTCTTCCACCAGCGACAAAATCAGTTGTCATATTCTGCATTGTGCCTATTGCACTTGAATAAGCTGCGGTCTGACCGGTCAGGTAATCAACCCTGAAACGATAGTCACCACCGATGTGCAGCCACTTGCCCAAGGACTTGTCTTCAATCTTCTGAACCTGCCCCTTGAGGTCTTCCATCTGTGCTGACAGTTTGTCAATCTTGGCCTGAAGGTCAGCCTCGGCTGCCAGAGCACCTGTTGGCAGTACAATTGCCATTACAGCTGCCAGCATCAACTTGTTAGCTTTACGCATGCTTCTCTCCTTTGCTTTGTAAATATTTGTACTGCTTTGTTAAAATAAGTAAACTGAATCTGTAAACTCCACGATCTCCACGAGTTCTGAAAAGCTGGGTCTTTACTGAACCCATACCTCCTTTCACCAGATTCAAGCGCGGTTAAAACAGTTCAAACGGCAACTTTTATAACATTGGAACGAAGATTAATCAATTTTTTTGTTTAACAAAAAATATATTCATACATACAAATTTTTACATTGTTCTTGAGTTTATTAACATTTCCTTCAGTTCATCCCATGAATCAGCGGTTAAAATTTGTTTACCTGCCTTGGCAACAGGTGTTTTTTTACAACTTTTGCAATGCTTGATGCAATCTTTCAGCTTGATTTCAGATAAAGGCTGCTCTGCAACAAAACTTTCAAAAAACTCGGCAGCCCCCTGGTTATGCCTGCAAAAACGGACTTTCATCTGCCCCCCCTGTCAAACAGGTGACAATGCTCCGGCTGGGGCCGTAAAAACCCTCTGGCCCAGCTCTGAATCAATCATAAGTATTCCCTGACCATTGCTGCCGACGATCTTGAGCTTTGCAATTATATCACGGTCATTATTCTCTTCTTCAATCTGCTCGGTAACAAACCATTGCATGAATATCTGGGTTGCGTGGTCTTTCTCCTGAACTGCCTGCTCCGTAAGATCATTGATGCAACCGGTTATCAACTGCTCATGTTTATAGGTTTTTTCAAACATGTCCAGAAGTGACTTGTAACTGTTAGGAACCGCCTTGCTGGCTGGTATGGAAATGTTTATACCCTGATCAACAAGATACTGATAGAACTTCATGAAGTGAACCATCTCTTCTCTATATTGCACCATAAACCAGTTTGCAGCCCCCTTAAGCCCCATTTCGTTTGCACAGGAAGACATTGAAAGATAGAGATTTGCCGAAAAAAGTTCCAGATTCATATGTTTATTCAAACTTTCCGCCATCTTGCCGCTTATCATATTTCACCCCCTTAAAATATATGCAGATTTTCCTTGAGTATACATCAGCAATGTCAATTTTCAATCAATCCCTTTCATATTGGGATAAAAGAGTTATAATCCAATTAACATTCAAGCTATCAGCGGGGATAAATCATGGACTGGAAAATATGTATCGAATGGCTCAAGCGCAACCGGAAAAGACTGGTACTGGGCTCTGTATCCTGTTTTATAGCACTGTTGTTTTTTGTTACATTTATACTTCCAAGTATAGTCCGGAATCTTGCAGAAAAAGCAATTGCTGAATCCACAGGCCGTATGGCAACCATTGCAGGGATATCCATAAATCCACTTGCCATGTCCGTTGAAATTGAAGGTTTCAAGCTCTATGAGGCAGACAAGATAACTCCTTTTTTTGAACTGGGACGATTAAAGGCTGCTCTCAGCCTTGCATCCATTTACAGGCTGGCGCCTGTAGTAAAAGAGCTTTCCATTGAAAGTCCACGCATTCGTCTGGTTCGCACTGCTGAAAACCGCTACAACTTCACTGACATCATTGATTTTATTTCAAAACAGCCCAAAACTGCCAAGAAAACTCAGGCGCACTTTTCAATAAACAATATTACACTCAGTAAAGGCAGTATTGATTTTGATGACAAGGCTGTTGCAGGCGGTAAACAACACACCATCAGAGACCTTCAGATTGCTTTACCTTTTATAAGCAACATCCCTTATCTTGCAGAGAAACACACTGACCCCAAACTTTCAGCATTGGTAAACGGCGCACGTTTTGATTTTGGAGGCAAGGCAAAACCACTGGCAAAAGCCGTTGAGGCCACTATAAATCTTAAACTTGAAAAGCTGGATCTTCCCCACTATCTGCCATACCTGCCTGCCGACATTCCTGTGAAGATTGACAGGGGTTCACTAACCCTTAACCTTGACCTTAATTACAAGGTTTACGCATCTAAAAAACCTGAACTTAATATTAGCGGACTTACCCGTCTGGAAGATATTTCTGTAGCTGAAAAGACAGGTACAGCGCTGGCGGGATTAAAGAGCATTGACCTGCAGAGCAAAATGATTGAAGTTTTCAGTAAAACCATTGATATCGAGAAGATATCCATTGAAGGACTTACAATAAATGCCAGCCGTGATTCAAAAGGATTAACCAATATCCATCGCCTTTTGCCAGCTGAAAAAACTGCGAAGAAACAACCTGGAAAGGCAGACAATAAAAAACAGGATGCCCATAAACAGGATCCGCTAGTCAAGGTGTCGGAGATAACCCTTTCAAATGGCCAGATTTCATTTTCAGACGCACTGCCAAAGGGCGGATTCAAAACAAGGCTCTCCAATATATCTCTAAAAGTCAAAGATTTCTCCAACTCCAAAAATGCAAAGACCGGCTATGAAATCTCAATTGACGGTGATGGCGGCGAAAAAATATCCGCTTCAGGCAGCGCTGTTATTGCCCCCTTAAGCGTTGACTCAACCTTTGAAGTTAAAAACATCGCACTCCAGAAAGGCTGGCCGTATCTTCAGGAATTTATAACCAAAACCCTAAAAGGTTCCCTGGCAGTAAAAGGCAAAGTGGACTTCAGTAATGAAAAAGGCATTAACCTGACTGAAGCCGAGGTTGGCCTTAACGACTTTAAGGCCGCTTTTGGTGATAGAGACGGGGTTGAACTTTCAAGGCTTGCCGTTACCGGTATCTCGTTCAACCAGAAAGAAAACCGGGCAGAAGCAGGAGAGATAAGGCTTGCCAGGGGTAAGGTTGCCGTATCCCTTGAAACCGACGGGAAAATATCACCGATGCTGCTACTGGTTGAAAAACCGACTGTTATTTCGCCTCCTGTTGAAAAACAGCCCGCACCACCAGTGAATGAAACAAAATCTTTGAGATGGAAGATTGGAAAAGTCAACATTTCAGGGTTATCAACCAGCTTTACCGACAAGACATTCGTTGAGCCTCCGGTATTCACTCTTTCAAACATCAGATTCAGTTCAAACAACCTTACAGGCCCGGCTTTATCGGCCATACCTGTAAACTTCAGCGCAACCTACGGCAAGGATACTCCTGTACAGGCAACAGGAACACTCACCCCTGCACCAGTCCGGTACGTTGGCAATGCAAGCTTTGCAAAGCTTCCCATAAGGGATTTTGAGAGTTACTTGCCGGATAATCTCAATCTGTTCATTCTTGCCGGCACCATTGACAGCAATATGAAGCTTGATGTTGGACTGGGAAGAGACGCGAAACCAAAGGGAAACTTTGCCGGAAGTCTGGGAATCAGGGGGTTCCATGCAGTTGATAGTCTGCACGAAGAGGATCTTGTTAAATGGGAAAGCCTGCAACTTGATCAGATTAACGGAAACATAGACCCAGTCTCCCTTGAAATCCGCCAGATAGCCATTAACGGTGTATATTCGAGGATTGCGGTTCGTAAAGACGGGACTCTAAACCTGCAGAATCTTGTTGCCAATGACAAAGTACAGAAGGGTGAAACAAAAACGCAGGAGCCAGCGCATCCAGCCAGACATCAGTCTGTCGCCGTAAATACAGCAAGCCATCAACCACCTGTCAAACCCCGGATAAGGATAGATAACCTGACCGTTCAGGGTGGAACCATTGACTTCAGTGACGCTCACCTTTCAAAACATTTCCGCACAACATTTCACAACCTCGGGGGACGTGTAAGCGGCCTTAATTCCGAGATGAACACCAGGGCAGATGTTGACCTTCGGGGTAATCTTGAAAATCACTCGCCTTTACAGATAACAGGCAAGGTCAATCCACTTCGTGATGATCTGTTTGTGTACCTCACAATATCATTCAAGGATATTGAGCTTTCACCTGCAACCCCATATTCCGGAACATACCTCGGCTACCAGATAACCAGGGGGAAACTGTTCCTTGACCTTAAATATCATATCGAGAACAAGAACCTGAAGGCATCCAACAAGGTATTTATTGACCAGTTTACTTTCGGTGATTCTGTAAAAAGCGACAAGGCCACAAAACTGCCTGTAAGACTTGGCATAGCGCTCTTGAAAGACCGGAACGGCCAGATCAACCTCGACCTGCCTGTAAGCGGACGCACCGATGATCCGGAGTTCAGTATATGGGGTGTAGTATGGAAGGTTGTTGTAAACCTGTTTACAAAAGCGGCAACCTCTCCATTTGCCCTTATCTCCTCAATGTTCGGCTCTGGAGAGGATATAAGCAGTATAAACTTTACGCCAGGCTCCGCAGCCCTTCTCCCTTCGGAAGAGAAGAAACTTGCAACCCTTGCCACAGCCATGGTTCAACGACCGGCCCTGAGGGTGGAACTTTCCGGTTATGTAGACAGCAATAACGATCCTGAAGGGTATCGCTACGAAATACTGAACCATAAAATGCGTCAGGAAAAATATCTTGAGCTTGTTAAAAACAGCAAGATTGCCAAAGATGATGACGCAGACAAAATGGTAATTGAACCGTCTGAGTATTCAAACTATCTTAATGCTGTATATCGCAAGGAAAAATTCCCTAAACCACGCAATATGATAGGGATGATTAAAGACCTGCCCGATGCTGAAATGAAAAAGCTTATAATAGCCAGCACCAAAGTGGGGGATACGGAACTCCGGCAACTGGCTGCCCGAAGGACAGCTATAGTTCGTAATTACCTTATAAACAAAGGAAAGATTGAATCAGGGCGCCTGTTCCAGAAACAGGAAGACATACAAAAGCTTCCGAAAGAATCGGCTGCCTCCCGGGCAAGGGTTGAAATGAACCCAATAGTGCAGTGAAGATGAAACGTGTTGCATTCGCCACACTGGGCTGCAAGGTAAACCAGTTTGAAACCGCCGACATGATACAGCAGTTT
>CAZXTZ010000220.1:0-5260 GCA_964643645.1 uncultured Geobacteraceae bacterium
ATCCGGTCAAGGGTAATGATGTAGCCAACGCCAAAAGCAAACTTCTTCATCTCCCACAAACGCTTTTGCAGCTCTTCCAGCCGGGCCAGAAAATCAATCACCACCCCGGCAGCGGCCTGAGCCGCCAGCGCCCGTTTCAGGGTGTACGGCTCAGTCAGGCGCACCAGCTCGTTTTTTACATAAAAATCAAGCTGTTCCCGCAGATACTCCCCCAGTCTCCGGTGTATGAAAAAATCCACCTTGCGCAGGTTCATAAACTTGTTCAGGTGATGCTCCACCACCTCAAACGGCAGATCCACCTCTTTTTCAGACAGCCAGGACTGGAGCATTTCCGGGGTAATCTGCGCACTCTTGTCGGTTTTGTAATCAAAAACCAGTCGGATACCTTCTGCATCGGTAACGGTCTTTTCCTGATTCAGTACAAACCAGCGCTGCGCCTTTTGATCCCCTTTCAACTCTTCAACATCGCCAATAATAAAGAACAGCGAACCCCGCTCCGGCCAGAGCAGGTTTTCAGGAATCAGCTCCCGCACCCGATACTCACTGAAGCTGGTCAGGCTTTTGATGTAATATTGATCACGGTTGGCCCATGAAAAGAGCGTCTCTTCACCATGATGCCGCAGAATATGCCCGCCAGGCCCGCCAAACTGCGGCGCCGGATAAAAATCACCATCCTGGTAATAGCGGGCAAAGAAGTTAAGTATATCGTTATAGGCATCCTCGGCGGTTACACCGTGCTTGTTAGCCTCGGCGTCAACAAGTCCAGGCAGGTCTGTCTCCAGAAACCTCCCTATCTCGGCTGCCTTGTGACGAAAAACGCGATAGACACCAAAATCAAGGGATATCCGGTCATGCTGGTACTGAAAGATGGTTTTAAGCAGATTTTTAAACGTGTCACGCTTGGTGGTCATAACGCTTCCCGGTTTTTAAGCAGTTGTTTATCCATCAGAATTGCATCTGTTCCATTTTCATAATAGGCTTTCCGTAAACCGCAACGTACAAAACCGAAACGCTCATACAGAGCTATCGCCGGTCTGCTGGTGTCGCGCACTTCCAGCCGCAGGATAGTCGCACCTTGTCTGACTGCTTCATCACTGGCCCACTGAACCAGAAGAGCGCCGATACCACTGCGTTGCAGGGCAGGATCAACAGCTACATCCAGAATCTCTGCCTCATCCAGCAGCACGCTCAGGCAGAGGAACCCGGCAATCCTTCCATCCTCATCAGCCACAACCGCAGTTCCATGTTCAGAATTAATCTCTGCCATGAAATGTTCGCGTTTCCATTGACGTGGAAAGCAGGCTTGCTCAATAGCCAGAACTCCATCAATATCAGCCTCTGTCATGGATCGAATCCTGATCATTCTGGGCAGAATATTGTCATATTACATGCGCTGTCAAGAAGAGTGGCAGCCCTGCCCCACAGCGGACAGATTCAAACAGCTCCAGGGTCAGTTTAGCCTCCATATTTCTTCTGCATATTCCTTAATAGTTCTGTCACTTGAAAATTTGCCCATGCGGGCGACATTGAGAACAGCTTTTCTGTTCCATAATTCAGGTGATGCATAATCATTGGCTACTTCAATCTGTTTTTCAGCATAGCTGTCAAGATCAGCCAGATGGAAATAAGGGTCCCGGTTTTCGAGCAGGGACTGTCTTACCCATGCAAACAGACCAGGTTCCCTCGGGCAGAACATATCGGAGCTTATTGCATCAATAACCCGTCTGACCCGCTCACTTCGGTTATAATAATCCCAGGGATTATAGCCGTCTCTCTGCATCTGAAGCACATCAGGGGTCAACAGGCCGAATATGTATATATTTTCAGGGCCGACCTCTTCCCTTATCTCTATATTGGCCCCGTCCATTGTTCCGATTGTCAGGGCGCCGTTCATTGAAAGCTTCATGTTTCCGGTGCCGGAAGCCTCCATTCCGGCTGTTGAAATCTGCTCGGAAAGATCGGCTGCAGGAATAATCCTTTCAGCAAGTGAAACCCTGTAGTCCGGTAAAAAGGCAACCTTAATCTGCCCCTTAACCCGTTGGTCAACGTTTATGCAATCGGCAACAGCACAGATAAGACGGATGATCTGCTTGGCCTTCCAGTAACCGGGAGCAGCCTTGCCGGCAAAAATAAATGAACGTGGTGACGCAAGATCCAGCCCGTCTTCAACCACTTCAAGATAAAGAGAAACAACATGAAGAAGATTGAGCAGTTGACGTTTGTATTCATGTATGCGCTTTATCTGGACGTCAAACAGACTTTCCGGGTCAAGGCGGACATGGCAGGTTGACCAGACAGTATCAGCCAGCAGCTCCTTGTTTGCGCGCTTGACTTTAGAAAAGGCCTTCTGAAATGAGGGATCAGCAGAATGGGCTTCAATTGATTTAAGCTGGTCCAGATCTGTAATCCAGCTGCTTCCGATTGTATCCGTTATAAGGCCAGCAAGGCCCGGATTTGCCTTCAGCAGCCAGCGTCTGGGTGTAACTCCGTTGGTCTTGTTGTTGAATTTTTCAGGCCAGAGTTCAAAGAAATCCGGCACCAGATCGGTTTTTACCAGCTCGGAATGAAGTCTGGCAACTCCGTTGACAGAATGGCTGCCAACAATAGCAAGGTGAGCCATCCGAACCTGTTTCGGGTTTGATTCATCAATTATTGACATTTTTGAAAGGCGCCATGGTTCATTGGGCCAGCGCTCTTCAACCTGTAGCAGGAAACGGTGGTTAATTTCATAGATAATCTGCAAATGACGGGGGAGCACACGATCAAACAGGGGCACAGACCATTTTTCCAATGCTTCTGGCATAAGTGTATGATTGGTGTAGCCAAGGGTACCCTGGGTGATGCTCCAGGCTACATCCCACTCAAGGCGGTGTTCATCCACTAAAAGCCGCATAAGTTCAGCCACTGTTATGGCAGGATGGGTATCGTTCAACTGGATTGCTATTCTGTCTGGAAGCTTTTCAAACTCACCTTCCCCGTAAGTTTTGATGTAGCGGCGGAAAATATCCCGAAGCGAACAGGCAACCAGAAAATACTCCTGAACAAGGCGCAACTCCTTGCCTATCTGAAGAGAATCAGCCGGATACAGGATTTTTGAAACGGTTTCCGATGCTATCTTCTGCCTTACGGCACGCAGATAATCTCCTTCATTGAAAATCTGCATGTCGAAATCCTCGGATGACCGCGCTGAGTAAAGCCGGAGGTAATTGACACAGTTCCCGCCATATCCCGGCACAGGGAGGTCGGAAGGCACCCCTATAATGTCCTTCCAGTCCATCCACATGGGATTATAATTTCCATCACTGTCAACGCCATGCTCGACATGTCCATATAGCGGCACGATACAGGCTTCTTCCGGTCTCTCTATCAACCACGGAGACCCCTGGGCCAGCCACTGGTCAGGCTTCTCAATCTGTATCCCGCTTCTTATATCCTGACGGAACAGGCCAAACTCGTACAAAAGCCCGTATCCGTACCCGGCATACCCCAGACTTGCAAGCGAATCCAGAAAACAGGCTGCCAGCCTTCCCAACCCCCCGTTGCCAAGGGCAGCATCCGGTTCAGATGCACGGATTTCTTCAAGATCAACCCCCATTTGCGCAAGGGTTTCCCGGCAGCTGTCAAACATCCCCATATTGTACAAACTGTTGCCCAGCGCCCTGCCCATCAGGAATTCCATTGAGAGATAATACAGCTTCTTTGATTTTTGCCTGGAATGGTTTTCTTCTGTCCGTATCATGCCGTCAATCAACCGCTCCCTGATGGCAAGGGATGTGGCATCCAGCAGTTCACGGTTACTGAGCTTCGCGCCGTTGTTTCCAAGTGTATAACGGATATAGTGACGAAGAGTATCTGCAAGAATCGGTTGGGCTACAGGGGTTGTGTCAATTACGGGTTTGGTCTTGGATCGTAACATGGTGGCTCCTGTCTCAGGCTAGGATTAATTCATGGCACTTTAACACAGTTTTTTATCTGAATGAATACAACATCTCCATAGATTAAATATACAAATCGTAGGGGCGAACTTTATGTTCGCCCAATCCGGGCGATCCTTATGTTCACCTAATCCGGGCGATCACAAGGATCGCCCCTACTAATCAATAAAACTGCTGCCAGATCAAATGAATGACTTGAAAGGTTCAGGCTTGTTAAGTACATTTCAAAAGATTATCACTTAAATCCATTCCCTTAACTGGAGATCCGGTTTGAACATCAGGCTAATGAAGCTAATAGACGGTCAGCTGGGTCGCCTCCTTGCCTCTGTCATCCCATTACCCCCTAAGTTTCCAGTCCCTGTTACCCCTGAATCTTTTCTTTTAATAAGACCAGGGGGTATAGGAGACGCTGTTATTCTCGCGCCTGTTATCAATCAGTTACGCTGTCGCTTCCCTGACGCCTCCATTTCAGTGCTGGCCGAAAGACGGAATTCCGGGGTATTCAGCCTTATTCCATCTGTGGATAATATTTACTGCTACGACAGGCCACTTGAGTTGATAAAGGCCATGAAGGCACGTTACGATATTGTGATTGACACAGAGCAGTGGCACCGTCTGTCAGCCGTAGTTACACGATTTATCAGGGCCAGCACAAGGATAGGCTTTAACACAAACGAGCGTCGGCGCATGTTTGATCACTCAGTAAGGTATTCCCATGATGATTATGAAACAACCAGTTTTGGCCGACTGCTTGAACCGCTGACAACTTCCATCTCCCCTGAAACAACTCCTGCCCCCCCATTCATCATCCTTGAGGAGAAGAATAACGAAAAAATTTCAAGACTCCTGAAGCCGATTGAAAACCTGCCTTTTGTTGTCTTTTTTACCGGCGCTTCCATACCGGAACGGCGCTGGGGAGCAGACCGTTTCAGGGCTGTTGCTGAAGAATTGCAGAATTATGGCTATTCAATTGTAACTGTCGGAGGAATTACAGATAAAATGGACGGGGAAATTGTCTGTAAAACCGGTGGCCTTAATCTGTCCGGCTGCACATCACTTTCTGAAACAGCAACAATAATAGGAAGATCAAAGCTGCTTATAAGCGGAGACTCGGGCATCCTTCATATAGCTGTCGGTCTGGATATTCCTACTGTTTCACTGTTCGGCCCCGGAAGGTCTTTAAAATGGGCGCCACAGGGGGGAAAACATCTGGTAATCAACAAAAAACTATCCTGTTCTCCCTGCACAATCTTTGGCACAACTCCCGACTGCGGTCACAATACACGATGCATGGGAGAAATTTCAGTTACAGAAGTTGTTGAAGC
>CAZXTZ010000221.1:0-3862 GCA_964643645.1 uncultured Geobacteraceae bacterium
AATTTCAAAGACAACAGGTCTGCATGTTCTGATGAGAGACCCGGGAGCATCAGCATTGCCGGACGATAGTCAAAAAATCGAACCGGAACAAAGGCCGACACAATGGTGGCGAAATAGAGTGATGAGCCGATATCCAGATGTTCTTCAGGCATTGAAGAGGCAAGCTGCCTTGCAGCCCAGGCTGTGTGATAGATATAGTGAGGATCAAAACCGGTGGCCTTTGTCCTGTCCCAGAGGCAGGGATGTCTGTCCTTCCAGCAAAGCCTGGACGTTCCTGATTTTGAAAGCATCTGTGAATAGCTAAAAAACTCCTTGATAAAATCAAGATAGAAGAAAGGCTGTCTGAACAGCCGCCAGATAAAGTGCAGTACGCTGAATTTTTTCAGATACTCTTTTAATCCTGTCATACAGAAGCTAAAACCTCACTGCTGAAGCTGCCAGAGGCAGTTTCGGCTTTTACATAAGAAGAAACAGCGTTTTTCAACGTCTCCCCCAAGCCCCTTTATCAACAAAGATTGAGTTTATGTAGGTGTCTGCATAGAGCATATAATTTTTTGAGAGCATCAGCTCGACAATTGAAGTCAGCTTCTCCTCGGTTTTATCCTGTGTATAGGTCAGAGTCTCGACACAGACTACTTCCGGCCTGAATCTGTTAAAATCCAGTGCATCAAGAATCTCAAGATCGAGACCTTCCACATCCAGGGATATGAAATCAGGTTTTTCAGAAAAGTTTTCACAGATCAGGTCATTTATTTCCACAAGGGGGATTCTGAGTATCTCCTGAATCTTGTGTTCTCCGTAACTCTGATATCTCTCGGCCTCTTCCTTGCAAAATGTGTTAAGTGTTCTGGCCGACATAAGGTAGAACTCAACATCCTTCTGATGGCTTACACCAACTCCGGCATTTATGCAGAGATCCCTTGGACGTTTTTTTCTTATCCCCTTGCAGAGTTCCGGATCCGGCTCCACACAGACCCCGTGGCAGCCTTTTCTGTAAAAAAAATAGGTATTGCTTAAATTTACAGGGTGATTGGCACCTATATCAAGATATCGCGGTTCATCAATCCCAAGCTGTCTGAGTATGAAATTGACAATCAGATCCTCACCGCACTGGGAGTAGCTCGTCTGACTGCCATGATCTCCAACAATCCTTCTTTTGATTTTTCCAACAATTGACTTCACTATTTCCTCAACTCTCCCCAATAAAATTCAGCTTTCTGTTAACAGCAACAACCAAAGCAAGATACATGGCTGACGAAAGGCATAGAGCCAGTGCAACCCCCAGAAGCCCCATGATCTTTGCCATGTAGCAGGAAGCAGCAAGAAATGAAAGGGACTGTAACGCCTTTGGCCAGAAATATACCCTGGGGCTGTTAAAACATGAGCCCTTAAGGGTAAATATCTGGGCGATATTGAACAATGCGTTTCCAGACACAAGTAGCGGAAGAAGCCTATGATCTCCGACAAATTCACTACTGGTAAAAAGAGCAACAATCTGCTGACTGAAACACCAGAAGAAAAGCGCCACAGACAGCATTACGAGTGAAGATATGATTACAACTACTTGTATAACCTCACTGCTTTTTGATGCCTGTTCTCTGGTCGTCATGGCACCAGCCCGCTCGAACACTATTGGCACCACCAGCTGGTTCAGCATTGCGAAGAAAATATTTACAGGTGAAACGGCAATCTGGAATATGGCCGCATAAATTCCAACGGCAGACTCCCCGATAAACCCCTGAATCACCCAACGATCAGCATACATGCTTATGGCAGCAAAGGTTGAAAAGACCATGAATGACGCTGCGTAACCAGAGAGCTCCCTGAAAGACGATCTCTCAGCCTCCCTGTCCCTGACACTGCTCGTCCATGCCGAACTTATCTCGGGTTTTTTTAGCGCAAATACCGATTGGGATACAGTTATTAGCAGTGTGCCGAGAAAATACCCTGCAATCGCAACTGCTCCAGTTTTTCCGAGCAGCCAGAGAAACAAAACTGCAATCCCGATTCTGAGCCAGACATCCGCCCCCTGATGCAGGGCTACAATTTTTCGCTGCCTGATTGAGCTCTGTAATGAAATATATGAAGCATTTATACCGCTTGCTATGCCGAATAATGAAGAAACAAATATAATCAAAGCCCACTCGATGCCTGAAACAAAAGCGGCTATAGACCCGACCATGACAGATGAAAACAGGAGGATCAGCGCAAGGATTGCATGGGATTTCTTCAGAACGAAAAAGTATAGCCGGAGGCTGTTTCTTTCCTTATAAACCACATAGTATCTGGCCACAGCGTTTGCCAGAGGCCCATAAAAATACATGGTGAAAAGTCCTGCAATGGTGAGACCCAGTGCAAGATGACCGTACCCAGCAGGCCCAAGCATATTTGTAAGGATCTTGATACCAATGAACCCGCCAAGAAAAGCGAGAAACTGCCCGGTGACAATCCAGAGGATCTCTCCCCTCAATCTGGAGAAGACTGCCTTCATGTCATCAAAAGATATCCGTGTTTTCAACTAAATATCCGGGTTGTCAGCAAACTGGCAATATGCTGCATAATTTATGGATTGTATTGCTGTGACTGGCTGACAAACCACCGGTACGCATCCCGAACGCCATCCTCCAGTTCAATCCGGTGTTTCCATCCCAAGGCATGCAACCGGGATGAGTCAGCAAGCTTACGGGGGGTACCGTCCGGCTTTGTGGTGTCAAAGAGTATCTCCCCCTGATAACCGACCACCTGCCTGACCAGATCTGCAAGCCCTGCTATGCTGATCTCCTGGCCGGAGCCGACGTTGATAAGAGCCGGTGCATCAGAATCAGCCAGTAGTCCCTCATAGGCCTCATCAGACAGATTCATAAGAAAGAGAGAGGCGTCGGCCAGGTCATCTACATGCATGAATTCACGCAGCGGTGTGCCGGTACCCCAGACAGTGACATTTGGAGAGCCCGATTGCTTCGCCTCATGAAATTTGCGCAGCAGGGCCGGCAGGACATGGGAACCGGTCAGGTCATAGTTATCACCGGGGCCATAGAGGTTGTTTGGCATTGCAGCCAGAAATCTAGTGCCGTATTGCTCATTGGATGAACGGCACATGACAATACCGGCTATTTTGGCTATCGCGTAGGCATCATTGGTGGGCTCAAGCGATGAAGTCAGCAGATCTGATTCACGAATCGGCTGGGGAGCAAATTTAGGATAAATACAGGTACTCCCCAGAAACAGCAGCCGCTTGACACTATTTTTCCATGACTCATGGATCACATTAGTCTGGATCATCAAGTTATCATAGATAAACTCTGCCTTACGCGTACTGTTTGCAATGATCCCACCCACCCGGGCAGCTGCCAGAAAGACATAGTCAGGCCTCTCCTGTGCAAAAAAAGCTGCTACAGCTGCCTGATTACGCAAATCCAGTTCTGATGATGTTTTAAGTATCAGGTTGCTAAAGCCTGCCTGCTCAAGTTTCCTTACAATGGCAGACCCTACCATTCCACGATGGCCGGCAACGAATATCTTTGAATCGGGTTTCATTTTTGTGGCTCCAGAAAAAGCGGGGGAATAAAGATTGACTCCGGCTCAGCGCCTGTATCAAGAAGGGCAGTATAGAGCAGTGTCGACCGGTTAAGAGATGTTATTACTACCTTGTAAACTCCTGCAAGCAATGCATGGGCGATTGAAACCACATCCCTGCCCATAAAAGTTGCACCGACTCCCTGTGTATCCATGGCTACAGTTACAGAAATTCCAGCGCTCTGAATAATATGTATTGGAATTATTGAAATACTGTCAATTCCACAGAAAGCAACCCTGTCTATACCTTCGTCATGAAGCCTTGCTGCAATTTTCCGGTATTCTT
>CAZXTZ010000221.1:3872-5246 GCA_964643645.1 uncultured Geobacteraceae bacterium
ATCTCATCAATATATCTGGCGTGCAATATGGACAGACGGCGTTTTTCCGCTGCTCCCCTTGCTGTAATATGGTATCTGCCTCTGACGGACGGGGTTTCCTTCACCCTTATCCATCCACTTTCCGTGCAACCTTTGAGATAAGAGTTAACAAGGCCCAGGGCACAGTCAAGCCTGGCCGCCAGATCCCGCTGTGATGAAACAGCACCACGTTCCAACTCGCACAGAAGACGGAATACAGTATAATCATCAAGAGATGCAGAAGAGTTTTTGTTCATGGGCTGAACATTACCTCAGCAGGCTGATTTATGCAATAGATGCAAGTTTGTAATAGCATGATTCAAGCTGGCTGATCCTTGAATCCCATGAATGGAGAGCAACTGCTCTTTCGTGGAGACGCTGACCAATTCCGGGCATTGAGTCCATATTTTTTAATGCATCGGCCATACGGGCCGCAAGGTCATCAACATTGCCCGGGGATGCATAGATACCGTCATCGCCAAGTATTTCACGATTCACCATGTTATCAAATGCAATGACAGGAAGTGAGCAGGCCATATAGTCGAGCAGCTTTCCATTTGCCTCTGTCTCCGAAATCTTGGGGGATATGGCTACATCACCTGCAGACAAAAGCATAGGGGCATCTGAATAGTCTATTCTTCCTGTAAATGTCACATATCCGGATAGTTTCATATCAACTGCCATCTTTTTATACCCGGCTTCAGGAAATCCCATTATTGCAACATGAAATGCCCTGCCGCCTGCTACGAGGAGTTGCATGGCAGCAAGCAACAGATGAATACCCTGATAGCTGTTCAGAAGGCCAAGATAGACAAAAAGTGGCATTTCTTCTGCGATACCAAGCCTTTTTCTAGCCTCTTTTCTTGGACGATGCCTGAAACGCATTGTATCAACACCATCAGGAAGCGGGAATACCCTTTGTGGGGGTATCTTCCAGTTTTCTACAAGTTCTTCAGCAGCCGGTGTTGAGCTCGTTATTATCAGATCTGCCATTCTGTTTATTGCTGATTCCAGAAATCTGAAAGAGCTGTGAAGCAGAGAACCTGATCTGAAAAAGCCATGATTGAGAGATTCACCGGAAAGGCTTCCCTGATAGTCAAAAACGAGTGGAAGTTTAAGCAGACAGGCAACTGGCCAGCCAATAATGGCCCCTTCGTGGAGATGGGCATGAATTATCTGAGGGTAAAATGTTCTTGCAACCTTCAGCACCTTGAAAAACAGGAGTATATCGAGATAAGGTTTGTGCCATGACGGACCGGCTTCCAGCTTTCTGTACCAAGGCACAGAAAAAATCCTGTCCACCGGCACAGGGGGAAGATCCCGGCCAATGTGGTAGGTTACTATCCTTACCTGATG
>CAZXTZ010000222.1:0-5243 GCA_964643645.1 uncultured Geobacteraceae bacterium
TCAGTTCTGCGAATCCGAGCATGGTACCTACGACGCATCGCTGACGGTACATGAGCCAAATGTGAGCTGGACTACAGAAGATATAGTCGCGCTCCTCAGTGGGCTTGCCCTTGTCGTTTACCGACTCGATTCATTAAAGGTAACAGAAGATGCCGTTTGGCATTGGGTACTGTTTGGGCAGAGTCCAAACAGAGGGAACTCCATTGCTTAGTATTTTATTTGTGACCTACGGATGGAAGGAGACCGGTGGCGGCACCGTATTCCCCCGTGCTGTAGCTATGGAGCTTGCCTGTCGCGGGTATGACCTGTCTGTTTTCTACGCATCTCTCAGAACTGATCCGTTTGCACCGGCCTTCGAGCTTGAAAAGCATATTGAAGAAGGTGTGCGCCTGTACGGTGTGTATAACCGACCGGCACTATTCATTGATCCGGATCATCCTGAACGCGAGATGGATGATCCCCTGATTAAGGTGCGATTCTGCCAGGTGCTTGAAGAGGTACAACCTGATCTGGTACATTTTCACAACTTCCACGGCCTGACACTGTCGCTTGCTGAAGAGACCTTCATGCGTGGCATTCCCTCCTGCTACACTCCTCACAACTATCACCTTATTGATCCGGAACTATATCTCCTTAAGAACGGCCTGGAACAATGGGGCAGTCTTGACCTGCTTGTTGAGTCGGATGCCGTAGCCCGTAATCCTGAAAAACGGGATCTTTATCAACAGAGAGCCACGGTCGCCAGACAACTTGCAAATCAATGGGTGAATCTGATCCTTGCGGTATCACAGCGTGAAAAAGAGCTGTTATGCAGATTTGGCATTGAGGCAAAGCGTATAGCCGTATTGCATCAGGTAATGCCTGAAACAGACACCTTATGGTCTGAAGCAGGAGATGAAGTTTGCGTATCAGATCACACATCCAGACCTCTTCGTATTGCTGTTTTAGGTGGATTGCTCGCAATCAAGGGGGTACATCTGGCTGTAGCGGCCTGTCAGACATTTACAGCTGATGATGTTGAGCTGCACCTGTTTGGTTTCATAAACAATGACTACTACGAACTGTTGCAGCAACTGGACCGCAAATCTCTATGTCGTTTTCATGGCCCATACAATACAGCTGATTTAGCTTTGCTGGCTAAAAGGATTGATATTGGCCTGGTTCCGTCAATAGTTGAGGAAAGCGCTCCCACTCTGGTGTTGGCAGAGTTGCAGGCCATGCGTATTCCGGTGATTGCAGCCAGGATTGGTGGCATACCTGAATTTATTACTGAAGGGGTTGATGGCTTCTTATATCGCCATGATGACATTAATGAACTGGCGGCGCTGATTCGCCGTTGTCTGGAAGAGCCAGACTTAATAAAGAAGATGCGCAGGAATCTGACGGCCCCGGTTCAGACCTTCAGCCGCTATATGGAGTGCCTGGAAAAGGTGTATTCCGTGTTGCTCACAGCTGCCATTCCTGACGTAGATACTCTTTCATGTCTTGCCATAAAAAGAGATTCAGAAGATAAACAGCCTGCTGTGAATCCCCTAATCCACTGGCAGGGCGGCCTGTTCGTCCACCATTCTCTGGCGTTGGTTAACCGTGAGCTTTGCCTGCAACTGCTCGATAGGAACTTCAAAATCTCCTTTGAAACCATCGTCCCTGATCAGTTTGAACCTGGGGATGACCCCAGAATGAAGAGACTGGCATCAATCCGGAACCTACCGATTAAGCAACCGAATATTACAATTCGTCACTTCTGGCCGCCGGATTTCAGTAGGCCTGCCTCCGGAAAACTGGTGGTGATACAGCCCTGGGAGTACGGCAGTATCCCTGTTGCCTGGGTAGGACAGATCAACCGGAATGTTGACCAGCTCTGGGTGCCCAGCAGCTTTGTGCGCGACTGCTACATAAAGGGCGGCGTTGTTGCTGATAAGGTAAAGGTGGTGCCAAACGGTGTGGCAGTGGAACGGTTCAATCCGCAGGCCGCACCACTTGAACTGCCCACTTCCAAAGGCTTCAGGTTTCTGTTTGTCGGCGGAACCATCCACCGCAAGGGGATTGATCTGCTGCTGGCAGCCTATGCCGACGCCTTTACAGCAGCTGATGATGTCTGCCTTGTGATCAAGGAGATGGGCAGCAGCAGCATCTATCAGGGGCAGACTGCGCAGGAGATGATAGCTGCATTCCAGCAGGTCGCTCATCATCCGGATCTTCTCTATCTAAAAGATGATATTGATGATAGCCAGATGTCGGCGCTCTACACCGCCTGCCATTGTCTGGTGCATCCCTACCGTGGAGAAGGGTTTGGCCTGCCGATCGCCGAGGCCATGGCCTGCGGACTGGCGCCGATTGTTACCGGTTATGGCGCTGCCCTTGATTTCTGTCCGCCTGAAATAGCCTGGTTGATACCGGCGGTTGAGCAGCGTCTGCCAGAAAAGCGGATCAGTAATCTGGAGACGGTTGACTACCCCTGGCTGGCAGAGCCTGATCTTGCAACTTTGACGGAGATGTTGCGTCATGCATACAGCAGGCAAGAAGAGGTTATCAGCCGTGGTCGGGCGGCAGCAGTGCATATCCGGGAACAGTTCAGTTGGCATAAAGCCGCCGATATTGCAGATAAATATCTTAACAGCCTGCTTAATGCTGCAACGTCTCCCCCGGACAGTGAACCTGAAAAACCGGTTGTGCCGACTGAAACCGGACTGCTAACTCAGCGCCAGCAAAAAAGTTGTGCCAAAGCCCGGAAGCTTGCCGGACGAGGTGAGATCGAAAAAGCAGTGCAACTGCTGTTGGAAGACGGGATCCGGCCTGACAGTACCGCTACAGAACCATACTGCGCGTTGGCTGAAATCCTGCTGACGGCAGGACACTATCAAGATGCGCTGGAGGTGATCGCTGAGATGCCGCCAACGGCAGATCCTGCCTATCGGTGTGAACTTGAGGTTATGGCGGTCTGTGCCCTTGGTGAGGATGAACGGGCATTGCAACTGGCAGTGAAAGTGGCGGCAAGGCCACGGGTACAGGTGGCGCTTGGAACAATTGCAGCGCGAAGAGGGGCGTTGGCTGATGCAGAGGAATGCTTCCGGCTGGCTTTGGCTCAAGATCCTGGCTGTGCTTCTGCCCTGCTTTCCCTGGGTATGCTGCTTTGGGGGCAGGGAAAACAGCTTCAGGCATGGCAGACTGTAAAACAGGCCGTTATTGCTGATCCTCTACAGCAGGCAGGGTTTCAACTGCTGGCCGATATGGCTCAGCGCCTTAACCGCCTGCCAGAGGCGTCTGCACTGCTTGGACAGCTGCGAGAGCAGTATCCTGACTATCGTCTCCTTGCTCATCAGCATATTTTACTGCTTGCGGAAGACCACCGGCAACAAGGAGCGCTAACAGCGATTGAGGCGTTTCTGGCAGCATTCGGCATAGAAGAGGAGTTGTTGAAGCTGGGGCTTGAGTTGCGGAAAAAACTTGGCCCAAAGCTGATAGCCTCTATTCAGAGAAATCCCACCATCTCGCTATGCATGATCGTTAAAAACGAAGAAACGTTTCTGCCAGGCTGTCTGCATAGTGTCCAGCCTGTAGTTGATGAGCTGGTATTGCTGGACACCGGCAGCACTGACAGAACTGTTGAAGCAGCGACCCTGTTCGGAGCCAGGGTTGAGCAATTCAGCTGGAACGGCAGCTTTTCCGAGGCCCGTAATGCGGCGCTGGAGCGAGCCAATGGCGACTGGATACTGATAATGGATGCCGATGAGCGGATATCTGCCAAGGATCATCAGACCATTCTGGATACGGTTAGCAGTTCAGCTCCAACCGATGCCTGGAGCGTGCTGATCCGCACCTACAGCAACCGGGTGCAGGTACAGGGCTGGACTGCCAATGACGGCAGCTATCCAGATGAAGAAGAGCTGGACGGCTGGTATCCGGCCTCCAGAGTACGTCTTTTCCCCAATCATCCCGCCATTCGTTATGAAGGGGTGGTGCATGAGCTGCTGGAGCCATCCTTAAGGAGGCTTGGATTTAATATCCGCACACCTCAGTTTGTTGTCCATCACTATGCCGAGGTTTCCGGCCTGCCGGAAAATCTGCGGCTCAAGCAGATACGCTATTATGAGCTTGGCAAGCAGAAGCTTGCTGAAAATCCGGATGATCTCCCCTGCCTGTTTGAGCTGGCAGTGCAGGCTGGAGAGCTTGAGCTGTATGATGAGGCGCTGCAATTGTGGGATCGTCTTCTGGTACTCTGTCCGGGGCAGCTGGATGCCCTGTTCAACAAGGGGCACGTCTTGATGGCCTTGAAGCGCTACAAGGAGGCACGAGATGTTTCAAAGAGCGTTCTTGACAAGGAGCCAGACAACCGTGAAGCAGCCTTTAACTACGCTACCTGTGAACTGTATACAGGTGATGCAGAACAGGCATACGGGGTTGTGGCCGTCCGGCTTGCCAGAGACCGAAGTTACCCGCTTCTTCTGGCTCTGCAAACCATGCTTGGCCTGGCAACCGGCAGGATAGCTGAGGCATGCTGCTGTTATGCTGATTTGCTGGCGCAACAGTACGATATTCAGGGCTACCTGGAGAAAAGGCTCATTACTCTACAGGAGTTGGGGCGGCATGAGTTAGTCAAAATCATTACAAAAGCTGCAGAATCAGCTTTTCTCAAAATCGGTGATAGATAATGTTCAACGAGACATCCATTAAATTTAACGGAGATTTTGACTCAACTGTTCAAGGCAGGCTTTTGCTGCAAAGTTTTTTCAAAGCTATTGCCATAGACACCAGATTGCCTGATGTGATCAGGGATATGACCGGAATGTCGGGCATTAAATATCGATATTTAATAAACAATCTTGTCAGTTCCATAAGCGATCCAAGATATCTTGAAATAGGGAGCTGGACAGGCTCAACAGCCTGTTCTGCATTATGCGGTAATTCTTTAAAGGCTCTTTGTATTGACAACTGGTCAGAGTTTTTTGAGCCAAATGTCAGGGTGGCTTTTTTCCAGAATATAGAGGCGATAAAGTCTACGGCAGATATAGATTTTCGTTTTATCGAATCAGATTTCAGAAAGGTTGATTATTCCGGGATTGGCAAATTCAACGTATTTCTCTTCGATGCATCACATGCAGAGGAAGATCAGTATGATGGCCTATGCCTGACAATGTCGGCCATGGAAGATCAGTTTATTCTCGTAATAGATGACTGGAACTGGGATAAGGTGAGATATGGAACATTGCGGGCCATACAAAAATGTAAAATCCTGATCAACT
>CAZXTZ010000223.1:0-5240 GCA_964643645.1 uncultured Geobacteraceae bacterium
CAAACTGCGCTCCACCCTGGATCCTTCTCAGTATAAGCACGCGGTGCTGGGGCTGTTGTTTGTCAAATATGTCTCGGATTCGTTTGGCATCCGGCGGCTGGAGCTGACCGAGCAGTTCAAGGACCCGGAGCATGACTATTTTCTTGATCCCGAAGAGTATGACTCTGACGATGAATATCAGGCCGAGATTGCTGATGAGCTGGAGATTCTGGACTATTACACCGAGAAGAACGTTTTCTGGGTGCCGCAGCTGGCCCGCTGGCAGACCCTGCGCGACAATGCCACCCTGGCGCCCGGCACAGAGATCGAGATCGTAAACGGCAAGAAACACATTTACACCTTCCGCAGTGTGGGGCGGCTGATTGACGATGCCCTGGACGCCATCGAGAAGGACAACCCCAAGCTGAAAGGGGTGCTGAATAAATCATACGGACGGTTGCAGATCGACCAGTCCAAGCTCATTGAGCTGATCAACCTGCTCTCCGAGATTCCCTTTGCCCATGAATCCCTGCAGGCCAAGGACATCCTCGGCCATGTCTATGAATATTTTCTCGGCCAGTTCGCCCTGGCCGAAGGCAAGAAGGGTGGCCAGTTCTACACCCCCAAATCCATAGTCTCGCTCATTGTCGAGATGCTGCAACCCTTCCAGGGGCGGGTCTATGATCCGGCCATGGGGTCCGGCGGCTTCTTTGTCCAGAGCGAGAACTTCATCAAGGAGCATGGCGGCAGGCTCGGCAATGTCTCCATCTATGGCCAGGAGTACAACCACACCACCTGGCAGCTGGCGGCCATGAACATGGTGATCCGGGGGTTGGACTTCAACTTCGGCAAGGAACCGGCCAACACCTTTACCAACGACCAGCACCCGGACCTGCGGGCCGACTACATCATGGCCACTCCGCCCTTTAATATGAAGGAGTGGGATATCGGGGTCAACGATGATGATCCGCGCTGGCAGTATGGCAAGCCGCCCAGCGGTAACGCCAACTTTGCCTGGCTTCAGCACATGCTCTACCATCTCGCCCCCAACGGTTCCATGGGGCTGCTGCTGGCCAACGGCTCCATGAGTTCCAACACCAACAACGAGGGAATCATCCGCAAGGCTCTGGTGGAAAACGATCTGGTGGAGTGCATGGTGGCCCTGCCCGGTCAGCTCTTCACCAATACCCAGATTCCGGCCTGTATCTGGTTTTTGACCCGGAACAAGAAGGAGCGCAACGCCTTCCGGGATCGTTCGGGTGAGGTGCTGTTCATCGACGCCCGAAGCTTAGGTTATATGAAGGACCGGGTGTTGCGGGATTTTAAGAGGGAAGACATTGAACGGATTGCCGGAACTTTTCATGCCTGGCGCAAGGGCGAGGGGTATGAGGACGAGGCCGGTTTTTGTATGTCCGCCAAATTGGACGAGATAGTCAAGCATGACCATGTGCTCACCCCTGGCCGCTATGTGGGAGCGGCGGAAGAGGAGGACGACGGCGAACCCTTTGCCGACAAGATGGCTCGGTTGACTGCCCAGCTCTCCGAGCAGTTTGCCGAGAGCGCCCGGCTGGAAGAGCAGATTAAAGAGAACCTGGCGGGGTTGGGGTTCACCATAATGAAAGCAGGAGTGGAGAATGAGTAATGCGGATGAGATCCGCTGGCAGCAGCGGCTGGAGAACTTTGGTAAGGCTATGGCCCAACTTGAGGCGGCCTGTAGCAAGGACAAATTAACCGATCTTGAGCGGGCCGGGTTGGTACAGATGTTTGAGTTTTCTTTTGAACTTGCCTGGAAGGCCTTGAAGGATTTACTGTTCTATGAAGGTTTTGATGTAAAGAGCCCCCGTGCGACGATCCGGACAAGTTTTGAGCAGGAATATATCAGTGAAGATGACTGTGAGGTCTTTCTGGACGCTTTAGACAAGCGCAATATTCTGAGCCATACGTATCAGGAGGAAAAGGCCCTTGAGGCTGAAAGCCTGATTCGGGAACAGTATTATCCGCTGCTTCGCCGAATTTACCAAACACTGGAACAAAAACGATCATCATGAATGATGGGTTGAAAGATAAACATCGCAAAGCGATTTTCGACATCCTTACCGCCAATCCGAGAGTGGAACGGGTGGTGCTCTTCGGCTCCCGGGCCATGGGTACCTTCACCACTACATCGGATGTGGATCTGGCCCTGTTTGGAGATGAATTGACCCTGACCGACCAAGCACGGTTGGCGGCTGCAATTGACAAGCTTCCCATGGCGCAGCAAGTTGATCTGTTGCTTTATAAAAGCATTGATAACGACAAATTAAAGCAACATATCAAAAAGCATGGGAAGGAGTGGTTTTGTAGGGGTTGGGGTATGAGTGCTGATTGGCCATTGGTTTCTTTGGCGGAGTTGTATGACATTAGGTCTGGGTTATCGAAACCCGCAAAAGACTTTGGGACTGGCTTTCCTTTTCTGTCATTTAAAGATGTTTTTTACAATTTTTTCGTGCCAAATAAGTTGACTGAGCTTGTGCAGACAAATGAGAGGGAAAGAGAATCTTGTTCAATACAAAAAGATGACGTTTTCCTTACACGGACCAGTGAGACAATTAATGAACTTGGAATGAGTTGTGTGGCATTGAAAGATTATGACCAAGCTACTTTTAATGGATTTACAAAGCGTTTAAGGCCCAAAAGTGGGACAAACCTTCTGCCTGAATATGTTGGTTATTACCTGAGAAGCCCTTCTTTTAGGAAAGATATGATGGCCTTTTCCACTCTAATGTCTACACGGGCCAGCTTAAACAACGAAATGATAAGTAGGTTAAAGCTGCTGGTTCCGCCCAGAAGGGAACAAGAGAAAATTGCATATGTTCTGAAAACCTTGGACGACAAAATCGAACTCAACCGCCAAATCAACCAGACCCTGGAGGAGATGGCCCAGGCCATTTTCAAATCCTGGTTTGTGGATTTCGAGCCGGTCAAGGCCAAGATCGAGGCCAAGGTGAGCGGCCAGGACCCGCAACGCGCCGCCATGTGCGCCATCAGCGGTAAAACCGCCGCCGAACTCGACCAGCTCCCCCCTGACCAGTTTGCCCAACTCCGCGCCACCGCCGCCCTCTTCCCCGACGAACTCAACGACTCAGAATTGGGGTTGATTCCAAAGGGGTGGGACGTCTCGACCATCGGAAATGAATTTCATGCAACCATGGGTCAATCGCCTCCAGGAAGTACATACAATGAGGTAGGAGAAGGCATGGCATTCTTTCAGGGGCGAAGAGATTTCGGGTGGCGTTATCCCGTCAACAGAGTGTACTGCACGGAACCCAAACGCATAGCCAAAATCGGTGACACCTTGTTGAGCGTTAGAGCACCAGTTGGAGATGTAAACAAAGCGACTTCAGGTTGTTGTATTGGTCGCGGCATAGCGGCCTTGAGGCACAAAACAGGATGTGAAGCATATACATATTATTCGGTGAAAAGACTTGAACACTATTTTTCAAATTTTGATACCGAGGGTACGGTCTTCGGCTCTATAAATCAAAAAGACTTAAAAGCCATCAAGTTAATCTGTCCTACCGATGAAATGCTTAAAATTTTTTCAAAGATAGCTGGAAAAATCGATAGCCAAATACTTAATTATGAGAAACAAATATCCACCCTTGCCCAACTCCGCGACACCCTCCTCCCCAAACTCCTCTCCGGTGAGATCAGCGTCGGCTCCGCCCAATCCACCATTGATGAGGCGGTATGACGATCACCATCGAACAACTTGAAAAATGGCTGGCCGCCCCATCAGAAGATGAGCAAATCCATGTTGTTGGACGGACAAGCAATGCCCGCTGGTTTCCGGGGAGCGGTGAATCATGATTTGTGTTTTCAACACAATCTCAACACAAGGAAAACACAAGTTAGTTGTGATATTTTTTTAATTTAAGGCTGTTAAGGATATTTGGCTTTGTGTTTGAACGTATTCTTCCAAAATGAGAACACACAATGGATGTGTCGGAATAAGAGACAAATATCTACATATTTTCAAATTGTGACGATCCCATAAAGGCATGTGGAAAAATGATCACCGAAGACAAACTTGAACAAATCTGCCTGGAGTGGTTCCGCGAGGGAGGGTATGAATACGCCTTTGGCCCGGATATCGCCCATGACGGTGAAACTCCGGAACGGATTGACTACCGCCAGGTGGTGCTGGCTGACCGTTTGCTCTCAGCCATGCAGAAGATCAATCCCCATATCCTATTGACAGTACTGGAAGAGGCGGCCCTTAACGTCAGCAAGCCGGAATCGCCGGTGCTGATTCACAACAACCGCGCCTTTCACCGGCTGCTGCTGGAAGGGGTGCCGGTGGAGTACAGCGACGGCGACGACACCCTATCCGACCATGCCCAGGTGATCGACTTCAATAATTTCCGAAACAATCAGTTTCTGGTGGTGAACCAGTTTACCATCCAGGGCTCCAGGATGAACCGCAGGCCCGATGTGGTAGTGTTTGTGAACGGCCTGCCCATTGCGGTGATCGAGCTGAAGAACCCGAGCAACGAGCAGACCGATGTCTGGGATGCCTTCAACCAGTTGCAGACTTACAAGGAGGAGATCAGCGACCTCTTTGTCTTCAATGAGGCCCTGGTGGTGAGCGACGGCTGGACGGCCCGGATCGGTTCTCTGACCGCCAACAAAGAGCGGTTCATGCCCTGGCGGACAGTGAAAAACGAGAATGACAAGCCGCTCCTGGAATATGAGCTGGAAAAGCTGGTGAAGGGCTTTTTTGACCCGGAGCTGCTGCTGGACTATATCCGCTATTTTGTCATCTTTGACCAGGAAGGCGATACCGTTATCAAAAAGATCGCCGGATACCATCAGTTTCATGCGGTGCGGGAGGCGGTGCGGGTGACGGTGATCGCTTCCCGGCAGACTGAAGGCTTGCAGATTGCCGAACCTCGGGCAACCTATGGCCGGGAGGTGGTGCCAGGATCGCGCAAGGCCGGGGTGGTCTGGCATACGCAGGGGTCGGGCAAAAGTATCTCCATGTGCTGCTATGCCGGAAAACTCCTGCAGCAACCGGAAATGAACAATCCGACCATTGTGGTGGTGACGGATCGCAACGACCTGGACGGTCAGCTGTTCAATACCTTCAAAAATGCGCGGGAACTGCTGAGGCAGACCCCGGTGCAGGCAGGCAGTCGGGATGAGTTGCGGGAGATGCTGGCAGCCCGGCAGGCGGGCGGCATTATATTTACCACGGTGCAGAAGTTTTCTCTGTTGAATGG
>CAZXTZ010000224.1:0-5197 GCA_964643645.1 uncultured Geobacteraceae bacterium
TGCTCCAGCATGTCCTGTGTTGCGATACTCTCCTTAAGCCAGGAATGCTCAGATCCTGACAAAGGAGTCGCTTGTGAAAGGCAGCAATCAACTTAAAGCCACATTCTGGATACTTCTGGCTGTATGCTGCTGGCCAGGGGTAACTGCCCCCATGGCACTGGTTGCCGGAATCATATTCGGGGTCATCGTTGGCAATCCCTGGACTGCTGCTACATCCACCTGGAGCCGTAGGTTGCTTCAAGCCTCAGTGGTTGGCCTGGGCTTTGGCATGAATCTGCCAGAACTTTTTAAAACCGGCAAGGATGCCTTTCTGTACACAGCCATCAGCATCAGCTTTACCATGGTTGCAGGATACCTGTTGGGAAGTTTTTTGAAAATTCCACAGCGCACCTCAACCCTTATCTCCTTTGGTTCTGCTATCTGCGGTGGTAGTGCCATTGCCGCCATGGCTCCGGTTATCAAGGCTGATTCCGAAGAAACCGGGGTTGCACTTGCCACTGTCTTTACCCTTAATTCCATAGCTCTGATTCTGTTTCCTCCGCTTGGACACCTGCTCGGCATGGGACAGCAACAGTTCGGGCTATGGTCTGCGCTTGCCATTCATGACACAAGCAGCGTTGTCGGAGCAGCCGCTGCTTATGGCGGGCTTGCACTGGCAATCGGTACAACAGTCAAGCTTGCCAGAGCGTTGTGGATCATGCCTGCTGCTCTGCTTGCTGCCTGGTTTACCAAGTCGGATGGAAAGGTCAAATTCCCTCTCTTTATTCTTGGTTTTATTGCCGCTGCGGCTATCAAAACAACATTGCCCGGATTTGACCAGATCTGGCAGCCGCTTAACAGTGTTGCCAAACAAAGTCTTGTGGTAACACTTTTTTTGATAGGTACTGGTCTGACCAGAGAGATACTGGGACGAACAGGTATAAAACCACTTGCCCAGGGAGTACTGCTCTGGATAATCATATCAGCAGTCAGTGCGGCGGCTATACTGGCAGGCTGGATCAGCTGATAACTGCCAAAAGTCTGTCGGACTTTCAGTCCAATATTCGATAATATGTGAACCGATGAGCATTTCGGGTACCAGCACATTATTCTACTTTGCAAGCAGGATGATGTATATTTCTGGCTAAACCTCCGAGGTTTTTAAAACCTCGGAGGTTGGTTGGCAGACACTGTATTACGAGCAGGTCAGAGTGGATGAAAAAACATTGCATGTCACCAGGGCATATGTTGCAAACAACCCTCTACACAGCGTTAATTGCCTGATAAAACCGGATTGTACGGGCTGTATGCTGCAATAGAATTTTGCATGGCACACCTGCCTGATATGTGCTATCTATGAGTTATACTTGGTTTTTTACAGTTAGTTTAATTGCGGGCGGATCACTCTTGAATGAGGTATCAACAATGGTTCAATTGGAAACAGTTAAGAGCATCCAGAATGCTGCCTAGCGAATATCCGTTGGAAATCATCTGGATATGACTGCCCCTGCCTTTGTCAATATCGCCTCCCATCTACCCCGGATGGCTCAGCTACAGCCGGACTCCACGGCAATCATCTTCCCAAAAGGCAACAAGCGTCTGACCTTCATAGAGCTGGATCGGCTGTCTGACCGGATCTGCCATGGTCTGCTCAAACAGGGGATCAGCCGTGGCGCACGCACCGTGCTGATGGTAACCCCTTCCCCTGAATTCTTTGCCCTGACCTTTGCCCTGTTCAAGGTGGGGGCTGTGCCGGTATTGATTGATCCGGGTCTGGGGATCAAAAATCTCAAGAGCTGTCTGGACGAGGCTCAGCCAAGCGCATTTATCGGCATTCCCAGAGCACAGATCGCCCGCTTGCTGTTCGGCTGGGCAAAGCAAACTCTTACAACCATAATCACCGTGGGCACACGTCTGTTCTGGGGTGGTACTACCCTGTCATCAATCATCAAAAATGCCGCTGACCAACCATTCACCATGGCAGAGACCCTGGCCGATGACCAGGCAGCCATCCTGTTTACCAGCGGCAGCACCGGACCGCCCAAAGGTGCGGTCTACAGCCATGCCAACTTCAGCGCACAGGTTGAGGCGTTAAAGCAGGTTTACGATATCCGGCCCGGTGAGATCGATCTGCCAACCTTTCCGCTGTTTGCCCTCTTTGCGCCGGCCCTGGGGATGACTGCAGTTATTCCTGAGATGGATTTTACCCGCCCCGGCTTGGTTGATCCGCAGAAGATTCTTTCGACTATTACGACCTATAGCGTCACAACCATGTTTGGATCTCCGGCACTTATAAATCGTGTTGGCCGTTACGGGGCAGAGCAGAATATCAAACTGCCAACCCTGAAGCGGGTCATCTCTGCCGGTGCGCCGGTACCAGCCGTAGTGCTGGAGCGGTTCAGCAGGATGCTGCAGCCTGGCGTGGAGATATTAACCCCTTACGGAGCAACCGAATCGCTGCCGGTATGTTCAATTGGAAGCAGCGAGATTCTGGGGGAAACCCGCGCCATTACCGAACAAGGTGGCGGTGTCTGCATAGGCAGGCCGGTAGAGAGTATCAGTGCCGAAATCATCAGGATAACGGACGAGCCGATAACAACATGGGATGAGAGTCTGAAAGTGCCAGACGGAGAAGTAGGTGAGATAGTAGTGCAGGGGCCGCAGGTGACCCGTGGCTACTTCCAGCGACCTGAGGCAGATCAGCTTTCCAAGATAAACGACCCATCAGGCGGTTTTTTTCATCGAATGGGGGATCTGGGCAGACGTGATACAAAGGGGAGGCTCTGGTTCTGCGGCCGCAAATCTCACCGGGTGGAAACCGCTAACGGCCCGCTGTTCACCATACCGGTGGAGGCGGTGTTTAACACTCATCCTGCGGTGTTTCGCAGCGCCCTTGTCGGTGTCGGGGCCAAAGGCAATCAGAGGCCAGTGATCTGCATTGAGCTGGAAAAGGGTGTCAACGCCAGCCAGGAAGAGCTACGAGTCGAGCTGTTGGCCCTGGCAGCTACCCATCCACACACAAGCAGCATCAGCACCATCCTGTTTCACCCCGCCTTCCCGGTGGATATCCGCCACAATGCCAAGATATTCAGGGAAAAGCTGGCGATCTGGGCAGAGAAGCAGCTGTCATGAAGGCCTTGGTAACTGGTGGCGGCGGATTTTTAGGCGGCGTGATCGTCAGGATGCTGAGCGAGCAGGGGTATCAGGTGGTCAGCATCTCCCGCGGCAGGTATGCTGAACTTGACCGCCTTGGAGTTGAACAGGCACAGGGTGATCTTGCCGATAACACCGCAGTAATCAAAGCGGCAAATGGCTGTGACATAATATTTCATGTGGCTGCCAAGGCGGGTATATGGGGCAGTTATGATTCGTTCTATCAGGCCAATGTAGTTGGCACCCGGAATGTAGTGTCAGCCTGTAAGGAACTGAATATCAGCAAGCTGGTCTACACCAGCTCCCCCAGCGTTGTCTTCGACGGCAACGATGTTGAGGGTGGGGATGAATCCCTGCCTTACCCTGATCACTTTGAGGCGTTCTATCCCCGGACCAAGGCGATGGCAGAGCAGCTGGTTCTCCAGGCGAACAGTCCGCAGCTTGCAACGGTCTCTTTGAGGCCCCACCTGATATGGGGGCCGGGGGACAAGCATCTGGTGCCGCGAATCATTGCCAAGGGGAAGAGCGGCAGACTCCGCCGGATCGGCAACCGTCCCTGTCTGGTTGACACTGTATATGTGGACAACGCAGCCAGGGCTCATCTACAGGCGGCAGAGAGGCTTTCACCCGGAAGTGCGATTGCAGGAAAATCCTACTTCATAAGCAATGGAGAGCCAATTGAGCTGTGGGAGATGGTGAACCGGATTCTTGCAGCAGGGGGTGTAGCGCCTGTGACCGGAACCATCTCCCCCCAGGCGGCCTATGCCATCGGTGCCATCTGTGAGAAGATCTGGGGCTGGTTCAGGCTATCGGGTGAACCACCCATGACCCGTTTTGTGGCCAGGGAGCTGGCAACCTCCCACTGGTTCGATATTTCTGCGGCAAGGCGGGACTTCGGGTATCAGCCTGAGGTTAGCATCGACGAAGGGCTGCAAAGGCTCAGAGATTGGCTGACGCAATCAACGCCGACCAAGCTCACTGGAATATGATTTCCCCAATGTCTCCGCATGTCTGCTGGCCCACTCCGTAAGCCCGGTAGTCCCTGTCGGCTTCGCATCCACATACAGCAGACCGTCCATCAGCACCTATATTCAAGGGAGTTTCTTGAGGATTGTATGGGGGAGAGGCTTGAGTAATCAATAGCCGGTGAAGGTCAGGTCGAGGGCGGCAATGATCTGGTCTCTGATTGCGCTGCCAGACCCCACTTTTAAACCGAGAACCATCAGTTTCACAGATGCCATTTGCGGAGTTTGCATGATTACCTTTATCTGGCATACATCCATAGCAGGATTAAGCACAGGGATCGGCTTTTTTATTTCCGAAGCCAGAACAAGAGGAACAACTATTCTTGTTGGCAGATCAGCAAGTATGTCAGCCTGCACGTCCAACAAGTACGGATATAGCCCCATTGTTTCAGGGTTGGGGTTTTCGTAAATGTCAAACTGAGCCATCAGAAACTCCTCAGCTTGTCACCAAAGCAGCCATGTTCCTCAACAAACCGGCTATACTCCTCAATGGCCTCATGACTGCTATCCTGCCAGTGCTGGCGTCTTACCTCCTGCACTTGCAAAGCCAACGAACGCTCAAAGGTCTGTGAAAGGTTGATTTTCAACTCCTTTGCCTGACGCAGCAGATCACTGTTTATACTAAGATGTGTTGTCTGTTTGGAACAAGAGGTGTCATATTGCTGTATCTGCATGCAAGAATCCTTATACAAATTTTATGGCCATATATAATATCCACAAAATACCCTGATCGTCACAAAAGTATCAATAAGATTCTTGTTCTTCCAGCAAAAAGTAAAAAGGCGACCAAGAAACGGGTCACCTTTTTACTTTTGCCTTATAAAACTGCCAGCTCACCTGACCTCGTAACTGATATTCCTGCCTGAGCATGAGTAATCAACCTCGCGGGTCACCATCTTTACAACATGGCCGGTGCTGGTGTTTATCCGGCGCACAAACAGCAAAACCTTGCTGTTGTTCAGGTAGTTGTAAGTACCAACAACTACCTCCGGTTGAGGATAGTCATCAGTCTTGATCTCGCTTACCCTTCTTGTCAGAGA
>CAZXTZ010000225.1:0-5194 GCA_964643645.1 uncultured Geobacteraceae bacterium
CTGTTTGCACCGTATGAGTTCTTCTATGCCTGGCGCAAGATCAGCGGCAACGAAACAGTAGAGAAGGACGGGATAGACTCGCTCTTTACCATGATCAAAGGGCTGTTCAATAAGCACCGGCTGCGGGATGTGATCCATAATTTCATCTTCTTTCCCGACAGCTCCAAGAAGGAAGAAAAGATCGTCTGCCGCTATCCGCAGTATTACGCAGCAACCAAGCTGTATGCGAACATCTGCGAGCATCGGCGGCCAGATGGTGACGGTAAGGGCGGCACCTATTTCGGGGCCACCGGCTGTGGCAAGAGCTACACCATGCTGTTCCTGACACGGCTGTTGATGAAGAGCCAGTATTTCGCAAGCCCGACAATTGTGCTTGTCACCGACCGCACTGATCTGGACGATCAGCTTTCCACCCAGTTTACCAGTGCAAAGGAGTTTATCGGCGACAATGAGGTGGTGAGTGTTGAAAGCCGTGCTGAGCTACGGGAGCGGCTGGGCGGGCCGATGCAGAATCTGCTGAAAGCCCCGGACAATTATCCGCTGATGAGCAATGAAAACGAAACCGGGGCAGTACTGGCCGCCGAGGAAACCCCTGACTTCAGCGCGTTGAAGATTCAAGGCCGGATGAACGGCGGCGTATTCCTGACCACCATCCACAAGTTTACTGAAGATACCCGGCTCCTCACCGACCGGAACAATGTAATCTGCATTTCTGACGAGGCTCACCGCAGCCAGGTGAATATGGATCAGAAAATCCGGATTACCGAGAATGGGG
This sequence comes from uncultured Geobacteraceae bacterium, assembly GCA_964643645.1. GTDB lineage: Bacteria > Desulfobacterota > Desulfuromonadia > Geobacterales > Pseudopelobacteraceae > Trichlorobacter. The sequence continues at coordinate 776 of CAZXTZ010000225.1, forward strand.
TGGTTAAAAAGTACGGCTTTGCCAAGTATCTGCGCGATTCCTTGCCCAATGCAACCTATGTCGGCTTTACCGGGACACCGATTGACGCGACCCTGGATGTCTTTGGCGGGGTGGTGGATTCCTACACCATGACCGAATCGGTGCAGGATGAAATTACGGTGCGGATTGTCTATGAAGGGCGCGCTGCCAAGGTGATTCTTGACAGCAACAAGCTGAAGGAGATTGAAGCCTATTACGCCAAGTGCGCTGAAGATGGTGCCAGCGCCTATGCTATTGAAGAGAGCAAGAAGGCCAGCACAAACATGGACGCCATTCTTGGCGACCCGGATCGCTTGAAGGCTCTGGCAGATGATTTCGTGAAACATTACGAAAACCGCATTGCCGAAGGGGCGACTGTAAAAGGCAAGGCGATGTTCGTGTGCAGCAACCGGCAGATTGCCTATGACTTTTACAAGGAAGTCATTGCCCTGCGCCCAGAATGGGCGGAAGTGAAGGTGTGCGAAGATGGCGCGGTACTCACTGAGAAGGAGCGCAAAGAGATCAAACTGATGGAGCGGATCAAGATGGTCATGACCCGTGGCCAGGATGATGCGAAAGAGCTGTATGATCTGCTTGGCACCAAGGAATACCGGAAGGAGCTGGACCGACAGTTCAAGAATGAAAAGTCTAACTTCAAAATCGCCATTGTGGTGGATATGTGGGTGACCGGCTTTGATGTCCCGGCCCTTGATACAATCTACATCGATAAGCCAATCCAGCGGCACAACCTGATTCAGACCATCTCACGGGTAAACCGCAAATGCGCCGGCAAGGATAAAGGGCTGGTGGTTGACTACATCGGCATCAAGAAGCAGATGAACCTGGCACTGGCGCAATACTCGAAAACGGACAGCTCGAATATCGAAGAGATTCAGCAATCCGTTGTGGTGGTCAAGGATCATCTCGACCTGCTGGCAAAGATGTTTCACAAATTCGACATGAAACCCTACTTCTCCGGCAAACCGCTCCAGCAGCTTCATTGCCTGAATATGGCGGCTGAATTTGTCCAGGTGACGGACAAGATCGAGAAGCGTTTTATGCATCTGGTGCAACGCCTGAAAGCCGCCTATGACATCTGCTGTGGCAGTGACGACCTGAGCCAGAGCGAGCGCGATTACATCCATTTCTACATGGCGGTGCGCTCCATTGTCTTCAAGCTGACCAAGGGGAATGCACCCGATCTGGCGCAGATGAACGCCAAGGTGCGGGAGATGATCAAGGAAGCCCTGCAAAGCGACGGAGTGGAGGAGATCTTCAAGATGGGCGAAGGGGCGGCAGCGGGCGTTGATATTTTCTCTGATGACTACCTGGAGAAGATCAGCAAGATCAAGCTGCCAAATACCAGAATCAAGCTGCTTCAGCAGTTACTGGCCAAGGCCATTGCCGAGTTCAAGAAGACCAACAAGGCAAAGGCGACAGACTTTTCAAAGATGTTCAAGGCGCTGGTTGATAAATACAACGAGCGCAAGGAGCAGGACGTTCTGGTTAGCAATGTACTGGATGATTTCAGCAACGAGATTATCGACCTGTTCCAGGCTCTAAAGAAGGAGAAGGAATCATTCGCCGACCTCGGCATCGACTTTGAGGAGAAGGCTTTCTACGACATCCTGAAGGCACTCACCATCAAGTATGACTTTGCGTATCCTGACGATAAAATGATTTTGCTGGCACAGAAGGTCAAGGAAGTTGTCGATGACAAGGCAAAGTATACCGATTGGAGCAAGCGGGATGACATCAAGGCGGAATTGAAGGTTGACCTGATCATCCTGTTGGCTGAATACGGCTATCCGCCAGTTGACCGGGATGAGGTGTATAAGGAGATTTTCGAGCAGGCGGAGAATTTTAAGAAGAGTCGGGTGAATTAAAAGGAGAATTACATAAATGGGAATGACCGTTGAAATCAAAGGAAACAAGCTTTGCATCGAAATTGACCTGGAAAAGCCAACCCCCTCAGCATCCGGCAAAACCCTGGTGGTTGCCAGCACACGGGGTAATACCGTTACCACCGCAATGGTTGACGGCAAGCCGGTTACTATTGGTTTGAATGCTTATATCAAGCCCTGATTTATCCTGAAATGATGCTACATGAGGTTTTTGATGCGTCTTAACTCTCTTCAGCGCGAAGCTGTATTGCATGGTGCAGGCCCTCTTCTGATCTTGGCAGGACCAGGGACAGGTAAAACCGAAATAATCCTTCAACGATCTTTCAATCTGATCTGTGAAAAAAATGTAAGCGCATCACAGATGTTAATCATTACTTTCAGTCCGGATGCAGCCAGCAAAATAAAAAAGCAATTTGAAGCAGTACTCCCCGGCTTAGAGCACCCGCACATAGGGACTTTCTACACAATCTGTGAGCTTGTCATCCGCCAACATATCGAAAAAACAGGATGTAAAAACGTTGGCTGCACTTCGGAAGTTCTGCCCGGAAGCTATCAGATGGCGGCGCAACGGGCTGATGTTTATGCGGGCTATCAAGAGAAGTTGAAGAATTACAGCACACTGGAGTTTGATGATCTGCTGCTGTTGACGGTGCAGCTATTCGAGCAGCACCCCGCAGTGCTGGAGCAGTGGCAGGAGCAGTTCCAGTGGCTACTTGTGGACGAGTACCAGGATATCAATCCGGTACAGTACCGCCTGATCCGGATGTTGGCTGGCAAACGTCGCAACGTGTGCGCAGTGGGGGATGACGACCAGTCAATCTACTCTTGGCGGGGGGCCGATATCCGTCATATTCTCGAATTTGAGAAGGACTTTCCTGGGGCTGTTGTCATCCGGCTGGAACAAAACTATCGTTCAACTCCTACCATCCTGCAGGCAGCCGGGGCGGTGGTAGCCCGGAATTATGGCCGAAAGCCCAAAACCCTCTGGACCGAAAAACCTGATGGAGAACTCATCCGCTGTGAACTGCTTGAAAATGATTTGGCCGAATCCCGTTTTGTGGCTTCCGAGTTAATAAAACTGAGCAATCAGGGCATTTCACTGTCGGATACAGCTGTTTTTTTCCGTACCAAAGCACAATCAGGTCTGTTGGAAGAGACACTGTCAGCTGAAGGGGTGGCTTACCATAAAAATAACAATGTGGGCAGTGATTCAGTTAATCTCATGATTTTTCATGCAGCCAAGGGGCTTGAGTTCAAGGCTGTCTTCATGGTGGGGATGGAGGAGCGGCTCTTCCCTCATGTGCGTGGCCTGGATGACCTGGACGGCATGGAGGAGGAACGCCGCCTCTGTTACGTGGGTATGACCAGAGCACGGGAGCGTCTCTATCTGCTGCACACCCGCAGACGTATGATCTTCGGCCAGGAGCAGACCAACCTGCCATCGCGACTTTTGAAGGAGATTCCGGGGGAGCTGCTTGCATACGGCCGCACGGTGCGAACTGCCAACCCGCAGCAAAACAACTCGGCCAAAGTGATGCCTGAGACGGAAGACGACTATGGCAGTTTTTTTGTCGGGATGCTGGTGCGTCACGCCAGGTTCGGAGTTGGCGAAATCCGTAAGATTGAAGGACTTGGCGATGGCCAGAAAGTGATCGTCTTCTTCAATTCAGTCGGTCTGAAGAAGCTGCTGACGAGATTCGCCGGGCTGGAACGGTCGAGTTAGAGTATTATGCATTCGGATTCATATGTTCAATCTTCCCGAACATCACGGGCACTTCTCTGGGGAGAATAAAGTGATGACCATTGACGAAGTCTTCGCAATTGCCGCCCGGCAAGGGTTTGCTCCCCGAAAGTGGGGCTCATACCAGCTCCAGACTTATAACGGCTTCACTCATGAGCAGCGCGTCCACAAATGGCAAGCCTTGCACCTGTGATGTATCCTGTTTGTAGTAGACACTCCTTCTTGATAAATTCCAAGAGAAGGAGATGTTATGAGCAAACAACAGCGTTATACCCCCGAGTTAAAAACTGAAGCGGTAAAGCTTGTATTGGAACAAGGCATTCAGCAGTCGTTGGCAGCACGCCGGTTAAGTATCCCTGAAGGAACTTGGTTACCTGGGTTGCTGCTGCCAAGTCAGCAACATCGGCAGCATCAGCACTCGGTTCTCGTTCAGCAGCAGATTTTCTTGCCGAGGTTACCAAACTTCGTAAAGAGCTGGCAGAAGCTCGTTTGGGCTGAGGCTGATCTGGCGGTTGTAGAGTGGTGTCTTAACAACCAGTATGAACATTTTTAATGAAGTAACTTACCCATTGCCGCTGATTCTTCATTGGGTCATAGGACAGCCAAAAGCTCTGGCTATGGCGGTAAAGAATCAGAAATCGAATAAACGACTGACAAAGATGGTTACGCGAATATCCAGTAAATATATTTCCGAATAAGGCAGAGGCTTCATGCTCATAATCGTAGAATCGCCCACCAAGGCTAAAAAAATACAGT
>CAZXTZ010000226.1:0-5187 GCA_964643645.1 uncultured Geobacteraceae bacterium
ACCATACTGCCGGCCATTTTGGGCATATCCCCCTGGGCCAGTGATGAAAGGGAGATCCCCATCGGGATCAGAGTTCCCATCAACCCCAGAGCCGGACCAACCCGGATTACAAAGCGTATCTTGTCCAGAGACTTGACCAGTGCCAGTTCCGCACTCTGCAAGAGCCGTTCTGCCGTAATATCGAGATTTGCCCTGTCGGTTGCCTCCTGAATGGCGGTTGCCAGCTCCTTCCGGTAACGGTTCTGAGGAGCTGAAAGACCTCTGCGGCGGTCAAGGAATTCCCGCAAAAAGCTGCCGGAGAAGATGGCCACCCAACCAACCAGCAGCGCCAAACCAAGCACCACCGGAAAAAGCAGCACCGATGAGATCAGATAGAGAAAGGTTTCAAGTCCGGCCAACAGATTCATTTTGTATCTCCTTTATGCAGGAAAAAACCTGCCAGAAGCGCCACGCCCAGGATTCCGGCCAGCAGCATGCCGCTGTTTCCGCCTGTTGCCACAGGCTGTAGCTCTTTCAGAAACGATCCGTACATCCCCCTTGCCTGTTCAACCTTGCCTGGCAGAAATAGAGAGGCGATGAAGTACAGGCCGATGGTTATCATGGCAAGCCCGAGGCTGGGGAGGCCGTTACCGGTTTTTCTACGCCCGACAAGCAGCATGACCAGCAACGTCATAATGCTGAAGCCGCTCCCCAACAGCAGCCCAACGCCCCAGGGGAGCAGGGGCAGGCTGTTGAGTGCGGTCCAGGTGGAAAAGGTCATGGCGGTCAGGCAGATCGGGCAGGGTAGCAACAGGGCAATGGAAGAGATCGGGTGATCGGCTGCCTGTGGCCTGAGCACGAGGAAACCGCCCCAGACAATCATCCCGAGGGCCATCGCGCCATGCAGCCAGGGGCCGCCCTTCAGCACCGGCTCCAGCAGTTGCAGCAGAGTTCCGGCCAGCAGGGCGATCAGCTCAAACAGCAGCAGATATATCCCCAGGGTCAGGGCAACACCTTTCCGGCTGACCTTCCCATAGCCCAGACCGCTCCCCACCTTGATTGAAAATATGCCGAGGCTGAATATGGTTCCGCCGCTCCAGAGAATCAGATCAAGGGACATCTCTTTTCTCTCCTAGAACTTCAGGGTCAGTTCGCCGAAGCAGGAGCGTCCCGGTGCCAGTGAGTATGAGTAATACTGTCTGTCCAGAAGATTGGTTATTGAGAACGATGCGGTTGCCCATGGGGTGATCTTGTAACGTAGCTTCAGATCCGCAGTGAAGAACGGGTCGTAACCGGCCTGAACCCCGCTGACAATATCGCTGTTGTTGTCGGTTGAGTACCGTTTGCCAACATAACGTCCGGTGGCCATCATTCCGAAAGGGCCATACTCGAAATCGGCGCCGATATTTGCCATCTGTCTGGGGACATCTGTCATCCGCTTCCCAACAGAGGCCGGGGCTGCACTGTTCTCCCTTATAATGGCATCTGTATAGGTGAAGTTTGCAAACAGCCTGAGAATCTTGCCGAAACGCTGCTCAAGCTCCAGCTCGACACCTTTGCTTGTGGCGCTTCCTGCGTTGGCCTTGTCTTTCCAGTTGGGGGTTGTTGAGGTGCTGTAGATAAGGTTATTAATGTAGTTTTCAAAGTATGTTGCGGTTCCCTTTGCCCCTGGCCAGAGCTGCTGTGTTATTCCGATATCCCATGAAAGTGTTGTCTCCGGCTGCAGGTTGGGATTGCCCGCATAGGTTATGCCGCTTCCTAATGTCCGGGTACTGTACAGATCGTAAACTGTGGGGGCGCGGAACGCCTTGCCTCCTGAGACCTTGAGGGTTGTGACTTCAAAAGGTCTGTAGACAACCGACCCTTTGGGGCTGAATGAAGTGGCGTTACGATCGCTGTAGGTCTTGGGATAGCCTGCGCTTCCAACCTGATTTGCTAATCCGTCGCTGGTATCCCACCAGTCCTGACGGAAACCGGCAAACAGGGTAAGATTATCCAACAAGGCAAATTCACCTTCTGCAAAGAGTGCAAAGGTTCTGTCCTCCCCCCTTGACTCGTAGCTCATGGTGGTGGCTGAATCCTCGTCCTTCCAGTTTACAAGGTTATGCTCCCTTGTATCTGACCAGCCGTTACGATACGCCCCGCCAACTGTCACAAGGTGACGTTCCATAAGCGGAATTGATGCCTGCAGGTCAATGCTGACAGCTCCGGCAGGGGTGTCGGAAAGCTTGCCCGGTCCTCCGGCAAGGGTGGCGCCGTTTGGCGGAGCCGCTGAGGTGGGGGTTACGTTCCAGCTCTTTGACTGATCAAGGTATCCAAGGTTCAGTTTGAATTTGGTCTTTGCAAGAACTGTCTCGGCTGCAAGATTGTATATATACTGGTTACTCCCCCCGTCACCCGGAAGGAATGATGCGGTTCTAACGGTACCGTATGACCAGACCTTATTCCCGTACTGGTCATACAAGAAAGTTGATGGATCATCATATGAATACTCACCGGTTGAGTTCAGAAAGGTGAACCTGATTCTGGTTTCCGGATTTATCTCAAGCTCTGACTTGAAGGTGAGGTTGTTCTGCCATGCCCCGTTCTGCCCCTTGTCGCCGATTATATATCTGGCAGATCCTGTGTAGTCAGTTGTGGGTTCCCATCCGTAATAAGGTATTATTGTGGTTCTTCTTCTTGCGCCAGTTCCGGTTGTTACACTGTTCTGTGGTACCGATGACTGGATATTCCTGTCTGATGTATAGCCATCTGTTGCGGTGTATTCGTTATTAAGATAAACAGAAAGCCTGTTGAAGAATCTGTCGCCATATTCACCGCGTACTTTCTGGCTGTTATCAAGCCCGTTTCTGCTGTCAAGTCCGCCGCCGAAACCTCCCTGAAGCAGAAACCCTCTTTTTTCAGGCATCTTTGTAATCATGTTGACAACACCCCCCATGGCGTAGCCGCCATAAAGGCTGGATGCTGGACCTTTCAGCACCTCAATCCTCTCAAGGCTGCCGGGTGATATCCCAAGGGAAAGCACTGTGCCCGAATAGGGGCTGTTCAGAGTGATGCCGTCCAGCATTATCAGAGTGCGGGATTGCCCCGGAATACCACGCAGGGTAATGGCCGACATCCGGTCCATCATCCCCTTGCCCCGGGTGGTGATCACGCCCGGCACCATGTTTATGGCCTCATCAACGGTTGTGAGCGGGCGTTTTTCAATCTCCTCCTTTGTCACTACCGCCACGCTGCCCGGGGCAGACGCTATATCGTGCTCTGTCCTTGTTGCGCTAACAACAACGTCACCCAGCTGCACTTCCTTTTCCTGTGCCTCTGCTGCGCCGCAAACTGCCAGCATCAGCCCCAGCGCAACGGCGCACCTCTTCCTGTTCATCTTCATGCTTACCTCCCTCGGGTTATTCGGATGGAGCAGTGTTCCGGCTTCGGGCGACCTACTTGTCCGCCTTCCCGGGTTTCCCCAGTGGCTTTTTGCGTGTTGGCGCAATGGACGTTCGTTCCCTTCACGGCTGCGGGGCAGCGGGAGAATGGCTCTGCATGAGAGCGGCACTCCTCTTCCTAGACTCCATCCGTAAAAGATCAGGCACAAAAAAAAGTCCGCAAATGCCAATGGCAGATGCGGACTTAACGTATTCAAAGTCTGACTGTTGTGTTCAGTGCGTCACCCTCCCTTTACCGTCAGGAATGTTGAGTGACTCGGATCATCGGCAGGTCTTCTGGCTTGCGATTCATCCTCCGGGCGCCTTCCCGGTCTTTCGACCAGTGACATATTGCCCTTTGTCCTCGCTCACAGCGGCGGGTCCGCGGGGGACTCATTCCGTGTGGAATTACACCCCTCTTCCCTTTTCACCCTTGCGGGCACCGTTAATCTTTTATTATGCTTCCGCCTGTTCAGGCAGAATATGATTGAACTTCGTTCCTATCTGAATACTTGCGGTATGTCAAGGGTGGATGCAGTCTGCGCTGGTTACTGGAAACGGGAGCAGTATCCCTGTTTTTAGGCAAACGGCAAATATAAAATATCCCAGTAGAGACGCAAAATCTTGCGTCTCTACCAGATTGTCATCCCCGAATGCTTTTATCGGAGATACGGTTTTCAGGTAGTTACAAACCATATTCCCGATTACACCCTCGGGAATGACAGGGTTTTTAAATTTTGCCGTTCGCCTTACGCTTTTGTCTTCTCCGTTCTGGCCACGCGGCTTGTAGTTTTATAGGCCAATAAACCAACAACTGGTGCACCTGTAGCTACGGAAAGAACCCAATCGTACCATTGAAAAAAATCGAGGGCCGTGAGGAATGTTAAGGTTCCAAGCGGCAGTAACAAAAGAGAATTTGTGAGCAGGCCAGGATTATAGGTGGGCTTGTCTGGTTGAAAAATAATGGTATGCATTAAGTTATTGATGGTCAATTCAAAGATGATCATAGAGAAGCCGATCCAGGGGGCAACGTTGGCGAGGATGGCGCCGAGAATTATCATCGGCCAGGCAATAAGAATGTTTACCTGAAACACGTAGCCTTCATCAAGCGGGTAGTCTGGATTGGTTTTGGAGCCAAAAGGTGTTTTTAAATTGAAAAATTCCTTGAAACTCAATGGAGATAAGACATATTCTTCGATTTCGTGGAACATCAGCAGAGGCAAATGAAGCCATAACAGAAACTGATAAAACGGCATCGAATTTTTGTAATAGATAATAATTACCAATAAAACCGGTGCCAGAAACAAATTAGCGCTTTGCCAGAAGCGGTTAATTTTTTGCATGTTCATGAAAACTCCTCTTTTTATTCAGGATAAATATAGCCTGAATCTATTCAGGGATAGAAATTTGCTTTTTCAACGCTGTGACGATACCACCAGCACCAATTGACCGTCAACGCCATTTCGGGCGATTTCAGGTCATTTTCAACGCAAACAATCTCCGCTGCAACGCAGGTTTGATAGCCCTGCACCTCTACAGCCGCCCGGCTCGCCTCCTCGTATGCCTTGAAAACAGGCGGGGTTAGGCAGGAAATACGGGAAGTGTCCCTGGTTCTGGTTTTATCAGTGAAGATGCTGCTCTGATGAAACAGTGGCGCAACGACCTTGCACACAACCGTACTCTCGCGTGGGATGATTTGGAGCTCGCCCCGGAGCGGCTTAAAGGTTTATCTGAACTCTACTTTGAGCAGAATGCCGACAAGAGCAGGCAGCGTAAGGAAAAGTAC
>CAZXTZ010000227.1:0-5125 GCA_964643645.1 uncultured Geobacteraceae bacterium
CCGATCTGCCGCTGGTTCAGCAGCGACTGCTTGTTCTCATGTATGAATTCAAGCGGGTCTTCCAGTGTCAGGATATGTTCCTTGCGGGTAGCGTTGATAAGATCAATAAGCGCTGCCAGGGTGGTGGATTTGCCTGAGCCTGTGGGGCCTGTAACCAGGACCAGCCCTTTCTTGAAGTTGGTCATCCTGCGAACGCCGTCGGGCAGATTGAGCTGGTCTGCCGATAGTATCTTTGCAGGAATAATCCTGAATACCGCAGCCACACCTCGGTGGGTCATCATTATGTTGCCACGGAATCTTGCCAGATCCGGAACTGAATATGCAAAATCCAGATCGTTTGTGTTTTCAAAATGGGCCTTCTGTTCATCGGTGAGTATTTCAAAAATAATCGGTATAAGCTCTTCATGTGACATCTGTTTGAACTGAAGGCGTACAATTTCTCCATGCTGGCGGAAAATCGGAGGATTGCCAGAGGAGAGATGAAGGTCGGATGCCCCCTGTTCCTTCATCATTTTGAAAAGTGCGTCTATTTTTGCCATTACCTTTTTCTCCCTGCTGATTACTGTATTACTGCTGCAATATACTCTTCCGGCGAGACCGCTCCGGAACGGATAAGGGCTTCCCCTTCCTGATCAATGCCCTGGTATCCATCGGCATGGAGCATGGAAAGAAATGTTCTTGCGTCATCCGCGCACTCGAAAGCCTCGTGCAGTTTTTTGTCAAAGCAGATTATGTCAGTGAGAAACATCCGTTCAGTTATTCCCGTAAAGTCACACTGCTCGCAACCTGTGGCGTTGAAGAAGTTCTCAGGAGGATGCTTGAGATGCAGTGCAAAGAGCTCTTCCCTGGGCAGGTTGTAAGGTTTACGGCAGCCGGGGCATAGCAGCTGTATGCCTTTTACAGAGACTATTGCGCTTAAAAACGGGGTTAGAAATGCATTGCGCTGGCGATACCTTACAAGGTGTTCAATCAGGTTTTGTGTTCCACGGATATCAAAACCGACAAGCACCAGTTTCCCTCGCATCGCGGCCCTTGCTGCGGCGGTAAATGGCTCAAGGTTGGTTGCATCCTCTATAACCAGGATATCCGGGGCATGTTCGAGGGCATCCATGACAAGTCTCCCCCTTGCCCTGTCGTTATCAGGGAGTGATATACGGGGGAAGCGCTTATGCATCCTTGCAGGCTCTGCCCCCAGCACCAGCACAGAAAGTCCTTCGGTGTCCAGTTCTTCAAGCACAAGATCCATGAATCGGCAGCGTTCATGGAGAGAGCGGGAGGCAAACATAAACATCCCGTGGCCGATAGTAAGAAGGGTTTCAAACTGTTTTCTCTGAAAGGGTGAAAGTTTCAGATCAGCAGATTTGCAGGGGACTGAGGCAACTATATGCCGCCTTATTGTTATATATTCACCACCTTCCCCTTTAAGTGAGAGTGCCTGGAAGTGGAATTCGTTGTCATAGTGGTTAAAAGAGATCTGACCGCTTGAAGATTGTTCCTGTGATGGGAGAAAGGCCGCGGATTTTGCTATAAAAGCAGAAAGTCTTGTATGGTTTTCCGGTCTGAGCCGGCCCACTTCACGACTGCGTCCACCCTTTCTTGCCGTAATAAGCACCCTCTCCCCAACAGGTTCAAAGGTAAACGATGACCACTGCTGCTGTATGCAGGCGGCCAGAAGCCAGTCCAAAAGCTTCTGGCCGCTGGTGTCGGAATTTATAATGGCAAGCTCTTCGGCGGAGAGACTGTCGCTTTCAAAACCGGGGAGCTCTTCGGCGGGTATTCCGTAGCAGAGGTCAATCATCTCGGATATTTCCCGCATCATCGCCACAGACGGGTTTATCCTGCATCCCGAGATCTTTTCAGCTGCTGCCAGGGCCTCCTTGTCCAGAGGATCGGAAATTGCTATTGATAGTTCATCAGCTGCCCTTATGAGGGGAATCAGTTTGTATTTTCGGCAAAGAGCTGCCGGAAGGAGCTTGATGGCCTCAGGGTCAATCATTTGCTGGTTCAGGCGGATATATGGTATATCCAGATGGCTTGAAAGGGCCCAGTCAATATCCTCCTGGGTTACAATTTCGAGGTTTACAAGAGCCTCACCAAAGCGGCAATGGTTTGTTTTCTGTTCTGCGAGGGCCGCAGCGATATCGTTTTCTGTAATTATTCTGGAATTGTATAAGACTGCGCCCAGTGTGCCTTCCATGACGTTTACAGGCATGGCTCCTCCTGAATTCATTCTTTAGTCCGGATAGTGTAGCCTGATATTCAAAAGAGTCAACCGTTGCAGAAACTTCATTTCTTGTGGTACTGCTTTTTCCCCTTTGCAATTTTATTATAGAGGAGTGACCCTGATATATGCGACGTCGAGCGTTGGCTCTTTTTTCAGGTGGTCTTGATTCAATACTGGCTGTTAAGGTTATTGAGAAGCAGGGTGTGGAAGTTCTGGCAATCAATTTTACCTCTCCCTTTTTTGGCTGTTCACCTGTTCTTGATGGGGAGCCGGTTGCTGCCAGATATGCAAGGCATTACAATATCCCGTTCCGTTCGGTGCAGCTTGGGGATGATTTTCTGGAGATGCTTCGGAACCCGATGCATGGTTATGGCAGTGCAATGAACCCTTGCATAGATTGCAAGATATTCATGCTGGGCTGTGCTGGAAAGTTGATGAGGGAGCTTGAAGCTGATTTTGTGATAACAGGAGAGGTGCTGGGGCAGCGCCCCATGAGTCAGCGCAGGGACGCGCTTCGGGTTATTGAGAGGGATTGCGGCCTGGAGGGGCTGCTGCTCCGCCCTCTTTCGGCAGGGTATATGAAAGTTACGGTTCCAGAGGCGCAAGGCTGGGTAAGGCGTGATGAACTGCCTACCTTCAAGGGGCGTGGCCGCAAGGATCAGATACGCCTGGCGGTCGAACTGGGGGTGGATGAATACCCGGCGCCGGGGGGTGGCTGCCTTCTTACCGAGGAGAGCTATATCCCCAAGGTGAAGGATATTCTGTTACACCAGCAGAACCCTGAAGTCAGGGATTTCCATCTTTTGCGGACAGGAAGGCACTTCAGGCTCTCAGACCGTTGCAAGGCTGTGGTTGGCAGGGATATAAGTGATAACGAGAAAATTCTGGCGGCTGCCGCTCCTGGCGAGGCCGCAGTTCGCTGGCTGGGTGGGGGAAGCCCGATGCTGCTGCTGGTTGGCGAGCCTGATGCTTCGGATATCGAGCTGGCCGGCAGGATCGTGCTGCGCTACACAAAGGCTCCAAAGGGGGATAGTTGCCCCATGAGCATGATGAAGGATGGAAGGCTTAAGGAGTTTACGGCTGTTAATGATATGGGCGAGGATGAGCTGGAGAGGTTGAGGCTTTAGACGTCAGAACCGTCATACGCCAGCGTTCCTGCGCAGTATACCTGCCTCACATCTGCAACTCTGCCAGGCGCAGTAATGACAAAATCCGCCCTGCGGCCGATGGCTAACTGACCACGCTTTGCCCCTATTAGCGGGAAGCAGGCGGCAGGTTTTGAGGTTGCCAGCGCAACAGCCTGCGGCAGGGTGAGCAGCCCTTCGTCCGCCGCATACTCAACCATCCGGAGGATCGGGTCCCATTGCCCGCCGCCGTAATCGGTGGTGATCATGTCAACCAGACCGGCAGACAGCAGCGCCCTGGAGTTTTCCAGAATATCCGGCATACCGGAAAAGGCCTGCACGGTGGCCAGGTCTATGATCACCCCCTCATCCCGCAGCAGGGCTGCCCATTCAATGCACTGCTCAGCAGTCATGCTGGTGTGGTTGGCGTGACCTGCCACCAGCCGCGCCGGCGTGGCGCGGTACTTTCTGGCAAGATCAAGCAGAGTCTGCACCGATTCCCTGCAGGTATGGAACACTGTAGGCACCCCTGTGCCGGCGCTCAATGCCACAGCCGGTTCAAAACCTGCCAGGGCAGCTGAAACCGGCTTTTTGACGTAACGCAATACCAGCTCCCGCAGCGATTCTAGTCCAATCCGGCCTGCAAGACCCAACTCGTCACAAATGGCGGTTAATGCCCCATAACCTTCAGCCAGGACAGCCGCCTTGATCCGATCCGCCTCCCCCCAGCCGATCCGGATACCGGTTGCATTATGAATAGCCTCGGGAATGTACCGATAGCTGGCGACCCCGCCACCCAGGGTTGCGCCGCTTCCCACCTCTCCAATGGCAATGGCATCCCCCTGTTCCAGCATCTGCCTGGCTGTTGCCTGTTCATGGCGTGGTTCGATCCCAGAGCCGTCCACCAGCCGTGCAGCCACAAAGGTTTCAGGAAAATGGCAGCTTCCAAGCCCGATAGCCACAGGCGTTGCAGAGCGCACCGCTTCAACATCGCCAGAAGTCCCTAGTCCGGACAGGTCGCACAAGGCTGTCTCCCCCTGGGCCAGGTGCCGCTTGACGTTTGCTATGGCATCGGCCAGCCCCACACCAGGCGCGCCGCTTGAGAAGAGCGGGCCTGTGCAGCATCCGTGCGTATGGGCATTAAAAATTCCGGGAAGCAGATAGCCTCCGGCGGCGTCAAGCATCGGACCTTCCAGAGAGATGCCTGACTCCTGCCTGGCGACAACCTGGATCAAACCGTCCTGTATGCCGAGCAGCCCCCTGTCAATCACGGTGCTGCCATCCCCTGTAATCAGGGTGGCGTTTGTTACCCAGAGATCCATCTTCTCCTCCTCATGCAGCAGGGCTATTCTTATAAGAGCGATGCCGGAAGGCAAGCAGCCCGACAAGCAGGCAAAGCAGGGCGCCGACCAGATAGGAGAGCCTGAAGGCCAGAGCTTCGGCAGTCAGCCCTCCGTAGTTCATCTTTTCCAACAAGGTGCGAAGCTGGCTTTGAATCGCCTCGAACAGCACCGAACCGCAGGCGATTGAAACCCGGACAACGGTCTGGAAGCTGCCGGCTACCCGCCCATGATCGCCAGGCGGGGCAGCCCCCATTACGGCCGTGTTGTTTGGAGAGGTGAAGAGACCGAACCCTGCGCCGCAGGCGGCCATGCCCGACAGCAGGAGCAGCTGACCTGAACCTGATGCCAGCATCACAGAGCCTGCTGCAACCAGTCCCATGGCACCGGCCTGGCACCACTGCAGCCCAATTCGTTTGCTGACCCTGGCAGACATA
>CAZXTZ010000228.1:0-5024 GCA_964643645.1 uncultured Geobacteraceae bacterium
GAAGAGCTGCATGGTGGATGTGGCCCGCTTCTTTATGGAGTTCTGCGTGGACGAGAGCTGCGGCAAGTGCGTGCCGTGCCGCACCGGAACCGTTGAGATTTACCGGATACTTACCCGGATATGCAACGGCAGCGCATCACACAGGGATCTTGAAAACCTGGAACAGCTCTGCATGATGATGAAGGATACCTCGCTCTGCGGTCTGGGCGCTGCTGCGCCAAATCCTGTGCTTTCGACCTTGCGCTGGTTCAGGGAGGAGTACGAGGCGCATGTGACTGAAAGAGGCTGTCCTTCTTCTGTATGTAATATGAACGAACTTCCCCTGCATCTGCTGGGAGATCGTCTGCTTCAGCGGATTGCCGCGCTCCGCTGTGACGGGGAGGGATACTGATGCCGGCCATTACCCTTACAATGAACGATGAACTGATTACGGCCAGAAGGGATCAGACCCTCCTTGAAGTGGCCCGTGAGCACCGGATTGATATCCCGACCCTCTGTCACCTTGACGGTCTTGAGCAAATGGGGGGCTGTCGCCTCTGTCTGGTGGAAATCCAGGGGAATCCACGGCCTGTGCCTTCATGCGTTACAAAGGCTGCAGAAGGGATGGTTGTTACAACCCACAGCGAAAAGATTGTGCAGTACCGGAAGATGCTTGTGGAGCTGCTGCTGGCGGAACGGACACATACCTGCTCTATCTGTGTGCAGAACAATAACTGCGAGTTGCAGAGCCTGGCGGCAAAACTTGGTATAGACCATGTCCGTTTTGACTACCTGCACCAGCAGTTGCCCATGGATGCCAGCCGGGAGCGGTTTGCCATAGATCACAACCGTTGTGTCCTTTGTCTGCGCTGCGTTCGTGTCTGTGACGCGGTGGAGGGGGCTCACACATGGGATGTTCGCGGAAGGGGATCAACCAGCAGGATTGTGGCTGACCTAGATCGTCCCTGGGGGGAAAGCAGCAGTTGCACGGACTGCGGCAAGTGCGTCCAGCTATGTCCCACCGGAGCCCTGTTCAGGAAAGGGGCCACCGTTGGCGAGATGGTAAAGGAGAGAAGCTTTCTGCATCGTATCCTTGCCCGTCGTCGTCTTGCTGCCGCAGGAGGTACACCATGAGCAGACTGCGTCTTGCAACGGCATGGCTGGGGGGCTGCTCAGGTTGCCATATGAGCTTTCTTGATATCGGGGAACAGCTTGTTGAACTCTCCGGATCAATGGAAATGGTTTACGGCCCGCTGGTGGATGCCAAGGAGTTTCCGGAATCTGTTGATGTGGCGCTTGTTGAGGGGGCAGTGGCAAATATGGAAAACCTGGAACTGCTACAGCAGATCCGGAGGAACTCAAAGATTCTTGTGAGTTTCGGCGATTGTGCAATCACAGGGAATGTTACCAGTTTACGCAACTTCTTCAGTGTGGATGACCTTCTCACGGCAGTCTACCATGCAGGTCCCGGTTCAGCCCCCAGAAGTGATGCCGAGGGAGATATATTGCCCGAGCTTCTGCCCAGGGTGCTTCCACTCCATCAGGTGGTTGAGGTTGATGCCTTTATTCCGGGTTGCCCGCCTGATCCGGAGCGGATTCTGGCGGCGATTACAGCGATAATGAATGGCGAACCGGTGCAGTTGAACGAAGATCAGAGGAGCTTTGGATAAAGATATGTCAAAGACCATAACCATAGCGCCGGTTACCCGGATTGAGGGGCACGCAAAGATAACCATCCAGTTAAATGATGCCGGAGAGGTTGCTGATGCCAGGTTTCATGTTACCGAGTTTCGCGGTTTCGAGAAGTTCTGTCTTGGGCGCAGCTACCGTGAAATGCCTTCCATTACCGAGCGGATCTGCGGTATCTGCCCTGTAAGCCATGCCCTGGCATCGGCCAAGGCCGGAGATGCCCTGAAAGGGGTTAAAATCCCCCCTGCTGCGGAGAAGCTCCGCAGGCTGATGCATTATGCCCAGCTTGTGCAGAGCCACGCCTTGAGCTTTTTTCTCCTTTCCGGCCCTGATCTTCTTCTCGGCATGGAGAGTGATCCTGCCAGACGCAATCTTATGGGCCTGATCGAGGCTCAGCCCGAGCTGGCAAAAGAGGGTATAAGGCTGCGCCAGTTCGGTCAGGAGGTTATCCGCCTTTTGGGTGACCGCTCTGTTCACCCTGCCTGGGCTGTTTCAGGCGGAGTCAGGGAACCTCTGACAGCAGACAAGCGTGAATGGATCGTGGCCCGTCTGCCGGAGGCCCTGGCAATTGCCAAGAAGGCCCTGGCACTGGGGTATGATGCGCTGGAGCGACTGACCGAAGAGGCCGGATGCTATGGAAACTTCCCGAGCATGTTTCTTGGACTTGTCTCAGCGGATGGAGGGCTTGAGCAGTACGACGGAATGCTTCGGATGATTGACAGCGATGGAAATAATCTGGAAGGGGATTTTGACCCATCCAGGTATCGGGATTTTATCGGAGAGGCGGAACGGAGCTGGAGCTACCTCAAATTCCCTTACTACAAACCGGGTGGTTATGAGGGGGATGGCGGCATGTACCGTGTGGGCCCCCTGGCGAGGCTGAATGTGGCTGACTATGCCGGTACTCCGCTGGCAGAGCAGGAGTTGAAGCGGTTCAGGCAGTTCCGTGATGGCGGCGGGCCTGTGCTTGGCAGTTTCTACTTCCACCAGGCCAGACTGATTGAGATCCTTTATTGCCTTGAGAGAACTGCCGAGTTGCTGGATGATCCGCAAATACTGGATTCACAGGTACGCAGTCATGCCCGCACCAACAACCGTACCGGCATAGGGGTTGTTGAGGCTCCCCGTGGTGTCCTTTTCCACGAGTATCATGTTGATGATCAGGGGGTGCTGAACTATGTAAACCTGATAATTGCGACTGGCCAGAACAACATGGCCATGAATCGTACAGTGCTGCAGATAGCAAGGAAATACCTGTCCGGCGGCAGGCTTGATGAAGGGCTTTTGAATCGTGTGGAACACGGAATCCGTTGCTACGATCCCTGTCTTTCATGCTCAACCCATGCTGTGGGCAGAATGCCGATGCAGGTGGAACTGCTGGCCCCTGACGGGCTTTTGCTCCAGCAGCTGGGCAGATAATGAGACACCCCTTGACATCGAAAAATGCGTGCTTATCTTTTTAATCAGAAGGCAGTCAAAAAAAACAGAGATTAAAAAGGAGGAAAGTGTCATGGCAATCGTTAAGTACAACCCGTTGCGCGAACTAAGGAGCATGCAGGACCAGATGGATCGTCTGCTTAACCTTTCCTGGGGAGGCGGAGAGTTTCCCGGTGAGGATATCAAGGAAGGTGTATGGCAGCCTGCGGTGGATATCTATGAAACCCAGGATTCGATAGTTATAAAGGCTGAACTGCCTGATGTTGATCAGAAGGATATTGATGTCCGCATAGAAGACAGCATGCTGACCATTAAGGGAGAACGCAAGCACGAGAGCGAAGTCAAGAAAGAGAACTATCACAGGATTGAGCGTTATTTCGGGTCTTTCCAACGCAGCTTCAAGCTGCCTGCAACCGTGGATCGTGAAAATGTTGCCGCAGCCTGCGAAAAAGGTGTGCTTACAGTAACCCTGCCCAAGAAAGAGGAAGTTAAGCCCAGACAGATCAATGTTGAAGTGAAGTAGCTTACAGAATACAGCTTCAATACAAAAAGGCCGGGAAATTCCCCGGCCTTTTTTGTTGTCAGCGCACCCGGCAAAAAACATTTGGGGTAATCTGCATTTTGAAGTTGCAAATTTCCCTGTTTGTGCGCTAGGCTTCATGCATCATGTTAAAACGCACAATCCAGCCAACGCTCACACAACTGGCAAGCCAGTATCCGGTCGTAACCATCACCGGTCCACGCCAAAGCGGCAAGACAACGCTATGCCGCACTGCCTTCCAGGACAAGCCGTATGTCAACCTGGAGCAACCGGATGTCAGAGCCTTTGCCCTGTCTGACCCGCTCGGGTTTCTGTCCCGCTACCCGGACGGAGCCATTCTTGATGAAATCCAGCGCACACCCGATCTGCTCTCGTATATCCAGCCGATTGTTGACGCCAGAAACCTTCCCGGACAGTTCATTCTTACCGGCAGCCAGCAGTTTGAAGTCATGGACACAGTCAACCAGTCTTTGGCTGGCAGAACAGCGCTTCTCAAGCTGCTCCCGTTCAGTATTGAAGAGCTGGCAAGCAACGGGTTGGCTTTTGATATTGACCGGCTGTTGTTTCAGGGGTTTTACCCCCGCATTTACGATGCAGGTCTTGATCCTGTACAGGCGCTTGGGGCATACCTTCAGACATATGTTGAACGGGACATCCGTCAGTTGATCAACATAAAAGAGCTTGCCCTGTTTGAGAAGTTTGTCCGTCTCTGTGCGGGCCGGGTCGGTCAACTGCTTAACCTGCAAAGCCTGGGGAATGACATAGGCATATCGCACACCACAGCCCGCACCTGGCTGACGCTGATGGAGGCCAGCTATATTGTATTCATGCTGCAGCCCTGGCATACCAACATTTCCAAAAGGCAAGTCAAGACCCCCAAGCTGTATTTCTATGATGTCGGGCTTGCGACGCACCTGCTTGGCGCAGAGAGTGAACTGCACATAAGCAGACATCCGCTGCGCGGCAATCTGTTTGAAAACATGGTGATTGTTGAGGCCCTCAAGTACCGATTTAACAAGGGCAAACGGAATAACCTTTATTTCTGGCGGGATGCCAAAGGGAACGAAGTTGATCTGGTTGTTGAGTCCGGCCCTGATATCATGCCGGTTGAGATAAAATCCGGCGCAACCATAACGGATGATTTTTTCAAAGGTCTGAAAAACTTCAGCGCCAGACTACCGTCTCCACCTGCCGCAACCGCCCTGGTCTATGGCGGATCAGAATCGCAGCGGCGCAGCACGGTGAACATCTGGAGGGTTACGGATATACAGGAGATGATGAAGACGATTGAAGTATGAGGCAGGGGGTCTGACGGTGCCACTGCCCAAGGATGAACGAGCCGAATCAGATCAATGTTTAAGTGAAGTAGCTTACAGAA
>CAZXTZ010000229.1:0-4921 GCA_964643645.1 uncultured Geobacteraceae bacterium
CAGGAGGGGGGCTAAAAACATACTTCTAATGGCTTGCAATTTTCTAACCGGACAATGCTGCCTGAATATAATCAATTGAGGAGTTCTGATGTCTGTACGGAATATCATCAATACCTTGATAACTGTTTCTATTCTGTTTCTGGCAGGTTGCGCCCATCAGTTGCCTGAGGGGGAACAGGCTGTTTTTACTGGAAACCAGTTGATTGTGGTTGCAGCTGATTCAAGAAATACAACAGTTGCCAGACTGTATGCCTTTGAGCGCGAGCCAGCCAGCTGGGAACTTCGCACAGGCCCTCTGCCGGCAGTCATCGGACGTAAAGGTTTCGCTCCGGCAAATGAGAAGCGGGAAGGTGACCTGCGTGCTCCAACCGGCCTTTTCCCGCTGGAGTCTGCTTTCGGGTATGCCCCGTCAATTGACACAAGAATGCCCTACAGGCAGGCGACAGCTGATGATCTCTGGGTTGATGATGTGAAATCAGCTGATTACAACAAGTGGGTAAAGCGTGGTGAGACCACTGCAACATCCTTTGAGGTTATGAAGCTTGATGACAACCGTTACAGGTACGGTGTTGTAACAGGATATAATCGCAACCCTGTGATTAAAGGCTATGGAAGCGCAATTTTTCTGCATGCCTGGCTTAAGGAAGATTATCCCACAACCGGTTGCGTCGCAATTAAGGAGGAAGAGCTTGTCAAACTGCTCTCATGGCTTGATCCTGTTGCAAAGCCTCACATCCTGATGGGGGTCAGGGATGATCTTCCGGTAGTTCTTGGTTTACCTGAATTTTAGCTGTCTTTGTCTGGTTTCTTTGGTCTTGAGGAGATTGCCGATGATGAAAAAACTGATACTGCTCCTGTTTGCTTTCATTTTCCTTGTTTCTGTTGCCGTTGCATCGCAGCAGACGCCCCTTGCCATTGCAACGGCGCAAAAAAACGTGTCTGCCGAATTTACACGTCTTGACAGCAGTCTTAAAAAGGCCGCAGCGGATCTGGGTAAAGCGGGAATTTCCGGCGATGGAGCCCGGCGTATCCTGGCAACCCTCTGCGGGCAGTTCAGTTCTGCTGTTGATTGCTGCACAGTTGACCCACAGGGAAAGATGGTGACAGTTGAACCGGTCGCTTTCCGTCGTTTTGAAGGCAAGGATATTTCAGCCCAGGATCATGTCAAGCTTCTGCTCAAATCACACAAACCTGTGTTAAGCGCGGTTTTCCGTTCAGTTGAGGGTTACGAGGCTGTTGATAGCGAGTATCCGGTTTTTGACAGCAAAGGCCTCTACATCGGCTCGGTAAGCCTGATGTTCAAGCCGGAGATATTTCTTGCTGATATCATCAAGCCTGTTGTAAAGGGTGTGCCGATGGATATATGGGCAATGGAGACGGGGGGACGGATACTCTACGATGCTGATCCTTCCCAGGTGGGGCTCAATCTCTTTACATCGCCAGTTTACAAGCCCTTTGACCAGCTATTGCAACTTGGCAACATGATAGCAAAAAAGGATCATGGTGTTGGTGTTTACACTTTCAAGGCATATCTTACCAACCGGCTATCTTCAAAAAAGGCCATCTGGCAGACGGTTTCACTCTATGGAACAGACTGGAGGCTGGTGGGAATTCATCTGGAACCTGCCGTAAAGTCCGCAAGAGCTGAACGCCCGGCATCAAGGTCTGAAACAGCCCGGATGCTGGAGGAGCTTGCATCGGAAACAGCAATGCTGACAGCAGTTGCCACCGGGGATAATGATTTGATGATGAAGCAGATGAAACATTTTTATGAAAAGATTCCCGGTATTTACTCTGTGCAGTTTATTGATGTCAAAGGGGTAAACCGTATCGGCTATCCACTTGAAAACAGCCTTTTGAATTATGATTTTCATTCAAACAAGGCGCCAAGCGATAAAGAAACGCTTGAGATTCTGGCAAAACGGAAACCAGCTTCCATGATAGCTCCATTATTTGAGGAAAAGGCTGGACACTTTATCTTCAGGCCTTTGTTAAAAGGTGAACAATATCTGGGTATGCTTTATGTCATTATTCTGAAATGAACTTGGATTTGCTTACCTGATTTCCTGTCCTGTCTGAAAAATGAAGAACTCTGGCGGTCTGCAAATGACTGATCGTATAATACTTTACATATTACTCGCCATTCTGCTGGTTTTCAGTGGCCTTTCGCCTGCCTTTGCCCTTGAAAAGGCAACAGTCCAACTTAAATGGTTGCACCACTACCAGTTTGCCGGCTATTACGCTGCACTTGAAAAGGGTTTTTACCGAGAGGCCGGGCTGGATGTCACCATTCTGGAGGGTGGGCCCGGCACTGAAGTTGAGCAGGAAGTTACTGCAGGGAGGGCTGATTTCGGTGTCAGCACTTCATCCATTTTGCTGCATCGTGTCAAAGGCCGGGATCTTGTGGTCCTGGCCCAGATATTCCAGCACTCGCCGGAAGTTTTGATTACCCTCCGCAAAACCGGTATCAAATCCGTTGGAGACATTCCGGGCCGTCGTTTCATGTATACCAGTCAGGGTGGCGCCACACTTGCCATGCTGCACAAGTTCGGTATCAGAGAAGATCAGATATTACAGGTGCCGCACAATGGAGACCCCAAAGATCTGCTGACCGGCAAGGCCGATATTATGCTGGCCTACAGTTTTAACGAGCCATTTATCATTGAACAGGCAGGGGAACCTTATCTGACCTTTTCGGCAAAGGATTATGGCATTGATTTTTACGGAGACAACCTGTTTACAACCCGTCGCCTGGTAACAGAGCGTCCCGCCTTTGTCAATGCCTTCCGTACGGCTACCCTTAAGGGCTGGCGCTACTCTCTGGAGCACAAGGAAGAGATTGCCGACCTTATTCTTGCCAGATATTCAAAACTGAAAAGCAGGGAATGGCTGCTTTTTGAGGCAAATAATATCCATTCGGCTATCCAGCCTGAACTGGTTGAGCTGGGACACCAGAATCCGGCACGCTGGCAGCATATTGCCGGTGTTTTCAACGCATTGGGAATGCTGCCCGGCACATCTGACCCTACAGCCCTTATCTACTCCCCACAACATACTCCCACTGACTACAGACCCCTGCTTCTGCTGCTTCTGGTGTGCAGCCTTATAATTGGCGTTCTGGTAATTATGGTTACGGTTTTTCGTCGTCTTAACAGAAAGTTGCGCCATGAGGCTACAGAGCGAAAGCATGCTGAAGCGGAACTTGAATCGGAGCATAACTATCTGAAGGTGCTTTTTGAACACAGCGGTTCAGGTTATCTTGTCGTCTCTTCAAAAAGGGTGATTATTCAGGTAAACCAGCAGTTCTGCGATATGATGGGATACTCAGAGCAGGAGCTGCTCGGGCAGTCTGTCCGGATGCTGCATGTTGATGAACAGCACTTCAATGACTGGGCTCCCCGTTTCAGTGAGGCCCGTAACGGCACAGTACATCTGAATGCTGAACATCCATCACGCCGCAAGGACGGTACAATCATCTGGTGTGTCTTTACAGGTGTAAGGCTGGCCCTTCGGGACGGTGATCAGGGGGTGGTCTGGAGTGTGATTGACATAAGCGACCGCAGGAAAGCAGAGGTTGAACTGAGGCTTTCAGAACAGAAAT
This sequence comes from uncultured Geobacteraceae bacterium, assembly GCA_964643645.1. GTDB lineage: Bacteria > Desulfobacterota > Desulfuromonadia > Geobacterales > Pseudopelobacteraceae > Trichlorobacter. The sequence continues at coordinate 3,602 of CAZXTZ010000229.1, forward strand.
ATGCAAATGTATTCAATCTTATCCCTGACATGTTGGGTATTACCAGACGTATTGATGGTCTTTTTATTGAAGTGAACAAAGGTTTTCAGAAATGTACCGGATGGGCAAGGGATGAGGTGATAGGGCATACCTCGCTGGAGTTGGGGTTCTGGGATGCCGATACCCGCGCAAAGGCTGTAGAGTCAGTAAATCGAAATGGGTATGTTGAAGACTTTGAGTTTGTTATTACCATGAAATCAGGAGCTAAAAGGCATTCTTTGTTGTATCTGATGCCGATCATCATTGAGGGGGAGGACTGTCTCTGTTTTCTTGCCCGGGATATTCATGAACGCAAGGAGGCTGATCAGGCTCTTTTAGCTGCCAAAGATGCGGCCGAGGCGGCCAGTCGCGCCAAGTCTGAATTTCTCGCCAACATGTCACACGAGATCCGTACTCCAATTAATGGTGTAATCGGAATGGCACAACTCTTACGCGCAACAGATCTGAATCCTGAACAACAACACTACCTCGACAATCTCGAAAGCTCATCCGGCAGTCTTATAACCCTTATCAGTGACATTCTTGATCTTTCAAGAATAGAGGCCGGGAAGATGACTCTGGAATCGGTTCCCTTCTCATTACGCAGATGTATTGAAGATCTGCTGGGCAGTCAGCAGTTCCTGATACTCCGGAAGGGTATCACGCCCCGAGTTGATCTCTCGCCAGCCATCCCTGAGATTATTCAGGGGGATCAGATGAGGACACGCCAGATTCTGTTAAATCTCCTTGGAAATGCTGTAAAGTTTACCGAGCATGGCATTGTGTCGGTTTCGGCACAGACCGTGTCACAGAAAGCGTCCGGATTAACCATTCGGATAAGTGTGGCCGATACCGGTATAGGTATGGCTCCCGAACTTCTGGAACGTATTTTTGCGGCCTTTGAGCAGGCTGATAACTCTACAACCCGCAGATATGGGGGAAGCGGACTGGGGCTTGCCATCTGTCGTCGGCTGGCTGAGCTTATGGGAGGGAGAATATGGGCAGAAAGCAGGGAAGGAGTAGGAAGTACTTTCCACGTAGAATTGCCGTTTCTGGTTCCGGTGCAGCAGGAACAGGCACCAGGCCAGACGGCTTCACTTCATGATGCGGCATCAGGTTTGAGGCCGATGTCTGTCCTGCTTGCAGAGGACAACCGTGTAAATGCGGAATTCATAGTTGCGATTTTGCGCAGGATGGGGCAGCAGGTGACTGTAGTGCAAGATGGTCAGCAAGCCCTGGAAGCACTGGAGCGGCAGCAGTTTGACTGTGTACTTATGGATGTCCAGATGCCTGTAATGGGTG
>CAZXTZ010000230.1:0-4830 GCA_964643645.1 uncultured Geobacteraceae bacterium
ATTTGAAGATTTTTTTAATAAAGATTATAATAGTAAGGTTATATGTTAAAGCATACAAAGATTGTTGCTACTGTTTCAGATCAACGGTGTGAGGTAGAGTTTATCAGATCCCTGTATAAGGCAGGAATGAATGTGGTACGCCTGAATTCGGCACACATGGTTGAAGAAGGGTTTAATAGAGTTGTTGGCAATACCCGTGCCGTATCAAATCACATTGCACTTTTAATGGATACGAAAGGTCCGGAGATTCGTACAACCAAAACGGCCCAACCACTTGAATTAAAAACAGGTGATAGAATTAAAGTAATGGGTAATCCTGATGGAGAAACCACCAGGGAATGCATTTGCCTGTCGTATAAGAATTTTGTTGCAGATATGTCTGTAGGCGGAGAATTGCTTATCGACGATGGCGATCTTGATTTGAAAGTCATTGAAAAGCATTCTGATTACCTTGTTTGCGAGGCGTTGAATGATGCCACTCTTGGTAGCCGCAAAAGTGTTAATGTACCGGGGGTACGTATCAGCTTGCCATCGTTGACAGAAAAAGACCGTACCAGCATTGAGGAGACCTTTGCCAGGCTGGTGGATCTGGCTGCAAGTCTGGACGATGAGCAGCGCCGGGTGGTGGAAGAAGGCTTGAGCGAAGAGGAGTACGCCCTGTTCAGCCTGCTGCTGCGCGATGACCTGACAAAAACGGATCGTGAACGGGTGAAACTTGGCAGCATGAGCCTGCTGCACGAGATACAGCAACTGCTGGCTCCGCTGGAACAGTGGATCAGCAAGGAGCAGACTCAGGCAGAGGTGGAAACTTTCATCCTGGATCACCTGTTCATGATGCTGCCCGAACCTCCCTTTTCTGCTGAAGACAAGCAGGTTGCGGCACGGGAGGTCTACAGCTATGTTTGGAACCAGAGTGCTGCAGGGCATTCGTTTGCCGGGGCACGGGCGTGAGTTGATTATGTAAGTTTTTCGGAGGGCGGGATGACAACCGCTGATTGTGCGCTATACTGAAACAGGGGAGAAGAGCAAGCAGATGAAAACAGCCGCAACCATCGCAATTTTTTGTGCCGGAGGAGGGCTTGCACGCTACTACCTGTCCGGCTGGGTCTATGGCCTGCTGGGGAGGGCCTTTCCCTACGGCACCTTTATGGTCAACATCATCGGTGCTTATTTCATTGGCCTGATCATGGAGCTTGGTCTGCGCAGTACGGTGATTCCTGATGCCCTGCGGATCGGTCTGACCGTGGGGTTTATGGATCGATTGACCACCTTTTCAACTTTCAGCTACGAGACCTTCAGGTTGCTGGAGGATGGTCAGTTTGTTCTGGCGTTTGCTAATGTGCTGGCCAGCGTGGCGGTCTGCCTGCTGTTTACCTGGCTTGGTATTGTGACGGTTCGTTCATTAGCATAAGTAAGGAGAGTGAAAACATGTCGAAACTGATTGGTGAACAGCAGTTGATGCGGATATTCATCGGAGAGGCAGACCGTCATGGCCACCGCCCCTTGTATGAGGTACTGGTGGAGCTTCTGCGCGAGGAAGAATTTGCCGGAGCCACGGTGTTGCGGGGGATCTGTGGGTTCGGGGCCAACCGTCTCTATCATACCCAGAAGCTGCTTGACCTCTCATCTGATATGCCGATTATCATTGAGGTGGTGGATAGTAAGGAGAAGATCAACGCAATTATGCCGCAGATTGACGCAATGATGGGTGGTGGCATGATTACTCTGGAGAAGGCAACCGTGATCCGTTATACCCACGATCCAAATAAGCACTGACCGCTCAAGGAGGTTGCTGGTGCTCTACTCGGAGGAAGTCGAAAACAGCTGTTATATTGCTGTGACTCTTGCCCATGAAAGTGCATTTCGCTTATATCTCGTAGAAGTATTGTTCTGAAAAAACAGCTGGTATTCAAAGTTTTGAATGTGATAGTGTATACAAAATTTGACAGCCACCTGGCAAGGGGCTGATCAGCAGCTGTATCTGAAGCAGGACATACGCCTGGATTTGCAAGAACCGGGACGGACGGTTTAAAGGATATTCCGGCAGCGTTGCCGGAGTGATATATACAGCCGCGCACCGTCATTTGGTGTGCGGCTTTTTTTGGGGTGCGGATGCGCAAGAAAATAACCATACCGGAAATTATTCAGATGAAACGGGATGGCCGTAAGGTTACGGTTCTTACCGCCTACGACTACCCCACTGCCCGACTGCTTGATGCTGCCGGGGTGGATGCTATTCTGGTTGGTGATTCAGCAGGGGTTGTATTTGCAGGCAATGAAAATACACTTCCGGTAACAATGGATGAGATGCTGTACCATGTTAAGGCTGTTGTCCGTGCGCGGCCAAAGGCATTGGTGATTGCCGACATGCCTTTTATGGCTTGTCAGAGTGGTGAGATACTGGCCCTTGAAAACTGCGGAAGGATGCTGAAGGAAGGCGGGGCCGAGGCGGTAAAGATCGAGGGCGGCATAAATATGGCCTCTGTCATCCGGGCTGTTACGGAGATGGATATTCCGGTGATGGGCCATGTGGGTTTGACTCCGCAATCAGTACACCGTATGGGTGGGTACAAGGTGCAGGGGCGCAAGGATAATGCGGAGCGGATTCTGGAGGATGCCCATGCCGTGCAGGAGGCAGGCGCTTTTGCTGTTGTTCTGGAGGGAATTCCGGCAAAACTGGCAGCCAGGATCACAGAGATGCTTGAGATCCCCACCATCGGTATAGGCGCAGGACCTGTCTGTGACGGTCAGGTCCTGGTAATTCATGATATTCTGGGTTTGTGTGAAAAATATTCTCCGAAGTTTGTCAAGCGTTATGCTGATCTTGCTCCTGTTATAACAGAGGCGGCACGACAGTATGTGTCAGAAGTAAAAGATGGTACCTTTCCGACTGAGGAGCATTCGTTCTCGTGAGACTGATTCATGATGTGCAGGAGATGCAGGCAGTTTCTCTCTCCAAGAAACGCCAGGGGAAGCGGATCGCATTTGTACCGACCATGGGATTTCTGCATGAAGGCCATGCCTCGCTGATGAGGGAGGGCCGGAAGTCTGGTGATATTCTGGTGCTCTCGATCTTTGTCAACCCGACCCAATTCGGAGCCAATGAGGATCTTGACCTGTATCCGCGCAATCTCGAAGGTGATTGCGCTCTGGCTGAACAGTGCGGTGTTGATATAGTCTTTGCCCCGACTGCTGCGGCCATGTATCCCCCCGGCTTCCAGACAACGGTAGCTCTTGGCCCACTTACAGAACCTCTCTGCGGCGCAAGCCGTCCTGGCCACTTCAACGGAGTGGCTGTGGTGGTTACAAAGCTGTTCGGGATAGTCCAGCCGGATGTCGCGTTTTTCGGAAAAAAGGATTTTCAGCAACTGGCTGTCATACGCCAGATGACAACTGATCTTAACCTGCCTGTTGAAATTATCGGTATGCCCATAGTAAGGGAGCCTGATGGTTTGGCAATGTCCTCCCGTAACAGTTACCTTACTCCTGAACAACGGCAGCAGGCCCTCTGTCTGCATCGGGCTATACAGCTGGTTCGAGAGCTGTTTGATGGCGGTGAGGGCTCCGTGGAACGACTGCTGCTGGAGGCCCGTAGCCAGATTGAGTCTGTGCCGTCAGCAGCCATTGATTATCTGGAACTGCGGGATGCCACAACCTTGCAGCTTGTGAAAAAGGCGGCTAAAGGCACATTGCTTGCCCTGGCTGTAAAGGTGGGGACGACCCGTCTGATTGATAACACTGTGCTGGGAGAAGAACCATAATGCCCAAGGCCCGTGCCAACCTGGAAACCCTCTACCGGATCTTCACAGTTCCGGAAGCCCCTGACTCAACACTTGGATCCATTGACCGGGCGATTACCGATGATGTTACCGGCTTCCTGCAGACCCATATCGTTGCTGTTGAGCGTCCTCTGGAGGAAATAGAAGCCAGCTTTTCATCCTCAGCCATTCCGGAAGAACCAACCTACGTCTCAGACTATACCGAGTTTGTTAAGGAAAATCTGGTGGCCCAGTCGGTGCATACAGCTGCGCCCGGTTTTGTGGGGCATATGACCTCTGCGCTCCCCTACTTCATGCTGCCTTTGACACGCATGATGACAGCCCTTAATCAGAACCTGGTAAAAGTGGAGACATCCAAGGCTTTTACACCGATGGAACGCCAGGTGCTGGCCATGCTCCATCATCTCATTTATCGCTGTACTGACGAATTCTACCCCCCCTGGATACATAACAGTCAGGCTGCCCTCGGAGCTTTCTGTTCCGGAGGAACTGTGGCCAATATAACGGCGCTATGGCTTGCCCGCAACCGCCTGTTTGCACCTGAGGGGGAGTTTCGCGGTATTGCACAGGAAGGACTGGCCAAGTCGCTGCGTTATAAAGGGATTGACGATGTTGCGGTTCTTGTGTCAGAGCGGGGACATTACTCACTTGGTAAGGCGGCAGATCTTCTTGGTATCGGTCGTGACAACCTGATCAAGATTAAGACATCCGGTAATAACCGCATAGATCTCAATACTCTGCGCGAAGAATGCCAGCGTCTGAAGGATCAGAACATCCGGCCTCTTGCCCTGGTCGGTATTGGGGGGACTACAGAAACAGGCAACGTGGATCCGTTGGAGGCGATGGCTGATATAGCCGGAGAATTGGGTTGCCATTTCCATGTTGATGCAGCATGGGGAGGGCCAACCCTCTTTTCTGATAAACATCGTCATCTGCTTGCCGGAATTGAACGGGCCGACTCGGTAACCATTGATGCCCACAAACAACTCTATGTGCCAATGGGGGCTGGAATGGTGGTCTTTAAGGACCCCACAGCCGTTTCAGCCATAGA
>CAZXTZ010000231.1:0-4822 GCA_964643645.1 uncultured Geobacteraceae bacterium
GAGGAAAGAAGCAACTTCAAACGTAACCAACAGGTAATTGACAACCTGCGAAAGGACAACTCGCAGGAACCTACAGACTGAAAAAACGGATATAAACTGAAGGGGACTGCCATGAGCAGCCCCCTTCTTTTTTTGTTTATTTACCAAGATGCTTTTTGAAAAATTTCTCCATGGCACCATAAAAATCAAACTGATTCTCTTCGTTATGGAATCCATGCCCTTCGTTTTCCTTAACCATATACTGAACTTCAACCCCGCGTTTTTTCAGAGCGGCAACCATCTGATCCGATTCATCCTTGTTCACACGTGGATCATTTGCCCCCTGGGCCACGAACAGCGGAGTTTTAATCCTGTCCACATGGAATACAGGTGAAGCCGACTCAAGAAGTTTTTTGTCTTTTGCAGGATCACCCACCATTTCATACATCATTGTGAGATAGGGCTTCCAGTACGGGGGGATTGTCTTCATAAAGGTGAAAAGGTTTGCCACACCTACATAATCAACCGCAGCTGCGTACAGATCAGGGGTAAAGGTTACTCCGACAAGGGTTGCATACCCGCCATAGCTGCCACCGTATATGCCGACCCGTTTCGGATCTGCGATTCCTTCCTTTACAAGCCATTGAACGCCATCGGTTATGTCATCCTGCATCGTCTTGCCCCATTGCTTGAAGCTCTTTTCCCAGAACGACCTGCCATAGCCAGTTGAGCCCCGAAAGTTCATCTGGAAAACTGCAAAGCCGCGATTGGCAAGAAACTGGGTCTCCGCACTGTATCCCCAGGAATTCCTGAGCCAGGGGCCTCCATGGGGATTCACTATCACTGGCAGGTTTTTGGGTTCCCTGTTGAGGGGAAGTGTCAGGTAGCCGTTAATATTGAGACCGTCCCTTGATTTGTATGTAACCGGCTTCATCGGCGCCATCTGCTCAGGGTCAATTCTGGGATTGATCTCACCCAGTTTTGTCAGTGTGTCGGTTTTCAGGGAGTAGACATAACGTGTGCCAGGAGTGCGGTCGCTGTAGGAGGCGACAATAAAAGTGTCCTCGTTAATGTTTAAATCCTGGATAAGCAGTTCATAACCGGGCAGTTTAGCCGCCAGTTTTGAGAATATAGCGCCGGTTTCAGGATCAAATATATGTCGCTCTGATTTCCATGTATTATAGCCTGCCGTGGTCAGAACTTTCCGCTTTCGGGAATAGGATGCTCCGCCCAGGTCAACCTCCGGGTGTTCAAACAAAGGCTTTGATTCTGTTGCATTTTCCGGATTGAGCACCACAAGGGCTGTTTTGTCACGACCACGGTTTGAAAGGGCATAAAGCGCCTTGTTGTCAGATGTGAAAAAGGGGATGGATACAGTTGTGCGAAAATCGGTGGTGAGAATGGTTTTGAACGGATCTTTTTCTGATGCGCGATACAGCAGGCTGGTATTAACTCCATCGCTTGTGGATGCCACACGCAACTGGCCATCATGATCGGTGAGCCAGCCTCTTATATTGCCTGGATTTTTGGCCACCAGAGTGGATTTGCCTGTTTTTACATTCAGTCTGTAAACATCAAAAAGCTGTGGATCTCTCTTGTTGTGTTGCACAAGAACATGGTCAGGATCATCTACAAGGTCGTCCACAATAGAGGCCTGTATTTTTTCAAACGGGGTAAGATCTTTTACCTTGCCGCTTATGGTGTCAACTGACAGAAGGTGAAAGTTTTCATCTCCACCGAAATCTTTAACATAGAGAATAGTGTTGTTTCCCTTCCAGAAAAATCCGGAAATATCCCTTGCAGTTTCATCAGTCAGACGTCTGGCCTTTTTAAAATCAGGGGTTTCACCATTTTCCGGCAACGCGACTATGTGAATGTTGTCGCGTCTTTTATAGGGCTGCATGAAACCCAGGATTTTCCCGTCAGCGGAAAGCCTGAATGAAGATCGCTCCGGTTTACCGAAAAAATCCTTCAAAGCATACTGTTTCGGAAGTTCCGTAGCCATGGCAGGCGTTGAAAGGGCTGAAAAAAGCAAAATATTGCAGACACTTGTTGCTAATGAGGATCTAAGCATTTTTTGAACTCCTTGAATAAACAATTTTACTGTAAAAACAGCTGCCCGTATTTATGACCAGATTTATTATCACAGATTAGCTCTGTTTCCCAACATAACACTTATAAAATTCTGCTGCATGAATCCTTCATACATACAAACAGTTGACATATCGGCTATATAATTAGTTATATTAGTATGTTACCAGAAATAATCGGTGTATGCCAAAACCTGCCTGCATATCAATCTAATACACCTTTCAGAATCTGCGCCGCATTTCTGTCTTGAAATAAATCAATAAATTCTGGGTATTACAGTTAGTTTCAAGCTGATTTTGATATTGGCATCGTATATGCATTCATGAGATAGCAAGAAGCTAATGCAACAAAAGGAGAAAGTCATGAAAACAAATATTATCAAAATAGTGGTGGCCCTGATAACTGCCAGTGCAGTTTCCGTATATGCGGCAGTAACCGGTGTGGGTGGCGAGGAAGCCGGACTTCTTATGTGGGCTTTGATGGGGTTTGCAGTGTTGGTTGTAATGCTTCAGGCCATACCGGCAAGCATCATGCTGTATGCAATGGTTAAGGCGGTTTTTTCTCCTTCGGCAGATACAAAATCAGTACCTAAGGTATAGAGCCATGAACAGCATACTTATAGCAGAAGAAAATATTGAAACCCGCAAAGTGATGGCTGATCTCTGTATCGAAGCAGGATACAATGTAACTGTCACTTCCACCGCCGCCGGAGTGCTTCAGGGAATCCTGAAAAAGACGGCAAAGGTAATCCTTTTGGGCAGCAGCTTCGATGAACTGGCGGCTGTAGATCTGATACCGCTCTTCAAGAAGTGCTGCCGGGATCTGATAATTATACTGGTTTCAAATGAAGCCTCACTGCCGGTGATACGCAAACTGAGAAATGAAGGAATCTTCTACCACCTGCTCAAGCCGGTTAAGGCGGAAGACAGGGAAGAACTGAAACAGGTTGTAGCCTGTGCCTTTCATACAAATAAAAACTGCTACTGCTAAAAACAACGAAAAGGAGAATTAACAATGAAAACATTTATCAACACACTGGCCCTTTCACTTGCAAGCATCACCACAGCATTTGCCTCAGCTGGAGCCGCCGATCATATTGACACAAGCCTTACATATAACAGCGGCATACTTGTTCTGGCCTTTGCAGGTTTCCTGGCACTGGTGGTTGTGGTTCAGACAATTCCGGCCCTCATAAGCCTCTACGGAATGATCAAGGGTGCTGCTGAAGCGGCCAAAAGCAAAGAAGTTACTTCAAGTGTAACCAACAAGTAATCGCTTATTAATAAAAACAAGGGAGATAGAGTCATGGATATTTTCGGTTCAATAGGTCATATCAAATCGGTTTACACTCTGGTTGATTTTTACCAGTACATAAAGACAGTTGAGTATCTTATCTGCATCGCCTTCTTTGTTGGCTTCCCCATGTTTTACCGTTATATGATGGGCGGCAAGGGAAACTCCGAGGAAGCAGCTCACTGAAAGAGCTTTAAAACTAGCAAACGGTTTTATCAAACAGGGAGTCTGCCAATCTGCAGACTCCCTGTTTGATTCTTGTAAACTTCAGAGACAGGTTTATTCTGCTTCTCTTATCAGGAGACGGGGGAATCAGCTCTCAATCATGAAAATTGTATTCAACGACAGATTCTATAATTCAGATTATACCAATGATGGCGCTTCAGCCTCCGGAAGGATGGAAGCCATTATGGACTGCATCATCAACGAATCCGGATATCAGATTATCCAGTGTGATGCCGCAGAGTTGTCCGATATTACCAGAGTTCATGACAGCCGGTACATAGAGTCGGTAAAAGAAGATTCAAGCCTTTATGATATGGCCATTCTTTCAGCCGGTGGCGCTATTAAGGCAGCCCGGATTGCAATGGATTCAGAACCTGCTTTTGCCTGCATCCGCCCGCCAGGCCATCATGCACACCCATCATCTGCCTGGGGTTACTGTGTTTTCTGCAATATGGCTGTTGCCCTTGAAAAGCTCCGTAATGAAGGCATGATCAACTCTGCATTCATCCTTGATTTTGATGCACATGGCGGAGATGGAACCATTGACTGCCTGTCGCACTGGAAGGAAGCCATAATTCTAAACCCGATGGCAGATGACAGGGACAGCTATGTTTCCCTTGTAGAAAATTCTGTAAAACATCTGGATCATGTTGATATAATTGCTGTTAATGCGGGTTTTGACAGTTATGAAAAAGATGCGGGCCGCAAGCTGGCAACATTTGATTTCTATCGTATTGGATACATATTAAAGCTGCTGGCAAAAAAAATGGGGCATGAACGACGCTTTGCAATTCTTGAAGGCGGCTACTATCTGCCTGACCTTGGCAAAAATGTACTCGCTTTTTGCCAGGGGTTCGAGTGAAGGAGAAAAACCATGCCAAAAAGTCTTGTCATCACATTCATACCTCGTGAACAGCAGAAGTCCGAATATGACTGGGCCGATATAACATTCAATGATTCAAGCGTCGGAAAGGCAAGATGCCTGATTAACGAAAATGAATTCACAATTTTTTCCATAAACATCTACCCCGAATTCCAGGGAAATGGTTACGGCAAGGCATTTGTTGACGAGGCAAAACGAAACTACAGGAAGCTTACCGCAGACAGGGTGAGAAGTACGGCAATAGGCTTCTGGGAAAGTGTGGGCTTTAAAAAGGACGGTGAAACAGAAAACTGGATTTATCCGTAACCGCCAACCAGAGACAGTCCATTACAGCAGTTTGTATGGAACTGT
>CAZXTZ010000232.1:0-4803 GCA_964643645.1 uncultured Geobacteraceae bacterium
AGCAGCCGGGCGTCTTGTCATTTCCTATTGCGGCGCCTGCAGTGATACACTTGCTTCAGCCACGCCTGCTGTCCATATTGCGGACCTGTTGACCAACAGTGCCGGATTGTTAACCAGGCCGGTTTCATCAGCCAGACGATGGCTAAACCGGCTGAAACTACGCTTTGCGAGATTATAATGCATACTATAGTTTTGTCAGTTGTCCTGTTGCTCTGTGTTTCAGTACTGTTTTCACCTGTATCTGCAGATGAAATACCAATTGCACGCTTTGCCACCGAAGGCCTCAAAGGCTGGGAATCCCAAAGTTTCAAGGGAACCACCGGGTACACCATCGTACAGGATAATGGTCAGACCGTGCTGAAGGCCCATGCCAAGGGCGCTGCCTCGGGTTTGACAAAAAAGCTCACATTCAATCCAGTTACCTATCGTTACCTGAAGTGGAGCTGGAAGATAATCAACACCATTGCCCAAGGCAATGAAATGACCAGACAGGGTGACGACTATGCTGCCCGGGTCTATGTGGTCTTTCCAGGACGGTTCTTCTGGCAGATGCGGGCGCTGAACTACATTTGGGCCAACAAGCTACCCAAGGGAGAATTTGTACCTAATGCCTTTACTTCCAACGCCATCTTGATTGCGATTGAGTCAGGCGCGTGAAAAGCTGGTCAATGGGTGAGCGAGAAACGCGATATTTATTCAGACTACCGACGCGTTTTTGGTGAAGACCCGCCTGAAGCCGGCGCCATCGCCATCATGACCGACACCGATAACACCGGCGCCGAGGCAACCGCCTGGTACGGTGATATCACCCTCTCGACAACCCGCTAACGTTTTGTGTTATAATGTTTTCCAGTTTGATCAAATATACAGGAGGCCCATAGATGTGGAAGACCATTTTTGCCTGTCTGATCCTTGTATGTACCGCGTACGCAACTCCTTCTGCCGCAGCTCCGCCAGAAACAGCAACCTTTGCCGGCGGATGTTTCTGGTGCATGGAGCAGCCTTTTGACTCCCTCCCCGGTGTACTTTCAGTCATGCCCGGCTACACTGGCGGCACCAAACAAAATCCCACCTACAAGGAAGTTTCAGCCGGTGGCACCGGCCATACCGAAGCGGTTCAGATCAGCTATGATCCTGCTAAAATCAGCTATGAAAAACTGCTGCAGGTTTTCTGGCGCAATATTGATCCCACGGTGACTGATCGTCAGTTTTGCGATATCGGCAACCAGTACCGGGCCGGTATCTTTTATCACAATGAAAGCCAGAAGAAGCTTGCTTTGGCGTCAAAGGAAAATATCAACAAAACAAAGAAATTTTTGGAGCCGGTTGTTACCGGGATTGTGCAGGCCGGCATTTTTTATCCGGCAGAAGAGTACCATCGTCAGTATTACAAAAAGAACCCGATTCGCTACCGCTACTACCGGTCAAGCTGCGGACGGGACAATCGTCTGAAGGAGTTATGGGGCAGTAACACCGGGCATTAGTCTTGGGAGAGGTGATATCATGAACCGTTATGCACTGATTATTGCAGCATTGTTTGTTACAGTACTGGTGGCCTGTAATAATAGTTCAACGGCCAGAACCACTGCAAAGAAGGGGGGTGAAACAGGAAAACCGGTATCCGTCAAACTTTATTCTGTTGCCACCAGGGGGTACACCATGAGTGAAAAAGTTATAAAGACAGAGGAAGATTGGAAAAAACAGCTGACACCGCAGCAGTACAACGTAATCCGGGAAAAAGGAACTGAAGCACCCTTTACCGGCGCAACCTGGAATAATCATGAAAAGGGTACGTACAAGTGTATCGGTTGCGGTAACGACCTGTTCAGCTCAGAGCACAAGTTTGATTCAGGCACCGGCTGGCCTAGTTTCTGGCAGCCGGTTGCTCCGGAAAATGTTGCCGAACATGATGACAGCTCACTGTTCATGCGTCGTGTTGAGGTGGTCTGCAGTCGCTGTGATGCTCATCTTGGACACGTCTTTAATGATGGTCCCAAGCCAACCGGGCTTCGTTACTGCATGAACTCGGCAGCCATGCAGTTTGTAAAAACACCCTGATGGCATTGATCCTGCCCGATACCGCTGAAAACCGGGTGCTATCAGAGAACGTCCACCCAATAGGCTGGATTAATCCCGAGCCTGCGCCTTGTTACAACCTTGTGGTAGTCGGCGCCGGCACAGCCGGTCTGATCTGTGCTGCCGGTGCTGCCGGTCTTGGCGCAAAGGTCGCCTTGATCGAACGGCACTTGATGGGTGGGGACTGTCTGAATGTGGGCTGTATCCCCTCCAAAGGGATCATCAGCGCCTCACGCGCCCTGCACCATGCCCGCAATGCTGCTGCATTTGGCGTACTGGATGGCCAAAAGACCGGTTTTGATTTCGGCATTGCCATGGAGCGGATGAGAAAACTACGTGCTGAGATCAGCCAGCATGATTCTGGCCGTCGATTCCGCAACGAACTCGGCGTTGATGTTTTTATTGGTGAAGGCAGATTCAGGGGACCGGACAGCGTAGAGGTAGACGGAAAAACGTTACGGTTCAAAAAAGCTGCCGTCTGCACCGGTGCGCAGGCAGCAGCTCCTCCAATCCCCGGGCTGAAGGAAGCTGGCTATCTGACCAATGAGACAGTTTTTTCCCTGACCGAACTTCCGCCACGGCTGGCGGTAATCGGTGCCGGCCCGATCGGCTGTGAACTGGCACAGGCCTTTAGCCGTTTTGGCAGCCATGTAACGCTTATAGAGCTTGGCCCCCACATTCTTGGCCGTGAAGACCGTGATGCTGCCGAGATCCTGCAGAACCGGCTGGTCAGCGAGGGTATTAATCTACAGCTGGGGGTCAAGATCCTTGGTGTTGTAAAACAGGACAACAGCAGCGCGATACAACTGGAGCGGGATGGTCAACTGATTGAAGTTGCAGCGGACCAGATCCTTGTTGGGGTGGGAAGGGCACCGAATGTTGAAGGGCTGGGGCTTGAGGCTGGCGGTGTCCGCTATGACCGCAGTGGAATTACAGTCAATGACCGGCTGCAGACATCCAACCCCAACATTTACGCAGCCGGCGACATCTGTTCCCCCTACAAATTTACCCATGCAGCTGATGCCCAGGCCCGCATCCTGATCGCCAATGCCCTTTTCATGGGAAGACAGAAGGTTTCAAGCCTGGTCATGCCCTGGTGCACCTATACCGACCCGGAGATTGCCCATGTGGGCATGTACGAAGCTGATGCCAAAGCAAAAGGAATGGCATTGACGACACTCACCGTCCCTCTGTCAGAGATCGACCGGGCTGTTCTTGATGGTGAAACTGAGGGGTTCGCCCGGGTCCATCTGCGCAAGGGGACTGACAAGATCCTTGGCGCCACCATTGTGGCACGCCATGCCGGTGAGATGATCAGCGAACTCTCCCTGGCCATCACCAACCGTCTGGGTCTGGGCGCAATCGCCGCCACCATCCACCCCTACCCTACCCAGTCCGAGATGATCAAAAAGCTGGCCGATGCCCATAACCGTACCCGGTTGACCCCTTTTGTAAAGAGACTGCTTTCGGGCTGGCTGAAATGGCAGAGGGGATGATGTCATACCTGCCGGCAGATCACCAGTCCATCAGACTGGCTGCTTTTGTCTCCGTGCTGGTCCTGCTGGCGCTGGCCGAGGCGGTCTGGCCCCGCAGACGCCTGACTGTGTCAAAGGGACGTCGCTGGCTGGCCAACATCGCTATTATCGCGATCGATACCATGACGGTACGTTTGTTGTTTCCGCTTGTGCCGGTTTCTCTGGCAGTCATGGCCCAACAGCAGAACTGGGGACTTTTCAACCGTCTGGGGCTTACAGGCTGGCCCGAACTGCTGGCCGGTCTACTGCTGCTTGACCTCCTGATCTACGGACAGCATCGGCTGTTCCACCGGTTGCCGCTCTTCTGGAGACTCCACCGCATGCACCACACCGATCTTGATCTGGATGTCTCCAGCGGCACCCGTTTCCATCCTCTGGAGATCTGCATCTCACTGCTGGTTAAGCTGGGAGCGGTGCTGCTACTGGGATGCAGCCCTGTCTCAGTGCTACTGTTTGAGGTGATACTGAATGCCACATCCATGTTTAGCCATGCCAACCTGCGTCTGCCGGTAACACTGGACCGCTGGCTGCGACTGCTGCTAGTCACCCCGGACATGCACCGGGTGCACCATTCGATCCATCCCCTCGAGACCGACAGCAACTTCGGTTTCAACCTCCCCTGGTGGGATCGTTTGCTGGGTACCTACCGTGAACAACCCCGTGATGGGCATATCGGCATGACCATCGGGTTACGCGAATACCGCAATCAAAATGAGTTGGGGATCTGGCGTTTACTACGCATACCTTTTGAAACACCTCCTGTTCGGAGAAACCTGTGAACCGTCAGAAAATTATCCTGATCCTGGTTGCCCTGATCCTGGTGGCCCTGTTCTTCTGGCTTGATCTGGGTCGCTTTCTGACTCTTGACAGTCTCAAGGCCAATCGGCAGCTGTTGCTCCAGTATTACGCCGATCATCGTCTGCTGACCGTTGCAGCCTTTATGGCGATCTACATCATCCAGACCGCTCTTTCCCTGCCCGGCGCGGTGATCCTGTCTCTTTCAGCAGGTGCCATTTTTGGTCCACTGATGGGAACGCTCTATGCCGTCAGCGCGGCTTCGATCGGCGCCACCCTCTCATTTCTGGTTACCCGTTATCTGCTGCGTGATACAGTACTTTCAAAGTTTGGTAACAAGCTTGAAGGAATGAACAAAGAGCTTGAAGAACGTGGTATTAACTACCTGTTATTTTTA
>CAZXTZ010000233.1:0-4802 GCA_964643645.1 uncultured Geobacteraceae bacterium
TGTCCGGCGCCAACCCGGATACCATGGCCTCGGCCGTGGCGACCCCCCTTGAAAACCAGCTCTCCACCATTGCCGGGATGGATTCCATGACCTCCAGCAGTGGCATCGGTCAGACCCGGATCACGATCCAGTTCAGTCTGGACCGGGACATTGACGCTGCTGCACAGGATGTCCAGGCTGCCATCTCCCAGGCGGCCCGTTACCTTCCCAAGAACATGACCACCCCTCCCTGGTTCCGCAAGGTCAATCCGGCTGATCAGCCGGTGCTGTATCTGGCCCTCAGTTCACCAACCCTGCCGCTCTCACGGATTGACGAGTATGCCCAGACCATGATCGCCCGCCGGGTCTCCACCATCAATGGTGTGGCTCAGGTCAATGTGTTTGGTGCCCAGAAGTACGCGGTACGGGCACTGCTTGATCCCAGGGAGCTGGCTGCACGCCAGATCGGCATTGATGAGGTGGCAAACGCCATCAGCGCAGGCAATGTCAAGCTGCCCACCGGCACGCTGGATGGCACCCGTCAGGCCTATACCATTGAGACCGATTCCCAGTTGATGCAGGCAGCGGCCTACCGCAAGCTGGTGGTGGCCTACCGTGACGGGTCGCCGGTCTATCTGGAGGAGTTGGGGCGGGTGGTTGACAGTGTGGAAAACAACAAGGCCGCAGCCTGGTATAACAAAAACCGGGGGATCATTCTGGCGGTCTATCGTCAACCCGGCACTAATACCATCCAGGTGGTGGACAGCGTCAAGAAGCTGCTTCCCCAATTTCGTGCCCAGATCCCCGGCGCCGTGGGGATAGATCTGCTGTATGACCGCTCACTCACCATCCGGGAATCAATGCACGATGTGAAGTTTACTCTGGTGCTGACGGTCGGGTTGGTGATCATGGTGATCTTCCTGTTTCTGCGTAACCTGCGGGCCACCCTGATCCCCTCCCTGGCCCTGCCGCTTTCCATTGTTGCCACCTTCAGCGTGATGCAGCTGTTCGGGTTCTCCCTCAACAATATCTCTATGATGGCCCTGACACTGGCGGTGGGGTATGTGGTGGATGATGCCATTGTAATGCTGGAGAATATCGTCCGTCATATGGAGCAGGGGGAGGATGCCCGTGAGGCGGCCTTCAGAGGATCAAAGGAGATCGGCTTCACCATCATCTCCATGACGGTCTCGCTGGTGGCGGTCTTTCTGCCGGTGCTGTTCATGGGCGGTATTCTGGGGCGTCTGCTGCATGAGTTTGCCATTACCATCAGCGCAGCCATTCTTGTCTCCTGTTTTGTATCCTTAAGTCTGACTCCGATGCTCTGCAGCCGTTTCCTGAAACCCCATAGCCGGAACCATGGTCGTCTGTACCTCATGATGGAACAGTTCTTTGATCGGCTGCTGCACCGGTATGAACGGACGCTGAAGCTGGTGCTGCAGTACCGGCGCAGTACCATGGTGGTGACCCTGCTGATCACCCTGCTGACGGTCTGGCTGTTTAAAATAGTGCCGATGGGGTTCCTGCCGTCGGAGGATACCGGGCGGATCAATATTGATACCGAAACTGCCCAGGGCACCTCCTTTGAAGATATGAAACAGCACCAGGAAGCCCTGGCCCGTATTCTGGCTGAAGATCCCAATGTTGACGGTTTTATGTCCTCTGCCGGTGGTATCAGAAATATCAATAACGGCTACTTCTTTGTCCGGCTGAAACCCCGTAGCCAGCGCAGGCTGAGTGCGGATCAGGTGGTTCAGCAGCTGCGGACCAGGTTGTCCAGGGTGCCCGGCATCAAGGCCTATCCCAAGAACGTGCCTTCGATCCAGATCGGCGGGGTCAGCTCCAAGAGCCTGTACCAGTTTACCCTGCAGGGGCAGGATACGGCAGAGCTGTACCGGGCTGCTGCAGGCTTTGAAACAAAGCTGCGGGAACTGCCGGAGTTGCAGGATGTCACCAGTGACCTGCAGATCAGCAACCCCCGGATCAAGGTTGCAATCAACCGGGACAAGGTGGCTGCCCTGGGGTTGACCATGCTGCAGGTGGAACAGGCACTTTCCTATGCTTATGGCAGCCAGCAGGTCTCCACCATTCTGGCTCCGGCAGACCAGTACCAGGTGATCATGGAGCTTGACCCCCGCTGGCAGGGTGATCCGTCAGCCCTGCAACTGCTCTACATCCGTTCTGCAGCAGGACAACTGGTGCCGCTGGAGACCATTGCCAGCCTCTCAAAGGAACTGGGACCGTTGGCGGTCAACCACTCCGGCCAGTTGCCGTCTGTGACGATCTCCTTCAACCTCCGTCCCGGCATGGCCCTGGGGGATGCGGTCAAATTGATCGAGGCCAGGGCAGAACAGGAACTGCCTCCCACGATCAGCACCAGTTTCCAAGGCACAGCCCAGGCGTTCAAGGACTCCTTCCGTGGCTTCTGGCTGTTGCTGGCACTGGCAATTTTTGTGATCTACCTGGTGCTGGGGGTGCTGTACGAAAGCTATATCCATCCGATCACCATCCTGTCCGGTCTGCCTGCCGCCGGATTCGGTGCGTTGCTGACCCTGATGCTGTTCAGGAGTGACCTGAACATCTACGGCTTTGTGGGGATCATCATGCTGATCGGCATTGTGAAGAAGAATGCGATCATGATGATCGACTTTGCACTGGAGGCGGAACGAAAGGATGGGAAAACGCCGCTTGAGGCGATCTATGAGGGGGCGATTGTCCGTTTCCGGCCGATCATGATGACCACCATGGCCGCTCTGATGGGAACCCTGCCGATCGCCATCGGCTATGGCGCCGGTGCTGAAGCGCGTCAGCCGCTGGGACTGGCGGTGGTGGGTGGGCTGTTGACCTCCCAGCTGCTGACCCTGTACATCACGCCGGTGGTCTATTACTACATGGATCAACTGCTCAAACGGGTCCGGCAGAGTAAGGCATAGCGTTATCGGACTGAAATCCCAGCATCAATCAGGTGCGGGCCAGTATATTAAATACAGAATCCTACCTGCTGCTTATCTCTACAGCACATCTGCAAAAGTAATCTGACAATTAGATCCTTTTACTTGGCATTAGATGGCTGGATGGATATAATCGCCTCTGTTTACAGCATGGCTTGTTTGAAAGGACAGATAACTGAATGAGTAGAAAGATGTTGATAAACGTGCTGCATCCTGAGGAGGCCAGAGTTGCCATTGTTCAGGATGGCAGGCTTATGGATCTCAATATCGAGATCAGCGGCATGGAGCAGACAAAGGGGAATATATTCAAGGGGGTTGTGCTGCGTGTGGAGCCTGGCCTACAGGCCGCTTTTGTTGATATAGGCCAGAAAAAGCCGGGCTTCATCCAGATGGGTGATCTGCATCCGGACAGCTGGCAGTGGCGCGAGGATATCCCGGAGGAGGAGCGCAGGCGCAGACCCAGGATTCAGGATGTTCTCCGACGTGGTCAAGAGTTGCTTGTTCAGGTGGAGAAGGATGCGCGGGATATGAAGGGCTCTGCCCTTACAGGCTACCTCTCTCTCCCTGGTCGCTATATGGTTCTTATGCCCGGCGACAAGGCTGCCGGCATATCCAGAAAGATTGAGGATAACGCCGTCCGAAAGGAGCTTAAATCTCTTGTGGCTGCACTACAGGTTCCTGATGGCTACGGCTACATAGTCCGTACCGAGGCGGTTGGCAGAACTGTGGAAGAGCTGAAGAAGGATCTGGAGTATCTGGTTGGCGTACACGAGAAGATTGTAAAGACAGCTGCGGGAGTTTCTGCTCCAGCAGAGATATACAGGGATGCCGGTGTTATTCTCCGCACCATAAGGGACTATTTCTCTGATGACATTGATGAGGTTCTGGTTGATGACAAGGAGGCATGGCAGCAGGCGGTTGAGTTCTTCAAGGAGATAATGCCCGGCTGTGAGAGCCGTGTAAAGCTGCACCGCGAAAAGCGTCCTATTTTTTCCAAATACCAGCTTGAGGAGCAGATTGACCAGCTTTACGAAAAGCGGGTTCTGCTTCCTTCCGGCGGTTCGCTGGTGATTGAGCCGACTGAGGCGCTTGTATCCATAGATGTGAACTCGGGAAAATCCAGTGGAGAGCGTGGAGTTGAGGATACAGCTTTCAAGACCAATCTTGAGGCTGCTGCTGAAGTGGCTCGCCAGTTGCGCCTGCGGGACCTGGGAGGGCTTGTTGTCATTGATTTCATAGATATGCGTGATAACAAGCACAACAAGGAGGTTGAGCGTACACTGAAGGATGCGCTCAAGATGGACAAGGCCCGGGTCAATCTGGGCAGGATATCCACTTTCGGGATGCTTGAGATGTCCCGCCAGCGTATTGCAAAGAATATAAATGATGCCATCCATCTGGAATGCCCCCACTGCGAGGGCAGGGGCAGGGTCAAATCTGTTGAGGCCATGGCTCTTTCCTTTCTCCGCAAGGTTCATGGCGCAGCTGCCAAGGGGCAACTGGCCGAGGTGCGTGGTGCCCTCCCCCTTGAAGTTGCCTATTACCTTCTTAACAGGAAGAAGAGAGATCTTGCCCAGATAGAGAATGACTATGAAATAGTGGTTACTGTTAAGGGCAAACCGTCGTTTCTGCTTAATCAGCTGGAGCTGGAAGTGACTAAACGGGAAAAGCCCGAACAGGAAGAAAGGCAGCAGCCTTCCGAGGTTTCAGAGCAGTTGGAGCTCTCCCCAGACAATCAGGATCAGGGACAGACTGTTGAATCAGCAGGAAAGAAGAAACGCAAGCGCAGGAAGAAGAAAAAAGTGGCGCCCATATCCGAGGTTCAGCAGCAGGAAGCTATAACTACGGAGACTGATGAAGAGGCTGTTGAAG
>CAZXTZ010000234.1:0-4798 GCA_964643645.1 uncultured Geobacteraceae bacterium
GCCCTTGACAAAAACAATGACGGAACAGTGAACAATGGCAGCGAACTTTTCGGCACTGCAAGCGGTGACGGATTTCAGGATCTGGCTGCCTACGACCAGGACCAAAACGGCTGGATAGATGACAATGACCCGGTATTCAGCCAGCTCAAGGTCTGGATGAAGGACGCCATGGGAAATGACTCGTTGACAGGGCTTAAGACAAGCGGGGTAGGAGCTTTGTACCTTGGAGACGTATCAACCAGGTTCGACATTAAAACCGCAAGTAACGAATCACTTGGCACGTTAAGGACAAGCAGCGTTTACCTGAATGAAAACGGCAGTGCAGGAACAATCCAGGATATTGATCTGACACTGTAAATCAAAACATTCTCGGAGTTCAATCAGTATGCCGCTTATCCATTGCAATGGAGTTGAGTTGTACTACGAGGTTCACGGGAGTGGTGCTCCGCTTCTGCTCATAGCCGGACTGGCATCAGATTCACAGAGCTGGCTGCCGGTGGTTCCATCCCTTGCTGAACATTTTACAGTTATTCTGATGGATAACAGGGGAGTTGGGCGTTCAGAGAGGGATTGCGAAATCAGTATAAGCCTTATGGCAGATGACAGTATGGCCCTGTTGCAACAGCTCGGATTTGAAAAAGCAACAATTCTGGGCCACTCAATGGGCGGTATGGCAGCGATGGAGTCAGCCCTGCGCTATCCGGAAATTGTCAGTCAGCTGGTTCTTGTTGCCACAGCTGCCAGAAATACAGTCCGCAATAATGAAATGTTTACAGACTGGGCAGACTGGTATGAAAGAGGAGATGACCGTTCAGCATGGTTCAGAACCATATTCTGCTGGATACTTACGGAGCGGTTCTTTGAGGACAGGCAGCTTTTGGATGCATCCCTGATTTATTTACTGAACTATCCCTGGCCCCAGTCTCCCGCATCATTCAGAAAGCAGGTTGAGGCCATCTCCTGCTTTGATTTCAGAAACAAACTGTCACTTATACAATCCACAGCCTGTGTAATAGCCGGAGGCAATGATCTGCTATTTCCGCTCAAATATTCTGAAGAGCTGGCAACAGGCATCCCCGACGCAGAACTGGTTAATATCCCTGAAGCAGCCCATTCCATCCATAGTGAATATCCGAAGGAATTGATCCATAAAGTAATGGCCTTTTGCATGAATACGCTTTAGGGCTACTTCCTTGTCACAAGGGGTTCTCCTTTGATTCCTATGTAAAACACAACCAGGCTGGCAGGTTTATCCCCTTTGTTTATTGCGTTGTGGAATGTGTTGACCACCTCTATGATCGGATCTCCAGCGCTGTATATTATGGTCTTGCCACCTTCAATGGTTGCTTCAATAGCACCTGACAGCATATAGGCGTACACAGGTACAGCGTGCTTGTGCCAACCTGTCTCTGCCCCCGGCGCTATATCCACCACCATTGCAGTAACTTCTGCCTTATCAGTTACCGGATAGGCAATCTTCTGGCCATTGGCAGTAACGGTAGTCTTTGCAAGCAGTTTTGAGGTAACACCGGAATTATAGCCGGCCTGCGGCTTGATCTTTCCTTCAAACAGCAGTTTTTCGCCTTCCATTAAACGCCCGGTACCCTGATGCTCCCAGAAGGTTTTTCCACCGTTGCTATACCTTGCACCTGATCCGGAGATGGCTACGGGAAGGGTCAAAACTGTCGAGTCTGGCAGTCTCACCGTAACCCTTTTTGCCGGAAGATCAAAACAGGCGTCAACCTGCCTGCCGTCGTCGGCCAGATAGGTTGCAGCCACCTGTTGTTTTGTCTCCACGGCACAAGGTAACGGAGCGGCAACAACCGCAAGTGGAGAGATTGAAAGCATAAAGGCAATAAATATCCGGATCATATAGTTCTCCTGTTCACATATATTAAAAAAATCAACTTCATTCGAGATACTCCTTCTCACAGGCAGCCATCATCATCTTTATCTCGGCATCAGAAAGCTCAGGCAGAACAAAACTCCCCTGCTCATCCTTCTTTACCCTGCTTATTCCAGGATAGCGTTTTTCCAGTACCTTGATCTCCATTGCCTGGCTTCTCACAGTGGCCAGAAGCCTCCGGTTCTCTGCCTCAAGATCAAACCTTTCAATGGCGGACCGGATTGCAAACTTAAGCTCCGTATCATTCCAGGGCTTCGTGAAGAAACGGTATATCTCCCCCTGGTTGACCGCCTTCATGGCTGCGTCAAGAGTGGCATGGCCTGTCAGGAGTATTCTCAGGGTATGTGGGTATTTTTCTTTAAGTATTTCCAACAGCTCACTACCCTGCATCCCTGTCATCCTCTCATCGGAAATAACCAGCTTGAAAGGAGATGACGCAATCAGCTCAAGGGCCTCTTCCCCGCTTTGAGCGCAGGTCACCTGAT
Source organism: uncultured Geobacteraceae bacterium (assembly GCA_964643645.1). Lineage (GTDB taxonomy): Bacteria > Desulfobacterota > Desulfuromonadia > Geobacterales > Pseudopelobacteraceae > Trichlorobacter. The sequence continues at coordinate 2,392 of CAZXTZ010000234.1, forward strand.
ATGGCTCGTCAAAAAGCGCTCGGGTCAGGGCTGTAAGTACATTTACCTCATCATCAACCAGTAATATTGGATTCATACCAATTCCCTTCTTGATCTGCAGATATTTTGAACAGTTTTCAGCGCTTTGTGCCGCATGCAGGACAGACCTGCCAGTCATCGTCAAGGGGTTGATGACAGGATCGGCAGCAGTTCGGACGGAACGATCCGCAGTGGGGGCAGAACAGGTGCCGCGATTCCATCAGAATGCCGCAATGATCACAACGCCTCTCCAGCCTTACTGAAGGGCCAACCACCCTGAGTACTTCTTCCATGGTGGTCAGCCCCTGACGCACCTTTTCAAGTCCATCTTCAAGCAGGCTTCTCATGCCGTTGGCATTTGCAATGGCCTGTATCTCCGATTCCCTGTAAGCGGTTCCTATTAACTGACGATATTCGTCGCTCATCATAAATATTTCATATATACCCAGACGGCCCTTGTAGCCGGTATTGTTGCAACGGGCGCAACCGGCCCCCCTGTAAACCCTGTCCCGGAAGAAACCTTCAGGAACACGGAGCAGCGCCGACTGGGCAGGGTCAGGGGGTACCTCCTCGCGGCAGTTGTCGCATATCCTGCGAACCAGCCGCTGGGCAATTATCCCTTCAAGGGCAGATGCCAATATATAAGGCTTTATCCCCATGTCAATGAGTCTTGTAATGGATGCAATGGCGCTGTTGGTATGAAGTGTGGAGAGAACCATATGGCCTGTCAGCGCGGCCTTGAAGGCCGTGTCTGCTGTCTCGAAATCCCGCACCTCACCCACCAGAATTACGTCCGGATCCTGACGCAGGGTGGCTCGCAGTACCTGCGCAAAAGAAAGACCTATCTTCTCATGAATTGCAACCTGGTTCGCCTCTTCAAGAAAATATTCAATCGGCTCCTCGATGGTCTCAAAGTTCTTGCTTGGGTTCATCATGGCAGCCAGAAGCGAATAGAGCATTGTTGTCTTGCCGCTGCCGGTAGGGCCGGTTGCGATGATAACCCCCTGGGGTTTCTTGCTTATTATGCGGACCTTTTCAAGATCCTCTTCCAGTACCCCCAGATCCTCCAGCCTCTTGATTGAAGCTGTCTTGTCAAGAATCCGCATGACAATTTTCTCGCCATTTAGCGTGGGCAGGGACGAAACCCGCAGATCAACAATCCTTGTTCCGGCTTTTACGGTAATCCGTCCGTCCTGGGGCCTCCTCCTCTCAGCAATATCCATTCTGGAGAGAATTTTAAGACGTGAGATCACGGCGGAATGAAGATCTGATGGTATCCTGATCTTGGCATGCAGCATGCCGTCAATCCTGTAACGTATGAGCGAACACTTGGTCTTGGCTTCAATATGAATATCGCTTGCCCCATACCGGATAGCCTCGGAGATGATTGCGTTTACTATCCTGATGACCGGCGGCACCTTTGAAGAACCGATCAGCTCCTCTACGGATGTCTCTTTTTCCTCCTCATCCAGAACAATATCAATCTCGTCTATCGGTTCAAGATCGGTTATCTCGTCACCTGAAGTATCATCGGCCTCCCATACGCTTCGCAACCTCTCGGCTATCTGGCTGGAGGAGGCAAGAACAGTCAGCACCTTAAGGCCGGTGAGCATTGCAATGTTGTCACACTTAAGGATGTCAGAAGGATCGGCCATGGCGATGGTCAACTGGTTTCCGTCCAGCTTCACCGGAATCAGACGACTCTGCTCGCAAAGTTCGCGGGGAAGAGAGCGGGCCACATTGTTTGCTATGGACAGCTCCCTTAAATCCAGATACTCAACGCCAAGGGACTTCTGAAGGGCTGAAATAATCCTCCCCTCTGTCACAAGATCAAGCCTTACCAGAGCATCTCCCAGAAACTCCGAAGGTTCTTTCATATTTCTGGCGAGCTTCAGTTCCTCCTGCCCTATCAGCCCGTTTTGCAGAAGAATTTCTCCCAGCATTCCACGATTTTCTTCAAAAAGTCCCGCATAGTTTTTAATTTTTTTCTGCTGCTGGTGGGCCAGCTCCTTAAGATGACGGTTCTCATGCATCAGGATATACTGCTGCAGGGCAAGAGAGACTGTCAGACGCAGATCTTCGTCATTCCAAGGCTTTGTAATAAATTTGTAAACAGCCCCCTCCTTAACTGCCCCCATTATGGAATTCACATCCGCATAGCCGGTAAGCATTATTCTGATTGTCTCCGGCCAACGCTCCCTCACCATCTTAAGAAGCTCTGCGCCGGTCATTCCAGGCATCCGGTGGTCGGTAATCAGCAGATGAACCTTTTTGTCATCCAGAATTTTCAGAGCCTTTTCAGCTGAGTTTGCAATAAGGATAGTGTAGTTTTCGTCCATGAAGATGCGCCTGAGAGCATTAAGCACACCATCCTCATCATCAACGAAAA
>CAZXTZ010000235.1:0-1766 GCA_964643645.1 uncultured Geobacteraceae bacterium
CCAATCCGCCCAGACTGGTGACCGCCTCAGGAAGCACCATCATCAATCCGGCAGCCAGCATCAGAATGCGTTCAATCGTCGTTGTTTCTCGAATCACGTAGCGGAACAGTCCGCAGCTGATCGCAACGATCCCAATCACGGAAAACAGCATCCCCACCAGTACCATCCAAGTAAACGGCTCCTGGCCAAGCAGCAGAACGGGATTGTATACGAAGAAAAATGGGATGATGTATGCTGCCGCGCCTAATTTAGTGGCGTTGATGGCCGTCGGCCAGAAACGAGCCTTGGCGATCCCCGCTCCGGTGAGGGCCGCCATAGCCACAGGCGGTGTCAGGTCGGAGACGATGCCGAAATAGAAGCAGAACAGATGGGCCGCCATGGCAGGCACGCCCATGACTGCGACGGCAGGGACGGTGATCATGGACATCATGATATAGTTGGCCGTAGTCGGGACCCCCATGCCGAGAATGATCGAAGCAATGGCTGAAAACAAAAGTGTCAGGATCAGTTTGCCCCCGGCAAGCATCGTGACCAGGGTGGCCATCTTGACACCAAGACCGGTAAGCGTAAAGGAACCGACGATAAAGCCCACGATCGCGCAGGCGATCATCACATCCACCGCGCCCTTGGCCCCGTTGGCAAAGGCGTTGAAAAGCTTTTGAGGCGTCATGCGGGTCTCTCGTTTAAAGAAACTGATGGCGATCGTGACGCAGACCGAAATGAAGGCCGCCATGGAGGGGCTCATGCCCATCACCAGAATGATGATAATGGAGATCAGGGGGATCAGCAGATACCCTTTTTCTATCATCAGTTTTTTTGCATCCGGCAGCTGATCGGCGGGGACTCCTTTAAGGTCCTTGGCACAAGCCCTCACGTGTACCGCGGCAAAAATACCCGTAAAATACAGCAAGGCAGGCAAGGCTGCTGCCAAACAAACCGCTAAATAGCTTGATCCCGTAAATTCAGCGATAATAAACGCCGCCGCCCCCATAACCGGTGGCATGATCTGTCCACCACAGGAAGCCGTAGCTTCCACCGCACCTGCAAATTCCGGTTCATAACCCACACTTTTCATCAATGGGATGGTAAATGTGCCGGTCGTTGTAACATTTGCCAAGCTGGAACCGCTGACGGTCCCAAATAGAGCGCTTGAAACCACCGCTGCTTTCGCAGGGCCTCCACGTTGTTTTCCAAAAACAGACACAGCTAAATCAATCAAAACACTGTCGGCGCCGATTTCAGCCATCATGGCACCCAGAAGGCAGAACAGAAAAATGAAACTGGCCGACGCGCCCAGAGCAACACCGAAAAGACCTTCCGTGGAAAGAATCATGTGACGAACCAATCCGCCGAGAGTTGCGCCGCGATGGGCTAGGACAGAAGGAAAATATGCGCCAAACATCGTATAGAAAATGAAGAAGCCGGAAATACACACCAAGGTCCAGCCCACAACGCGACGGGCCGCCTCCAGGATGATCAACATCAGCAGGAGACCCATGATCGCATCCAGAGTCGTTACATGCCCTGCCCGAGCAGCCAGTTGCTTAAAGCCGATGGCAATGTATAAATTGGGGATAGTCGAAATGATTGCCAAAATCCAATCATGCCAGGGAATCAATTCCCGAGAAGACTTTTTTGTCATTGGGTAGACAAGAAACAGAAGACTTAAGCCAAATGCCAAATGCAGTGCACGGAACTGCATCACATCGATCGTTTTGAAACCGGCACAATACATATGGAATAATGCCATTGAAAAACCAATGGTG
>CAZXTZ010000235.1:1822-2851 GCA_964643645.1 uncultured Geobacteraceae bacterium
TTTTTCAACTAAAAGGTTGACATCGATGTCGACAACGTCGTCCGATCTTTTTTTTCTAGTTTTAAACAAAGTTGCCTACCCCTTTCTGCTTTACTATTTGGCCGGGGACGATCGTTGCGACCCCGGCCAAATGACAAAGGATTGTATCAATTCTCAAATGTTGTTGTGCTAAAGAGCACCGTTATCTTGATAGAATTTTTCAGCTCCGGGATGCAGAGGTACGGCAAACTCGCCTTCGCAGGCACTTTCAATAGAAAAATCTGTCATGCTGGAATGGGCAGCTTGAACATCCGTGACATTTACGAAAAGGTTTTCGAGCATCGCATAGACTTCTTCGTCGCTTAATTCCGTGGTGCAGAGAAGCAGGGTATCAAGCCCGATGGTCTCCACATCTTCGGTCAGGAAGGTGTATGCAGTCTTCGGGACCACAGTGGCATTGAAGAACGGGAACTCGCTTATGATCTTGTCGCGCTCACTGCCTCTGATGGGGACCAGTGCACAATCTGCCTGAGATGCAGCATCCAATACGCCGGAGGTCGGGGCACTGGCGGTAAGATACATGGCATCCAAACGGCGGTCCTTGAAAGCGGTCGCCTGTTCGGAAACAGAGATAAGATATTCATCGATGTCATCATAGCTCAAACCAACCGTTCCGAGAAGGCCGCGAATGGCCACTTCGTCACCGCTACCGACTGCGCCGCACCCCACAGCTTTTCCATTGAGGTCTGCGATCGAGTTGATACCACTGTCCGCACGGACAACCAGCTGCGTCTGCATAGGAGAGAACCGCATGATTACACGCAGAGCAGAACCGTCTTCCCCTGTAAAATCGGACGTTCCGGTATAGCCATAATAGGCGATATCTCCGCCTGCAAGGCCGAGATCCCGCTCACCGGAAAGCAGTGTACGCACGTTTTCCACACCGCCGCCGCTGGCCTGTACAGTCACATTCAGATTTCCGGCCGTCATGGCACCGCACATGATCCCGCCCAGCGGATACCATGTGCCGGAAACGCCGCCTGTTCCCAT
>CAZXTZ010000235.1:2912-4766 GCA_964643645.1 uncultured Geobacteraceae bacterium
CCCGCCCCTTCTTCCGGTGCCGGCGCAGGAGAGCCTCCACAGGCAACGAGGCCGAAAATCAACATCACCGCCAATAGTGTCATAAGAACTCGTTTTAGATTTTTTTTCATCGTTCATACATCCTTTCTTCTTCAAATAATGAATCTCACAATAACTACTCAGACGATCTGCATACTAAAACGACGGTGCCATCTGCAACCAAAAGAGGCTCATCGAGAACCTTTGCAGTTGTAGAACCGTCGTTCGCATATTCTATCGTTTTGTGGATAGTGAAGGAGTATTTTCTGGAAGTGTTGCCGGTCGATGCCAGCATGAGTTTCACGACCAGCTCGTCCATTGCATGGACTTCCGAACGAAAATTTGAATTAATATTTGCCAGTAAACCGCCGGTTCCATCTCTAACACTGCTTAGACAGGCACAACAATCCGTAACATATTGCATCAATTTCGTTCCCGCCACCAAATATCCGCGGTAATGACAATCGTCTGCTCCAGGTCTCACGATATGGGTCCATTCCGTAGCAGTGCTGTTCTTCATGTTACCACCTCCAGTTATAAATTGACTTCGCAGTATTTTGCTATACATACATTTTACTGGCAGGGATAATTGATGTACAGTGATTATCTCCAATGATATATATTAATAAAATTAATCGTTATTCTATTTTTTAAAGTACAAATATTTCTGTTTTGTGCTATATTTACTTTATCATCCGTTATTTTTTTTTGCTTATATGGATATTACATTATTTTTCGAAATTTTGATGCGTGAAATGCTATCCGATCCATTATGAATTACAGCGAATGCAGGTGATGAAAATGACTTTCGACTTGATCCGAACCTTTATCACTCTTTACGAAACTAAAAATTTCAACCAGACGGCAAAACTCTTGTTCATCTCACAACCCACCGTCTCTGTGCGCATCAAAGCGCTGGAGGACGAACTAAACTGTACCCTGTTCACCAGAAGCAACAAACAGGTAGAAGCGACCAGCATGGGTGTGCAGTTCATGCACTACGCGACGCGTCTGTATCAATCGATGAGCGACTGTCAGCGGTTCATAACAAGTTACGACCGATTCGAAAACCATCTGACTGTGTCGGCTCCGGTCACCTGCTGGGAGTATGGACCTCTTCAGAAAAGTGTTCTATCTTATTGCGAAATAAATTCAGATACACTCATCTATCTCTTGAGGGATTCTTCCGACCACACCTATCGCAAGCTGATCGAAAATGAGGCAGATCTTGGCGTCATGTATATCACACCCTCCAACCCGGACATGGAATACATCCCCTACGTCACCGAGAATCTTTTCCTGGCAGTATCCCCGAAGATGGAACTGCCGCCACAGGGAGATTTTCTCTATACAGACAGGGATCTGCCGAATCTGGTTCGACCCACCTATGCCGCCACCGCATCGAAGCTGGTGGAGGAATCTCTCTATATGCTGCCCTGCAATATCGCTTCGGACCACCCCAGACTCTATTTGGAACTCGTAAAAGAGGGTTTCGGTATCGGGCTTCTGCAGAGTTTTATCCTCGAAGATGAATTGATTTCCGGATCGCTGGTGATGGTAGAATGCACTTACAACGAGCATCCCATGCAATACAAAAACTACATAGCTTATTTAAAGAGAAAAGAACAGAACCTGCAACCTTTGATCGATACGCTGCTCAAAGAAACACAGGAGAAAGGCACCGCAAAGACGCCGCTTCGAAAGAAAAGATCCGCTAAACCGGTCGTATGCCCATGATAATTGCCGGCAACTGTTATTCTACAACCGCCGCCGGCTTTGATTGTGAATGATAATGTAATAGTGTACCAAAACAAGAGCAAATGACAGCGAATTAGT
>CAZXTZ010000236.1:0-4717 GCA_964643645.1 uncultured Geobacteraceae bacterium
AAGCCATGTCTGAAACCGAAAAGCTGGTCGAATTCTATACAAACCTTAAAGGCAGGGAAATTGCGGCAGGAGAATGGACTTTGCTGGATCAGCAGAGGATCAATGCGTTTGCTGAGGCAACCGGAGACATGCAATGGATACATATTGATCCTGAACGGGCAAAGGTTGAGTCCCCCTATAAAAGCACTGTGGCCCATGGTTTCCTGACGCTTTCCATGTTGCCCCTTCTTACGCAATCCAATGCGCCGGGACAGTTTGAAAAGAATTACCCCGGAATGAAGCTGCGGGTAAACTATGGTTTGAACAAGGTACGTTTCCCTTCCCCGGTTAAACCCGGTGACAGGATACGGGCAAGGACAAAGGTGCTGGATGCCGCGATAGCTGGCAACGGCGTTGAGATAATCTACCTGCTTACCATTGATATTGAGGGGAGTGACAAACCGGCCTGTGTGGCAGAACAGGTGGTGAGGGTATATCCATGACCCCCGAAATATGTCCAAAATGTTCTGCCCCTGTGCCTGAAGGAGTTGAAAGCTGCCCCCGTTGCGGAGTGATATTCTCTCGTCTTGCCGCTCTCAAATCCCGCATAAAAAGCCCAAAAGAGACTGTCTCCATGGGGCCAGTCCTTGACTTTCTGCTGTATGTGCAGGCGGGTGAGAACAGCATGGTGCTCGGCGCCAGGGCGGCTCTGCTGGTTGTGCTGGTGATCTTCGGATTCAAGTTGATATTCACCCCCATATTGGCCTTTCCCTACGGCAACTGGTGGATGCATGCCGTAAACCTTGTGTTCCACGAGGCAGGGCATGTTTTTTTCAGCCCCTTTGGAAGATTCATTCATGTACTGGGCGGTACTCTGGGGCAGTTGATTATCCCTGCCATTGTCGTTGGCACTTTCCTCTGGAAGCGTGACATATTCGGCGCAGTGGTTGGCACATGGTGGCTTGGGGAGAGCTGCCTTGACATAGCCCCCTACGCTAACGACGCCCGGGCTGGTCGGCTGGAGCTTCTTGGCGGAGTAACCGGCAGTGAGGTTGAGGATTACCATGACTGGGAGGTGATGCTGACAAAACTGGGGATGATGCAGTACGACCACGCAATAGCCAGGACATTCTCCACCTGTGGCAGTCTCCTGATGATTGCAGCCATGATCTGGGGGGCCTGGATCCTCTGGAAGGGGTGGCAGGTGAGGGAGAAGATATAGGGCGACAGAATATGGCCGATGCGTTATATGAAATTGCCTTATCCCGCAGCTGGCCTTGAGTTGGAGCTGGCAACACGGCTTCCCCATTCAAGCAGCTCCTTCGTGCAGTCGTCACGCCCCATCAGGCACTCTATAAAGACCATCCCGTTGTGAGAGCTGGCCCTGTCTATGGCCCCGGCAAGTTCGCCCCCCGTAGAAACCCTTATCCCCAGGCCGTTACCTTCGCCGGCGTTAAAGACCTCAACCAGCGCTGCGTAGTTCCAGTTTTTGATGTTGTTGTACGGGCCGTCGTGGATTTCTACTTCTATGGTATATCCACCGTTGTTAATAAGAAAGATGATCGGGTTGGTATTGTATCGGATCATGGTTGAGATCTCCTGGGCGGTCATCTGGAAGGAACCGTCTCCAATGAGGGCCACAACACGTCTTTCCCGGCCCGCTGCAACAGAGACTCCCGGTGTCGCCCCGGTTGACCAGCCGATGGAGCCGTACTGCATCTGAAAGTGGTAGCCTGTTCCGTCAGGCAGCAGCAGCTTCTGACCGTTGAACCATGAGTCTCCAGTCTCTACTAGCAGCTCCGTACTGGAATATATAATCTCCTGAACCTGCCTGCGGAACTCACGGAGCGACAGCGGGGCATCAGGAGGGGCGGCAGCGACAGCGGCCGGGGGCTCATGGAAACGTCTGAAGGCATCAAGTGATGCATCCTTTTTCGTGACCATAGCGGCAAGCCGGCGACACGGGCGTATCCGTCCGCTGCGTAGCCTGCGTTAAGCTCGTTGCAGCACCCTATCATCCTGAGTCACGGCTCTTTTATAAGTTCGTCCAGCAGCACCAGATTGTAATCCCCTGGCACGCCAAAAAAATCCTTAAGTCCGGCCTGAATAAGCCGTGTTGCAAGATAGGCCCCGAGAGTAACGCTGTCTGCTGTCATATAAATCTCCTTTTACCCGTCATCTTCCCTTTTTGGCCGCATACATTGCCTCATCGGCCTCTTTTATGAGTTGGTCCGGATCATCTGCTTCATTGCCACTGAACAGCTTGATCCCTATGCTTGCACTGGAATGATGCCTGATGTTGCCAAAGTGGTATTCCACGCTCAATGCAGAGCTGATCTTGCCTGCAATAGAAGTTGCATATTCCAATGCCTGAGCCGGGTCAGGGCCAAGCCCGTCAAGCAGCACAACAAACTCGTCGCCACCCAGACGGGCCACCGTATCGCTATCACGCACAGCCTGCTTCAAACGTCCGGCAACCTCAATCAACAAGTGATCTCCAACATCATGTCCGTATCTGTCATTTAGCTGCTTGAACTTGTTTAAATCAAGAAACAATACGGCCAGACAGCTGTTCTGCCGTTTGCTTATCCGCAGGGACTGTTGCAGACGATCATGCAGAAGGCGACGATTGGGCAACCGTGTCAGGGAATCATGGAATGCCTGATGCCGCAGCTCTTCTTCAATCCGCTTGCGCTCAGTCAGATCAATAAACTGGATCAGCAGGTGATCTTCCCCGTTTGTACAGGTTGGCAGAATTCTGCATTCAAGCCAGCGGGCAATGCCTGAAGGGGTTATAACGCGGATTTCCGTCTGCTGAGGAGCATGCTGCTGAAGCGCAACCAGACAGCGATCAGATAATCCGGCCATCTGGAATGACTCAAAATCATGCAGGTTTATTGCTTTCAGCGCCTCAAGAGAAGAATCAAAGAGTCTGGCAAATGCTGTGTTAGCCAGGGCGCATGCGCCATCTTTCGTGTAAACCGCCATTGCCAGGGGCGAGCTTAGCAGAACGGTTTCACTGAAGTTAAGGGCTTCCGAAAGGCGCTGTGTCCGTTCCGCCACCACTTCTTCAAGATGGTAGTTCACCATCTCCAGTTCACGGCGGGCGGCAAACAGACGCTCCTGCATCTTGTTCATGGATTGGGTCAGGCTTCCCAATTCATCCTGATATGGGTATTCTAAAGGAATAGAGCTGTTGGCTTCAGAGGCAAATTTAATCTGCGAAACTACCTCTGTTATTTTGGAGAGGGGACGCGAAAGGCCCCTGGTTATAACAAGGTAAAAAATGATCCATAGGCCCACTGTTTTGATCATGGAGTTGACCAGGATAACAATAAAGCTGTGCCTGATTCTTTCCAGGGCAACTGAACGGTCTGAAAATATTGTCAACTGCCCGATATTACGTACTCCGGCTGGTGTTTGCTTCAAGAGAGGCGAGCTGTTTGACTGAAAAGGGGCAAAGATGTCCCTGGATGAAGAGGCTTTTTTGTCCGGAACCGTTCCAACTGTGGCGAACGATTCTCCGTCCGCCGAGGTGATGCATACACCGGTTACAATGGATGACTGGGCAATCCCCCTTGCCATGGTTGTCATCAAAGGGCGGTCAAGCTCCCACATGGCGCCGGCAACACCACCATTAAAAGAGTTGCCCAGTGATGCAAGATCACTTCCTATAAGACGCTGGATAGTTGAGTATTCAATGACCAGCTGGCTGATGGTAACCACTATTGCCAGCACAAGATAGGCGCTGAATACCCACTTGAAGAGACGACCGGCTAATGATTGCCAATAATCCATGTAATGATCTCCACTTTAAGCGGACAACAAATCAGAATGCCAGCATCTGCTCGGCTTCAGCAGGTGAGACATAGCGGTTAAATATCCGTTTGAGGGTGCCATCATTTTGCATCTGCCTGATAAGCGCCTTCCAGTGGTTGGCCTGAGCTTGAGAAAAGCGGCTCTTTGTCAGCATGGTGCAGCCGATAATCCCCTTTTCCTCAGGAAACCAGTCCTGCACCACAGTAGCTCCCTTTATATTCAGCTCACTTATCAACTTGCGGTATACAAAAGGAAAGGCAAAGATGGCGTCAATGCGCCCCAGTTTCAGTTTTTCAAACAGAATATCAACATTGGCGCTCTCCTCTACCCGCCCTGCATCACGCATCTTTTTCAGCCAGGCATCAAGGGCTTTGCCGTGGGTATAGCCACGAACAACACCAAACTGTAGTTTATTGTTGTTAAAAAAATCGTTTTCGTTCCGTACTGAAGATTTTGCAGCAGCCCCTAAAACAACATAGTTTTTAGAGGTGATTGAGGGGGCGCACCACAAGGTTTTATCACGCTCAGGGCTCCAGATGCCGGAAAGACTCATGTCCAGCTCACCACTGGCAAGATCGGACCATATTCTGGCAAATGACATCTCCTGGGTAACGAAGGTACATCCTGTCCGTTTACGGAACTCATCGAGGATATCCACATTCATCCCTTTTTCTTTGCCGTTTTCGACATAATAACGGTAGCCAAGCTTGAAATATCCAACCTTGACCGGCTTGTTGCCGCAATAATCAAGGGTATCTGCTGACGATGCCTGGTTAGAAGCAAGCAACAGGGACATGCAAAACAGACAGGCAATGATGGAGCTCAAATGAATCTGAATATTTTTCATAGTCAAACCTCCGCAGATAAAATCTTTATTATTCTTGACATCATATATCGGGTTATACAAAGAATTCCACCC
>CAZXTZ010000237.1:0-3036 GCA_964643645.1 uncultured Geobacteraceae bacterium
CATCCTACTGTTTTTCATGCCTGCTGCACAGTATAAAACCTTACCACCCCCAGCCCCTCCTAAAACAGGAGGGGGGCTAAATCACTACCCCCCACCCCCCTTTTTTATCGGAAGGAGGGGGGTACAGACAGAAACAGGCCTGCCGTTTCTGGCAAGCCTGTCATCAAACATCACTACATGCGATGCTGCATACCGCACAACTGCTCCCTCAGTTCTCTGCCATTTTCCTCTTTTTATATGCTTCGGCCATCTCACGCTTGCTTTGCCTCAGCAATGCGATTTCGGATGGTGTCAACATCCGCGGTGCGGGTGAGATACCGAGCTTCTGATTGAGTAAGGCAGTCGAAGGAGTGACCGAAGTTTTCCTGCCACCATGTTTCAAGTTCTTTTCCATGCTTGTCCCTCAATTCCTGCAATTGTTGCTGATCTAACGCAAGTTTAGCGGAATATGGTTTTCCCGTCAATGTCACTGCGGCAATCACCGTCCCACCCTGTTCTTCGATATAGCCCCGCAGGTTTGCCAGCGTACCGCCCATGCCGACAAAGTCATCTACCAGGATGTACTCCTGTCCTCTTGTGATAGTTCCTTCAAAAAACGGCTGGCGTGCCAGCCTGCTGAAACCGTCGGCCCCGGTATGCGCCACAACGTTGGTCTGCACAATCCCGCTGTCAACTGCAAGACCAAGATGCTGTGCCAGTTCATCGGCAAACACCTCCGGTATGGCGTTTACCCCTTCTGCCTCGTAGGCATGGGCGCTGGCAAGAAACGGCGTCCTGCCGTTGAGAAGGTTCTTGAGGAGTGTAATCTGTTCCGGGTTGATGGTGTCTTGCACAAGTTCAAGTGCAGCCTCGTTATCTCCTGATTTTGCTTCTTTGTAGCGCGGATGTTTTTTTACCGCTGATTCCGGGGCATGGATAATGACATCAGGAAAGTGGAACAACGGGGTTCGCGTAACCAACAAGCGTTGTATATGTGTAGGGGCAGCCATAGGCATACTACCTCCGCATTTCTTAGCTGCCCGCATCCTACTGTTTTTCATGCCTGCTGCACAGTATAAAACCTTACCACCCCCAGCCCCTCCTAAAACAGGAGGGGGGCTAAATCACTACCCCCCACCCCCCTTTTTTATCGGAAGGAGGGGGGTACAGACAGAAACAGGCCTGCCGTTTCTGGCAAGCCTGTCATCAAACATCACTACATGCGATGCTGCATACCGCACAACTGCTCCCTCAGTTCTCTGCCATTTTCCTCTTTTTATATGCTTCGGCCATCTCACGCTTGCTTTGCCTCAGCAATGCGATTTCGGATGGTGTCAACATCCGCGGTGCGGGTGAGATACCGAGCTTCTGATTGAGTAAGGCAGTCGAAGGAGTGACCGAAGTTTTCCTGCCACCATGTTTCAAGTTCTTTTCCATGCTTGTCCCTCAATTCCTGCAATTGTTCTTTATCTAACGCCAGCTTAGCTGAATATGGTTTGCCCGTCAATGTCACTGCCGCAATTACCCGGCCCCCTTGCTCTTCAATGTATCCGCGTAAATTTGCCAGTGTCCCTCCCATGCCGACAAAATCATCCACCAGGATATATTCCTGTCCGTTTGCAACCGGTCCTTCAAAAAACGGCTGGCGTGCCAGCCTGCCGAAACCGTCTGAGCCGGTGTGCGCCACGACGTTAGTCTGAACAATGCCGTTATCTCCTGATTTTGCCTCTTTATAGCTCTGATGTTTTTTTACTGCTGTCTCCGTAGCATGGATAATGACATCTGGAAAGTCGATCAAAGGTGTCCGTGTAACCTGCAGATACGGTATATGTAACTGATCCGCCATTTTGTAAGGCTCCTCTCTGTGGCTTCCATGCAGCCGCATCCTACCCCGCTTCACCCAGGCTGCACAGGCAAAACCTTACCACCCCCAGCCCCTCCTAAAACAGGAGGGGGGCTTGCAAAGCTCCCTCGGTTCTTCCCTGGAAAGACTTACCGGATTTCTTTTTACAGGGGCCAATAGTCCCTGTTGCTGAAAAGATAGCTGTTATTCAGTTGGTCGTAGTTCCACACCCTCAAGGTTGTTGACCAGACCTTTGTTTATACTCTTCTGCGAGCACTTTACCGTGGCGGCATGTTTACCCTTTATGGTAACAGCCACCCCGGCATCAATGGGGAAAACCAGGGACACTTCCCATATTTACCGCCACCGGCCGCAGTAACCACCGCTATTCCGCCGCCACCAACAGACAAACCGCCCCGGATTTGATTCCGGCAGCGGCTTTTTTCTTCAGCTGGTGGGGAAGACACAGCAAATATCCCCAAATCAGGCAGCTTTGCAGCCCTTTCCCATAGCAGTGCCCGCCCCATGCCGTCCCAATCCTTCAGCAATCAAAGTTAACACTAACGTATTCAGGCTTACCCCCTCAGCCTTCGCCCTCATTTGTAATAGAGCGTGGAGCGAACGAGGCAGTCGCTGTACGAATTTGACCGGTTTACCATCTTCATTGTAACGAGTAGGTTCAGGGATTGACTGTTTCATATCAACCTGGGCAGCAATCCAGCTATTAAAGGCATCCCGACCGTTGACCATCACTTCATCAAGCGTATTGCCATCAGATGTACATCCTGGAAGATCCGGAAAGGTAATCAGATAGCCACCGCCGTCATCATCGGAAAGCGGGGTAACAATATGCGCATACGCCTCAAACGGATATGGAGCTTCTATCTGCTTGATCTGTTTTATCTTCATGGCTGTTTCTCCTTCACGCGGTCAATCAATGCGACAAATTGCTTGATATATACCGGCTTAATCGGCCTGTGGGCTGGAACACAGATGCTCTCCCCAGTGGAGGTGCAGGTTAAAACATGGTGACTGCCGCCGCTATTACGCGCCTGAATGTCATAGCGACCCGCGACGGCAAGAATATCATCAATCCGCCAATCAAGCGGATTATTCCTCATACGCTCTAAGGTTTTTTCTACTGTTGTCATGTCTGCAATAGTATCAAATACAACATCATAAGCAAGAAGAAAATGATGAGAGTTTGGGGGACG
>CAZXTZ010000237.1:3136-4709 GCA_964643645.1 uncultured Geobacteraceae bacterium
CTATTTCCCCGCCTTTGCCTTTAACCCGGGCGGGCGGCGGGGGCTTGGCGGCAGTACCATAATCATGCTGCATTATGTCAGATTCCAAAATGCGAAAGCCGTGACGGGTTACAGTTCCCCGGCCACGGCTTTTGCTTTGGATGATGATTGCAAATAATCAGCAGGCTGTAACAAGTCCATCATGCCAGGAGTTTTCAAAAAACATAGACAGCATGGAAGGCGTTTCTGCTCGCCCCAGAGATAGTTTGTCTATCTGCTCTTCATAGTGTTCAACCTTATCCCCATGTGCCACCAGAGAACGCAGCAAAAGCTCGGACTGCTTGTTCATTGCAACAGGCTTGCTATCACTCTCCCATCTGGAGACCTGCTCCAGCCGAACATGGAGCTTCCTCGCGAACTCTGCCTTTGACCATCCCATATGTTTTCTCAAGAAACGGACTTCAGATGAAGCCAGGCGTTCCGGCTGTTGAATAAGGTGCAAAGCAATAGCACGGTGCAATCCTGACAATGCCGGAATAGAAACCAGGGTGTTGCCGCACTGCTGACAGCGTTTAACCTCTATGCCTTTCAGCACAACATTTGGTAATCCGCATTCTTCATAGCGGATGGTTTCTTTTTGGACGTCCATTTCTTTGTTGCTGCACTCCGGACATTTCATCTGCCGATCCTCCATGCGGTAACTACAAGTATTTCGCTCTCGGAAAGAAATTCTACAATGAAAACAAGGGACACTTCCAGTATTTCCCGCCCCCGAGTTGATTCCGGCAGCGGCTTTTTCTTGGGATTCTTCCGCCTAACACCCCTACTTTGCTGCTCATCGCCTTGTCAATAGCCTCTACATCGTGCCATGCAGTGCCTTCATTGCCGTTTCCGGTTCCCGGTCAAATATGGTCAACAGAGCCGCAGCCGCGCCGGTAGGGTTACGACGATGCTGTTCCCAGTTTTGCACTGTCTTTACCTTCACGCCTATCATGGCGGCGAACATGGCCTGTGACAGACCGGTTTTCTCCCGCACAACCTTCATGTCCGGGGTCACCACGGTAAAGACACGGGATGGCTGCATCTCTCCCTTGGCAATGGCTACCGCTTCTTGCAAGCTCTGATGTAATTGGTCAAATAGTTCCTTATCCATGACGTTCCAACTCCTTTACCAGCGCCTTGAGCAATGCTGTCTGCTCCGGTTCCAGATTTTCTTTTTTGGCCTTGGTGTATGCCAGCAGCATGTGAGGTCTTATGCTTCGATGTCTGCCAGTAGTAGATAAGCCGCGCCCCGCCACACTTACCCTTGCCAGGCAGTGCAAATCGAAGTTTACGAATCCCGCCCCACTCTGGTATCAGGTCGGTAGCGTGCCATTAACCCGCTGGGGCTGGTTTTGCATGGCCGCAACTATAAGGATGGTTGCAGCAGCTTCGGAGGGCAATTCTATGTCTTGTCCTCTTCACCGCACCACGCGGTACAGGTCATCATGGTATCAATCAGGGTTTTCATGGTCTGAAGATCATTCATAGCAGGATACCTGAATCAAGAGTTTGGTTAACCCGGCAATACCACCGTTTTTTATGTTTATGCGTA
>CAZXTZ010000238.1:0-4703 GCA_964643645.1 uncultured Geobacteraceae bacterium
CAGGAGACGGGATTGAGCCTCTTCTGGACGCTATAGCCGGTCAGTTGTGGTGCGCACCACAGGAGGAATGGTGATGCGGGGTAAATACCTTCAAAATATCAGAAGGGTAGTCATAAAAATAGGCAGCAGGGTGCTTACTGATGATACAGGAGCGCTTGATGGGGAAATAATTCAGCAGCTCAGCTCCGATATGGCTGCTGTCATGGCCAATGGAATACAGGTGGTACTTGTTTCTTCAGGGGCAGTAGCCGCAGGCCGCAACCTTCTTGGAATGACAGAACGTCCAAGGACAATCCCCCAAAAGCAGGCCGCTGCCGCTGTGGGACAGCCACGGCTGATGAGACTGTATGAAGAATCCTTCTCCCGTCATGGCCTTGTCACCGCCCAGGTACTCCTGACCTCAGATGACCTGTCAAACCGGAACCGCTTCCTTAACGCCCGCGCCACCATTGATCAACTACTTGCCTGTGGAGCTGTTCCGATTATCAACGAAAATGACACAGTCGCAGTCTCTGAGATAAAGTTTGGCGACAACGATAATTTGTCCGCGCTTGTGACAAATCTGGTTGAGGCCCAACTTCTTGTTATACTTACTGACATTGAAGGTTTTTATAGTTCTGACCCGAATAAAGACCCCAATGCCCGACTAATTCCAATAGTCAAGGGGATTACCCGCGATATTGAGAAAGCTGCCGGTTCTTCCGGCTCTTCAGTTGGCACAGGCGGCATGGCAACAAAGGTTGCGGCTGCCAAAAAGACAGGCAAAAGTGGAGTTGCCACAATAGTAGCCCCCGGAAAACGCAAGGGCGCCATTGAAGCCGCAATCTCGACAGAAGATATCGGCACCTTGTTCCTTCCTGCAAAAGAGGGTATTAACAGCCGAAAACACTGGATTGCCTATACACTCCGCCCTTCAGGCAAGCTCTTTGTTGATAACGGAGCCAAAAGAGCCATACTGGAAAAGGGCACAAGTCTGCTGCCATCCGGAATAACCGGAATTGAGGGGCGTTTTGACAGGGGAGCAAGAATAAGGATATGCGGAGAAGATGGAATCGAATTTGCCAGAGGCATAACTGATTACGGTTGTGATGAGATAAAGTCCATAAAAGGACGAAAAAGTTCTGATATTGAAGAGATACTTGGCTACAGGTATGGC
The DNA here is from genome assembly GCA_964643645.1 of uncultured Geobacteraceae bacterium. Lineage (GTDB taxonomy): Bacteria > Desulfobacterota > Desulfuromonadia > Geobacterales > Pseudopelobacteraceae > Trichlorobacter. Next base: position 1,157 of record CAZXTZ010000238.1, read on the forward strand.
GATGAAGTGATACACCGTGACAATCTGGTCATCATCTGAACGGAATCACTATTCATTCCCCAAGTATTCCCATCGCCCACTTAAGATTCACCTGCGCTGACATGTAATCACGCATTGCCCTGATATGGTTGTACTGAGCCCTTATAAGGTTGGTCTCTGCATCATCCACATCCAGCTTGGTCTTTACACCGTATTTGTAACCTTTTTCAGACATTTCCAGAAGACGCTTTGCCTGACGCACCGTACCGGACAAAGCCTTTATGATCTCAGCCGATTCTGTAAGGGCATAGTGTGCAGTCCTTAACTCAAGTGCTATGGAATCTTTAAGTTTTGCCTCCTCTATCTGATTTGTTCTAAGCTCACTTCTTGCCTGCTGCGCCTTTCCGCTTCCTCTCAAACCGTCAAAAAACGGAAAGGTCAGGTACAGGCCCGCATTCCATGCAGGGCCGTCAGATCTGGCAACAGGCCCAGGGTTTGAAACCTCCATCTGGTGCCACCCGGCAGCCCCCCTGAAGTCAAGACGCGGCCTGTTCTCTGCCTCTGCAATAGTCACAAGCTCTTTGTAGATCCCTATCCTTAGCTGCTTGTCTGCAAGTTCCGGCCTCTTGTCTATGGCAATCTTCATGGTTTCCGAAAAACCGGCCTGCTGCTCAGGCATTACATCTATCTCTCCCTTTACGTCAACATCCTGTTTGTCAATTCCCAGAAGAAAACGCAGTTTTTCCCTGTCTATCTTTATGCTGTTGGCCATCTTTATAACCTCTGGCCTTGCGTTCTCAACTTCTACGTCTGCTGCAAGTACGTCGTAATCTGTTGCAACACCCGCATTAAACTTCCGTTTTGCCTCATCCTGATGCCTCAGCTTCTGTGCCAGATTCTCCTCTGCAAGCCTGTGCAGTTCTTTTGCAAGCAAAACATCGTAGAAAGCAATGGATACATCACGGAATGCGGCCTGACGGTAAATCCTGAGCTGCTGATCCGCTGTTTTTAGTCCAACCTCTGCAGCACGGATCGCGGCGCTCAGCTTGCCCCATGTAAATACCGTCTGAGTCACTGTAATGTCGGCGGTTCTGCTGGACTGCACGTTAGCCTCACCATACAACGCCTTCATGCTGTTATCCTTGGAGTAACTGAAACCACCATCCAGAGAAAGATGGGGGAGTGCGGCCGCCCGTTCCTCAATATAGCGACCTTGCACAAGATTGGCGTATTCACGGGCTTTCAGGATATCCCTGTTCTTTTCAGAGGCTATTTTCAGGCACTCATCAAGGGTAAGCAGCATGGTGTCGGCCCGCAGATCAGACTCAAAACCAAAAGAGATTAAAATGATGAGTAAAATTCTTTTCAACTTCATGTTTATAATACCCTTTCCGTTGGCATTCACCTGATCCTGGCAGGCCGCCAGCCGCGTACCGAGTTTATCAGCCATATTTCCTCTGCTCTTTCAAGGTCTGCAGGGTACAGCAGATGCTCTGATATTTTTCCTTCATCGAGAAGAATGGAGCGCATTACCCCCGGAAGGAGACCGCATGAAAGTCTGGGAGTAACAAAACAGCCATCAAGCTTCAGCACAATATTGTTGTACGTTCCCTCTGTCAGCTCCCCCCTGGCATTAACCATCAGCACCTCGTCGGCTTCAGGGTCTTCCATTCTGGCAGATTCGTAAATATCCCTTTTAGTTGTCTTCATATACAATAAAAGTTCATCCGGATTGACCGGCACAGAAGAGATGCCCAAAAGAATTGGTTGAGATTCCTCAGACAGCATGGAACAGTCAACTGACACCTCTCCATCTGGGGAGAGGACAAGCCTCACCTTATGACTGCCTGCAGATGTTGCTGAAACATCGTCCAGCGCCTTGATTACTGCATCCCTGCTATAGATATGCCCAAGCCTTGATGCAGACCACTCAAGCCTCTTCAGGTGCCTTTCCAGAAAGGGATATGATCCGTTGTCCAGCAGTATGGACTCCAGAAGCGGCGGCAGGGGCCCCAAAGCAGTAAACTTTGCTTTTTCAATACATTCAGCATACTCGGCAGCAGGGTTTGAGCTCCAGGTGATTCCACTACCGACACCCATTTGAAAATTGCCGTTGAAACGGTCATACAACATGGTTCGGATGGCGACAGAGAACTGCGTTTCAGCCTCAGGGGCCATGCAGCCGATAGCTCCACAGTAAGCCCCTCTCGGCGCACCCTCGATACCGGCAATAATCTCCATGCTGCTACGTTTCGGCGCACCTGTCACAGAGCCGCAGGGGAACAGGGCCGCAAATACTTCCGGAATCGTCACACCTTCCCTCAGTTCAGCGGTTATTGTAGATGTCATTTGATGGACTGTCGGATAGTTCTCCAGTTGAAACATGGATTCTGTTCTAACTGTGCCGGTCTTTGCAACCTGCCCCAGGTCGTTACGGAGCAGATCCACTATCATAAGGTTCTCGGCCCGCTCCTTTTCAGAATGCATCAAGGCATCAGCATAAGCCCTGTCCTCTTCAGGAAAACGCCCCCTTGGGGCAGTCCCCTTCATGGGCCTTGCAGTTATCTGTGCATTGTCAATTGAAAAAAACAGCTCCGGAGAGGCCGATATAAGCAGATACCGTCCCATGTCAATATATGCGCCAAAAGCCGGTCGCTGGGATCTCAGGAGGCTTGAGTAAAGAGCAAGCGGATCTCCCCTGAAATCCCCCTTCATCCGGAAGGTATGATTTATCTGATAAGTCTCGCCCTTCTCTATTGCATCATGAATTTGTGAAAATGCAACGGCATGGGCAGAAGGGCTGCAGCATGGCAACAGCCGGGGCATTTCAGGCAAAGGCTCCGGCAATCCCTCCCCTGCCTCCACCTCCCGACGCTCTCTGAATATTGCGAACCATGCCAGAGGAAGCCGGTCAATCGGTGGTAAAGAGGGAAGGCTGCTGTTAATGGATGCTGCAGCTTCGTAGGCCACAAATCCGGCTGCGTACAATCCTTTTTTTCTGGCATCCTCCGCCCCTTGCAGAACTGGAAGCACCTGCTCCGGCAAAATGGCTGAAAGAGTTCCCATATAGCCGGAAAAGCGCCAGGAACGGCTGAACCGCTCATTGGATAATGAGTCTAGAAGAACAGTCGGGGCATCAGCCTGCATGCTCCCCCTTCCACTTCCTCTTCAGCCAGTTGGCAAAATCATCCAGGTATGTGTACATAACCGGCACAACCACAAGTGTAAGAACGGAAGATGTGATAAGCCCCCCGACTACGGCCCGGGCCATTGGAGCACGCCCCTCTCCCCCTGCCCCCAGTCCGAGAAACAGCGGAAGCATTCCGAATATCATTGCAAGTGTGGTCATCACTATGGGGCGCAGCCTTGTACGGCCCGCCTCTATCACAGCCTCGGCTCTCGATTTTCCGTCCCGCTTTCGCAAGACCTTTGCATAGTCAACGAGAAGTATGGCATTTTTTGTCACAAGCCCCATCAGCATGATAAGTCCGATAAGAGACATGATGTTAATGGTATCTCCCGTTATTCTGAGCATCACAGCCATCCCCACTATGGAGAGCGGCAGGGA
>CAZXTZ010000239.1:0-4659 GCA_964643645.1 uncultured Geobacteraceae bacterium
CCTGCTTGGTGCCGTTTTCATCTTCGTACTGCACGGTACCGGCAAAGATCTTGTGCTTGCAGTGCTCTGACCAGGTCTGGGCAAGACACTCCAGTTCCACATCGGTTGGCTTTGCGCCCAGCCCCTGCTTTGAACGCTCTGCCAGCACCTTTGGATCACGATAGTGGGCCTGGATGATCTTCATCTCCTCCAGTGTCAGGGCCAGCACACCATCCTTGCTGATCCGCAGCAGCTCCTCGTCCGATACTTCCAGATCAATCTCCCGCACCTGGCCTTTGGTCTCGCCGGTAACCTTGGGGACACTGACCGGGAAACCGCGCTTGGCCATGAAGTCAGCAGCAGACATGACACTGTAACGCTGTATCAGAGTGTTGCAGAGCAGGCCGGTGGCGATCTTCTCCACCTGCTCGGCAGTCAACTGGCCGGAGAACAGGTACTGAACCGAAGAATAGACCGCCTCGCTCTCTGCTAGAGGGCGTTGGATCAGGTAAGAAACCGCTTCACCGGCTGTCCGGCCCACGTTGTCCGTAACTCCAGGTCTGAAGCCGACCTCAACGGCCCAGTCAAAGCCCAGGGCCTGGGGCAGATCAATACTCCAACTCTGGATGACCGGATCGCAGAAAGGGCCGGAGGCAGCAGCCTCCAGCTCGGCGCGTGACAGGTCTGCATCCACAGTAAAAACGTCAAGAGTACGCACCTGCTGAACGCTTAAGTGCAGAAAATGTTCAATCTCGCGCTTTATCCGCTCTCCGCGGGAATCACGAACTCCGTCTTTAAGGGCTACTTCAATTCTGCTTGGCATGTATAAGTTCCTGTGATGAATTGATTATTTGGCAGGATTTCGTTGCGGTTGCATCTGAATTGTTCTGACTGGGAACGGAATCTCAATGCCGTTTTCACGAAATCGCTCAAGTATCAGTGTGTTTATTTTGTCGGTGGTGGCAAAGAGCCTGCCGTACTCTTCTACCCAGAAAAAAACTGACATATTCAGAGCCGAATCCCCAAAAGAAGCAAAGAACGCCTCCGGTGCAGGATCTTTCAGCACATCCTCAACTTCAAGCGCTATGGCAACCAGCAACGCTTTCACCTGCGCCGCATCGCTCCCATAGCTCACTCCTACATTGATCCTTCCCTTTATCCGCTGATCCGGAAAGGCCTGATTGGTAAGCAGGGTATTGCAAAGATCAGAGTTTGGAATAATCAACAGCTGGTTGTCCAGAGTCTTGATCTTCGTACTGCGCAGACCGATATCCTGTACATCTCCCACCTGTCCGCTTGCAAGCTGAATGCGGTCTCCAATCCTGAACGGGCGATCCAGCATCAGCGTGAAACCTGATATGACATGGGCCAGACTATCCTTTGCTGCCATACCGATTGCCAGAGAACCTATCCCCAGAGCAGTAACAAGAGACAGTATATCATAGTTAAAATGTTTCAGTACCACCATCAAAGCTCCCCCGATGATGAAGAGCATGGCGATTTTCTCAATAATCGGGGACATCTGACGGGGCACTGCAGTTCCTTCAAACTCTTGCTGACGTTCAGAGTACCAGTCAAGTGCTTCATGGAGAATCCGATAGAGAAGAATGCAGACAATGATTACATTGGTGATAAATAGAGAACCTGAAAGCAAACGGAACAGTTTTTCGTTAAGGGGAAGCGTTCTGAAGGCCAGATAAATTCCCAGAAAGGTAAGAAACAGTGAAATAGAAGGGGTGATACGCTTGAGTATCCTGTCATCAAGTTCTGTTGATGTAAATGATGTGACCTTAGCGCCCCATCTGTTGATTATATAGCAGAGGGCCTGAGAAGAGAGCCAGAAGACTGCAAAGACAATGGTAGCAAAAAGCAGTTTCTTTGCCCAGAACACAGGAGTTAAATCCGTATTGGCAGCTGTAAAAGTTTCGCTTATGAGCAAAAAAAGATTATTCACCAAACACCCGCTTGAAGATTGTATCCACATGCTTTAAGTGATAGTTGAGATCAAATGATTCACGGATTTTTGTTTCTCCCAACGCACCTGCCACTTCCGGATCAGCCAGCAGTTCGGTCTGGAAATCCTTGCCTTCCTCCCATACCTTCATGGCATTTTTCTGTACCAGGCGGTAGGAATCTTCCCGTGAGACACCGGACTGGGTCAGGTCCAGCAGTATCTTCTGTGAGAATACAAGCCCCTTCATCTGGTTCAGGTTCCTGAGCATGTTCTGGGGATAGACCACCAGGTTCTTGATCAGGCCGTTCAGGCGGCGCAGGGAAAAGTCCAGAGCCACGGTTGCATCCGGGCCGATGTAGCGTTCAACCGATGAGTGGGAGATATCCCGTTCATGCCAGAGCGCTACATTCTCAAGGGCAGGTATGCACTGGGCGCGGACGTAGCGTGCCTGGCCGGTAAGGTTTTCTGAAAGTATGGGGTTCCGCTTGTGGGGCATGGCTGAAGAGCCCTTCTGCCCCTTGGTGAACTGCTCTTCTGCTTCCAGCACCTCGGTGCGTTGCAGATGACGGACTTCGATGGCGATCCGCTCCATGGAGGAGGCGATGATTGCAAGAACGCAGAAATACTCTGCGTGGCGGTCTCGGGGAATTACCTGCGTGGAGACCGGCTCAGGTTTCAATCCCATCTTTTCGCAGACATATTCTTCTACAAACGGATTGATATTGGCAAATGTACCTACCGCGCCGGAGATTGCTCCGGTGGCTATGTTCTCGCGGGCAGCCCGCAGACGGGTGCGGTTGCGATCCATCTCTGCGTAGAAAGATGCCAGTTTGAGGCCGAATGTAACCGGCTCGGCATGGATGCCGTGGGAACGCCCCATACAGACTGTGTCCTTGTGTTCAAATGCCCTCAGCTTGATTGATTCGAGCAGCATATCAATGTCTGCCAGAAGTTCATCGGCAGCCTGTACCATCTGTACAGATAGGCAGGTGTCCAGAACATCGGAAGAGGTCATTCCCTGATGAATGAAACGTGCCTCTGGTCCGACAAATTCTGCAACTGAAGTCAGGAAGGCGATCACATCATGCTTTACCTCAAGCTCAATGGCATCTATCCGCTCAATGTTAAAGTTTCCCTTTTCACGGATTACAGGCACAACCTCTTTGGGGATTACCCCCAGCTCTGCCTGGGCCTCGCAGGCCAGGGTTTCAATCTCAAGCCAGATGCGGAAGCGGTTTTCCGGCTCCCATATTTTTGCCATGTCGGGGCGTGTGTAACGTGGAATCATGCTTTCAGCTCCTTAAGTTTTCAGAGGCTGACAAATTCCATACTTCATTCAGCCCCTGTTGAGAAATCAGTTTATCAAGCTTTTCCATTGAAATCAGTTCACGGGATATTTCAAGCATTCCCCGGCCTTTTCAAGGCGCTCAAGGAAAACCATATAAAGATCAGGTGCGAGCATACAGAAATGCCTCCTTCACTTTTTGCCTTACCTCGGTATCGGTAAGTTCCGGATGGAATTGCCGAATTGCCGAATATTTGAGCTGCCAGGCAGAATGGAACAGCGACATGGATGCCTTCAGTTTCTGCTCTACTGTCATTCTGGATATTATTTCTCTCTGTTTATCCATTTGGTAACTTTAGCGGCACCAAGCCGGAACTGTTTGAATACTGTCTGTTATATGGGGGCAAACATCTAGATTTCTATTAACGGTCCTGCCTTGTGCTGTTCGCCAATAACAATTCTTGGAGAACAGCGGTTCTGGTCTTTAAGAAAAGATCTGGTCGTTTCTACAACCTTGTCCGGATGGTTGTTGGTTTCAGAGAGGTGCGCCATAACCAGCGCTTCAAGCCCTTCGTGGGCCAGTTCATGCAGCAGTTCAAGCGACTCCTGGTTTGACAGGTGTCCATGCCGCGATTTGATTCGCTGTTTCAGGTGCCAGGGGTATGGACCGTTTTGCAGCATCTCCGGATCATGGTTTGACTCAAGGTTGATTGCACGACAGTTTTTCAGTTTTTCCTGAACCAGTCTGGTCACAATACCCAGATCGGTTGCAGTGCCGAATCGGCCTTCAGGAGACTCTACTATAAAACCTACCGGGTCAGAGCAGTCGTGAGTAACAGGAAAAGGGTCAATAATAAGGTCCCTGAAGGTAAATGAATATCCGGATTCAAATTCAAGGAGTTCTGCCTTTTCAAGAAAGCTTGCGGCAGCCTGTCGTGTTGCATAGCTTGCAATAACAGGAACCTTGTGCTTTCTGGCAAAAACTCCTGCGCTTCTTATATGGTCTGTGTGCTCGTGGGTCAACAGTACGGCATCGATTGAAGCTGGGTCTATTCCCGAAACTGAAAGTCTGGATGATATCTCCCGCAAGGAAAGTCCGGCATCCACCAGAAGGCTTGTATCCCCGGTTCTTATATAGAGACAGTTGCCTTTACTGCCGCTGGCTATTGAACAAATCTTCATCGGAAGTTTATACAGGATAAATGCTCCACGTTGCAAGGCAGTCGTGAAACATACCGGAATGCCTTGTTATTGGTATGCTGCAAAAAACCGGATATTTATACTTGCTACTGACATAACGGTTGATATATTGCTGCATATCTCTATTAAATGCAGAGCATTAAAATCGGATATCTGCTCCTTTTTCCAACGAACAAGAATGTGAGGATTGTCTTGCCTCAGTCGGAAATGGACTTTCAGGCCGCTTGATCTAATGATAAAT
>CAZXTZ010000240.1:0-4658 GCA_964643645.1 uncultured Geobacteraceae bacterium
ACCCAGCATCGGTATGGCCTCCGCTGCCACCAGCAGGGACGGTTTCCAGAGGTTGGGCAGTTCTGCCTTTTCAATAGCCTGTTTAATCCGCGAATCATCCAGCTGTGACTGATCATAGACCACCGCAATCCGCTCCCCCTTTTTTTCATCCGGCACAGCCGTTACCGCAAGTATCGGGTCTGTGCTTTCAAGGGCTGCCAGCAGCCGCTCTTCCACCGCACCGTGGGGGATCATCTCGCCGCCGATCTTGCTGAAGCGGGCCAGACGGTCGGTAATCACCACAAAGCCTTCATCGTTGATGTAGCCGATGTCGCCGGTGTTGTACCAGCCGTTGCGGATTACCCTGGCGGTCTCCTCCGGTTTGCCCAGGTAGCCGGTCATCAGGTTAGGGCCGGCCACTTCAATCAGGCCCGGCTTTCCATCTGCCAGCAGTTCCCCGTTTTCCGGGTCACTGATCCGTACTGCCACACCGGGGATCGGCCTGCCCACACTGCCGGGAAGCTGTCCCTTCTGCCTGACACCGCCTATCTCAACATCCGGTATGTTGAGGGAGATAACCGGTGACAGCTCGGTTGCGCCGTAACCTTCAAGTGGGCGCAGTCCGAACTTCTCATAAAAAGCCGATGCCAGGTCATTTTTGAGTTTTTCAGCTCCTGTTATCACAAGGCGAAGCGATTTAAAATCCTCCCTGTCGGCCTTGCGCAGGTATGCGGACAGGAAAGTGGGGGTGGCTATCAGTATGGTGGCCTTTTCATTACGCACAAGTTTGACTACCTGTGTCGCCTCCAGCGGGTTTGAGTGGCATGCTGATGAAAAACCGGAGAGAAGCGGCAGCCAGAGGGTGCCGGTGAAGCCCAGGGAGTGGAACAGCGGCAATACTGCGGCAACGCGGTCGTTCTGTTCAGGCTGGAACACGGCTCGCAGCGATTCGATGTTGGAAAGGATGTTGTGGTGAGAGAGCATGACCCCCTTGGGTGTGCCGGTGCTGCCGGATGAGAATATGATGGTGGCGGTATCGTCCGGCGCAGGACATTTTTCGCATATTGCAGGGGCAGGAGCTATGCGGGCGGCCAGCAGCGCTTTCAGCTTTTCAAGGCTTCCCAGTCCGGCCATCACCTCCTCCAGCAGGATTATCTTCTCCGGCATCGGCAGGTCAGGCATCCGCTCCAGCACCTTCTTTGATGTCACCACGCAGGTTATGGCTGCCTGTTCAAGGGCCGATGCAAAAGCATCTCTTGATGCTGTGTAGTTCAGGTTAACCGGCGCCTTTCCCATTTGGGTAATGGCAATATTGGCTGTAAAACCGGCAACTGAAGGCGGCAGCAGGATACCGATATTTGTTCCGCTCAAAAGCGGCTGCAGCCGTTCCTTCACCAGTATGGATCCGGTGAGAAGCTGGCCGTAAGTTGCGCTTTTGCCGGTTGTGTCATTAACCGCAGGGTGGCCCCAGTTGCTTCTTGCTGTGCGGACAAATGCCTGGGCAAGTGGGAGGCGTTGATCCTTGCGTGCCTCAAAATATCGGACAGACAGTTCCATAACCGCAGTACGCACTCTGCCTGGTTGATCTGGCGGTATCTGCCTGCCGAACAGTATGTGCATCGGGTAGCGCCCAAAGAATATCCGGCGGTTACGGGCATAGCTGAAGATGTTGCCCCATGCTCCGCCAATATAGACTGGTATTATCGGCACATTTGCCGCCTGGGCTATCCGGCCGAATCCGGGGCGGAAGGCGTTAAGGCTGCCGTGACGGGTTATCTGCCCCTCGGCGAATATGCAGACCATATACCCCTCATCCAGCACCTGCCGTGTAGCGCGGAGGAACTCCTTGAAACCTGAAACACCATCCTTTGATGATACCGGTATCACCCCCATCAGCCTGAAGAGCGGATTAAGGGCCGGTGTGTCGTATATGCTCCGCTCCATCACAAAGCGGATGCGGCGGGTCTGGGTAGCTATCAGCAACAGGGCATCTATCCATGAGACATGGTTGGCAACCAGCAGGGCAGGACCCTCAACAGGCACGTTTTCCTTTCCATCCACCCGTATCCGGTAGAGGATGTTCATTACGGCAAGGGCCACGAAACGCAGAAGAAAATCAGGCAGGTATCGAATGGTCAGCAAAGTAAGGAGCAGTGTGACCACACCCATGATGCTGAAACCCTGGGCTGCGGTCAGCTTCATTGGCCCGCTGAATAAAAAAGTAAGACCCGCTGCCGTAAGTATGCCAACCCAGTTCACAAAGCTTGATGCGGCCAGCACCTCGCCACGCATGGAAGGCTCTGCCCTGAGCTGTACAAAAGTCTGGAGAGGCAGGGAGAAAAGTCCGGCTGATAAGCCGAAAAGCATGATGATGGCCAGAACTGCGTAGATGTTGGCAGGTGCGCTGTGAAGAAGCACGGGAGCGATCGTAAGGCCAATTGCCCCCAGCGGGACGATGCCAAACTCTACATCGCGGCCCGAAAGCCTTGCCGCAAGAAGCGAGCCCCCTGCAATACCGAATGCTGATGCAAGGAACAGATAGCTGCTGTTATCGGCAGACAGCCCCAGGTGCTGAATGCCGTAACCGATCAGGTTAAGCTGTGTAAATGCACCCACCAGCATAAACCAGGCAAATCCGGTAATGGCCAGCATCAGCCAGCGATCGTGTGCAATACGCTTCAGTGTGCGGAAAATTTCAGATGGAAACAGGCGGATGCTGCGCTCCGGCGCGGCTGGAGCCACCTTGGGTATCTGCATGGAGGCAAGAAGACCGATTATGGCTATTACAAGGCAGAAACATGCGGCCAGCCAGAAATTTCCGGCAGTTGCCTTTGTTAGAAGTGGGGCAAGGGTGGTGCCGAAGATTATGGCCAGAAATGTGAATGATTCAATCAGACCATTTGCCTTTGAAAGCTCCTCCCTGTGTGCCAGCTCCGGTATAAGTCCGTACTTTGCCGGGGCAAAGAAGGCGCTGTGTGTTGCCATGAGGAAGACCACAAGGTAAAGCAGCCACTCGTTACCCAGCATGAAGGCTGTAACAGCAAGGGCTGTCACCAGCAGTTCCAGAACCTTTACCCATACGCTGACACGAGCCTTGCTGAACCGATCAGCAAGGCACCCGGCAGGGGCTGAGAATATAAGGAAAGGCAGGGCGAATGCTGCGCCTGCAATGGCGGTGATTATACCGGCCCGCTCCGAGCCCTGGATATGAATCAGATAGAATATAATCAATAGCTTGAGGATATTGTCGTTCATTGCGCCCAGAAACTGGGTTGTGTTGAGCGCTGTAAGACCTTTTGGAAGCTTTGGCATGGTTGATCCTTTTGATGTTGTTGTTGAATAGATATATACCAGATTTCCTTCAAATAGCGAGTACAGCGGAAACATGGCCAGTTATCTGAACATCGGCCCATGCCACAGGCCATGGAGGGCGCCACTTGCAAGTTTTTTCAATATGCGCCTGCCGTGGTGGTTACTTATCATCTCTGCCAGGGTAACGCTTACAACCAGTATAATAAGCGGAGCAGTTGCTACTACCATTCTCAAAACCAGTGATTTCATGACATCCTCCTTGTCAGCTTTGTTGATTCTGTATTAGCAGGCGGGGTGCCAAAGTCTGTTGCTAGCTGCAATTACTTGATAACGCTGTATATAATTCTAAAAAATATTCTGCCACAACTTGAATTAAGGCAAGAGAACATACATAAAATGTATGGATTGTGTGCTTTAAATGTAGTGGTAATTATTAATCACTCAGCAGATCAAAAAATATGCAGCCGGATTTAGCCTGTTTTCATCTTTTAGCAAGCATGTTATAAATTTTGAAATTTATTGATTTGAATACAAGCAGAAACAGTTGGGAAAAACATGGTGGGCCGTAAAACCTTTATTCTTTCATTGTTTGCCTTTTGCATAATTCTGCCTCAACCCGTTCCGGCATCCCCGCCTGTAACTATTGATGACTGTATAGCTCTTGCCCTTAAAGAAAACCGCACTATAAAAAATGCCTACCTTGATCGGGTTTCTCAAAAGTACTACCTGCGGATAGCAGAAGAAAAATTCGTCCTCCCTACACTCTCCATAACCCCCAAAATAGGTAGCAGCGGTAACACGTTGCCACTGGGAGCTCTATCCTCCAATACCACTGGAACCAGTAGCCAGTCCAAGGTATCAGCAACCCCCAGCGCAGACCTCACTCTCAGACAGCTTCTGCCCACCGGGGGCACCATAGACTTTACACAAGTTGATAGTCTTATAATTACCGAGCAGACCAGCCCCACACGTAGCTACGGATGGGGTGTTCACCTTACCCAGCCTCTGCTTAAAGGCGGGGGGGTAGATGTAACAATGGCATCGGTGAGAGAGGCTCGCCTAGATGAGCAGGGCAATATCCTTTCCCTCAAAACAGCCATCATGGATACACTGAACTCAGTGGTAAAGAGCTATAGGGACTATGTTCAGGCAATTAAAACCCTTGAAATTGCCAAAACATCATTACAGCGCAGCAAAGAGTTGATTGAGACAAACCGGGAACTGATTGCAGCAGGCCGGATGGCTGCCAATGATATTGTCGAGTCCGAGGCTGATATGGCAAACAAGGAGTTCAGTCTGCTTTCTTCTGAAAACGATGTTGACGCAAAACGCCTTGCCCTGACCAAGGCGATTGACATTGACAAAAA
>CAZXTZ010000241.1:0-834 GCA_964643645.1 uncultured Geobacteraceae bacterium
TCATTTTGATTGAACACCATATGGATGTGGTGGCGGAACTGTGCGATACCGTGACCGTACTGGATGGCGGCAAAGTGATTGCTGAGGGCCTGCCGGATGAGATCAAGCGGAATCCGCTGGTTATCGAAGCATATCTAGGGAAGGGAAGCGATCCGGTTTCCCATGCTACTGACTGTATGGTAACGCCGCTGCCGGTTCCGGCCTGAACAGGAGAGGATAACGTCTATGCTTGTTGTTGATAATCTCCACGCCGGATACGGCATGAGTGAGGTTCTGATGGGAACCTCGCTGCGGGTAAAAAAAGGAACACTGGTTACCCTGATAGGTCCTAACGGCGCTGGCAAGACCACTACCATGCGGACTATTTCCGGCAGCCTGAAGCCGACCAGAGGTGAGATCATCCTTGATGGCAAACCGGTGCAGGGGCTTGAACCATCGAAAATTGCCCATCTCGGCCTGGCCCACTCTCCTGAGGGGCGCAAGGTTTTCGGGCCGCTTTCGGTTGAGGACAATCTGTTGCTGGGGGCTTTTACCCGGCTGCCCCGTTTCTTCGGATTCCGCTCCAAAGCTGCCAATGATCTGGACAAGGTCTACGAACTGTTCCCCCGTCTGAAGGAACGCTACAAGCAGGCTTCGGGCACCCTCTCCGGCGGAGAGCAGCAGATGCTCGCAATTGGAAGGGCTTTGATGGCCAATCCGAAAGTGGTGCTGCTGGATGAACCGTCCATGGGGCTGGCCCCGGTGATTGTGGATGAGGTGTTTGAGATTATCCGACGGCTGAAGGCATCCGGCATAACCCTGCTGCTGGTGGAGCAATCTGCCAAGCGTGCGCTG
>CAZXTZ010000241.1:844-4638 GCA_964643645.1 uncultured Geobacteraceae bacterium
TGGAGGTGGCAGATTACGCCTACGTTATGGAGCGGGGTCGGATTGCAGTTGAAGGGATCCCATCGGAACTGGAAAAAAATGAAAAAGTAGTGGCGGCCTATCTGGGAAGCTAATCTGCCGATAACTCATTGTAATTACATGTAAATAATTTTGATTGACTGCCAACTTCCTGTATTTAACCGCCAACTTTGCTGGATATCCGAAATTATATACTGCACTAAAACGCCGAATCCCACCTTTTACTCAGCCTTATGGCTGAATTTATCAACCCCACCATGCTGTATGTCTGTACGAAATTCCCCCACTGTTCACCGGTCCTCGGGTCAATATGCTCTGCCAGAAGCCCAAGACGGTTGCGCTTTTTCAGAAGGTTCTCAAAATGCGCCCTGGCCTCTTCCAGCCGGCCCAGAGCCGCAAGTGCATGGATATACCAGAAGGTGCAGACTATGAAAGCGTTTTCAGGCTCTCCAAAGTCATCTGCCTCAACATAACGGTAGATATAGTCTCCCCGTTTAAGTTCTTTCTCAATAGCCGCAACGGTGGATGCAAAGCAGGGGTCATCGGCAGAAAGAAAGCCTACATCGTGCAGCAGAAGCAGGCTTGCATCCATCGAATCTCCTTCAAAGGAAGCTGTGAAGGCTTGTTTCTGCTCGTTCCATGCCCTGCTGTAAATCTCGGTATACATGCGGTCTGCGTTCGAGCGCCAGAAGATTGCCCGGTCATCAAGTCCCAGACGCTGGGCTATCAAAGCCAGACGGTCACAGGCTGCCCAACACATGACACTGGAAAAGGTGTGTACCCTTGCAGAGCCACGAAGCTCCCAGAGGCCGGCATCCGGTTTGTCGTAAACCTGAAGGGCGGTTTCCCCAAGCCCCTCAAGGCGGTGGAACAGAGCTGTATCGCCGGAGCGCAGAAGTCGGCGGTCAAAAAATATGTGGGTTACTGCCAGTATGGCCGAGCCGTAAACATCGTGCTGCACCTGTTCAAAGGCCTGATTGCCACGACGTACCGGTCCCATGTTACGGTAGCCGGGGAGGGTGTCAACAATCTGCTCCTCAAGGCGCGCTGTGCCGTCAATTGAATAGACAGGCTGAAGTCTGCCCCCGGGTGCGCTTGCGGAAATGTTTGCAAGATAGCCAAGATATCTTTCCATGGTTTTGGTGGCGCCCAGGCGGTTAAGGGCATTTACAACAAAATAGGAGTCCCTCAGCCAGCAATAGCGGTAATCCCAGTTGCGCACAGTGTTGGCGGCCTCAGGTATTGAGGTGGTCATGGCTGCTATAATTGCTCCGGTATCGTCATAACTGTTCAGCTTCAGTGTAATTGCGGCCCGGATAACCTCGTCCTGCCACTCAAAAGGTATCCCTAGATCCCGCACCCATTCATGCCAGTAGTCAACGGTTTCATCAAGGAACCTCCGGGAAAGGTCTGATATGGCATCCGGTATGGTCTCGTCAGCTCCGAATATGAGTGAGATGCTGTCATCCAGAAAGAACGGTTTTTCCTGCATAAGCATGGTGACCGAAGCATCGGTGGTCAGTCTCATGGTCCAGCCGGAGGATGGATAGCGGATATGATGGCTGCCGTAGGTTACAGGAGAACGCTCCCGGCCGTAGTCGGAAGCCGGACGTATGACAAGCCTGATGCGGGGACTGCCGCATATCCTTTTAATCTGTCGGATAAGCATAACAGGTGTGAACATCCGTCCAAACTGACGGAAGCGGGGGGCAAAATCGGTAATCTCTATGGCGCCTCCTGAGGCATCAGTCATCCGCGTCACCAGAACAGCCGTGTTGGGCAGGTAATGCTGTTCCGTCGCTATCTGTTCGAGCAGTTCTATGACGCAGTATCCGAAACCGTCCTGATCGTTATGCTCCTTAAGCAGGGAGCAGAACACCGGATCAGCATCAAAACGAGGCATACAGCACCATACTATCTCTGCCTGTTCATCTATCAGAGCGCCTATGGCACCGTTTCCTATCAATCCGAGATCAAGGCTGTTTTTCATGGTTTTTGTTCCTTATCTCCTGTTGTATGGACTACAGTTTTCCAAACACGGTTGTCATCAGGTAAGCGGTATAACCGATATAGCAGGCCAGCAGCAACCCCCCTTCAAGGCGATTAAGCCTGCCCGGCCCCCGGAAACCGTAACTGAAGAAGAACAGGGCGAGGGTTAAGACCCCCATAACAAGCATGTCCCTTAAAAATACAGACCGGTCAAAATCCAGCGGATGTATCGTCCCGGCAATCCCCACAACCGCAAGGGTGTTGAACATATTTGAGCCTATGACGTTACCCAGAGCGATATCATGTTCATTCTTTCGCACCGCAATAATAGAAGATGCCAGTTCAGGCAGTGATGTCCCAACAGCCAGAATGGTCAGCCCGATGATAAGGTCGCTCACCCCCAGCAGACGGGCAATTGCAACTGATCCCCAGACCAGCAGCCGAGAACTTGCAATCATCAGTAAAAGCCCTGCTGCCAGCCAGAAAAACGCCAGGTTGAGGGGCATCGGGTGCTGCTCCAGCTCCTCTTCCGTCTCTTCCCCCAGAACATCGCCCCGCTGTCGCAAACCCTCCCAAATGCTCCAGCCCATTAAAGCGGCAAACAGCCCAAGGTGAATCCATCCATCAACCCTACTCAAGCGGAGGTCATGCATCATCAGCATGGCCACCAGAGTAACCAGCATTAATACCGGCAGCTCTTTACGCAGTATCCGGGAGTGTACCGATATGGGACTTATCAGTGCTGTAAGGCCAAGTATCAGTGCAATATTGGCGATATTTGAGCCATATGCATTACCCAGCGCAATGCCTGGATTTCCCTGCAATGAGGCAAGTACTGAAACAACCATTTCCGGAGCAGATGTACCAAACCCCACAATCACCATGCCTATCAACAGTGGCGGCATACCGAAATAACGGGCCGTTGCTACAGCTCCCTCAATAAAGCGGTCCGCACTCCAGACCAGCAGGATAAGGCCTGCAAAAACGGCAGCAAGTGGAACAAGCATATCAAAGGTCATGTTTTAGTCTCTATCTTGCGGCTGACAAGTTGTGTGAAGCTGGCCTATTAGAATATCCATAGCAACCCTTGCAATATAAATACCTCCTGCTGTTTATTACGATCAGGCGTCCTGTTGTCATAGTTTTTCACCTCGTCTCAAATGATCTGCTCTTGTCCTGATTACTCAATGACGTTGTTTTTTACGCAGCCATTTATCCAGATCCACCACCAACACCGAGGCGGCCACAGGCAAACCTCGTAATGTTGGCTGGTTACGGCCGGTTATTATACTCATCCCCCATATGTTTACTTTCTGCTGCCGTTTCCTTGCCATCACTCCGCATGCACAGGTCATAGCGTGGGTAGGGAATCTCGATTCCCTCCTTGCGGAAGGTTGTGTAGATGCCCCGGTTCAGTTTGCTGATCAGCACCCCCTTGCGGTGGATCAGAGTAGTACTCCAGACACGCAGTTCATACTGCAGGCCATAATCACCAAACGCCATCAGGCGGGTGCCGGGTGGCGGTTCCTGGAGCACATCAGGACAGTCAACCGCCACCTGCAGCAGCAGCCGCTCCAGCAGCTCGATATCAGTACCGTAGGCCACGGTGACCGGAATCTTGAACCGCACCTTGCGGTCGTTGTGGCTCCAGTTGATCACATTTTCAGTAATAACATTGGAGTTGGGCACGATGATGCTGATGTTGTCATTGGTGACCACTGTGGTGCTGCGGCCGCCGATATGGGTTACATCCCCCTCCACAGTGGTCACCAATGACAACATCAGCA
>CAZXTZ010000242.1:0-4634 GCA_964643645.1 uncultured Geobacteraceae bacterium
GGAGAAGGACGAAAGAAAAGGATGCCGCCGTCTTGAAACAGGGCGCTGTAATCCTCGCCCAGTACCCGTTCGATATTTGCGACAGGGAGTTCAACCTTGATGGCGTGGAAGTGGATCTCTTTTAGATCACATACGGCAATAACCCTGCCTTCTTCACGTGCCACCAGCTCTTCCACATGCTGTTGCCTTTGTCGCCTGCCGGGATCGTTCTCTTCGTATGAGAATTCGATTTCAAAGGCGATGAATGAAGAAGTGCCTCTTTTGCACTCAACCTCCTCACGCCAATAATCCAGAATTCCGGTGTCTGTTACCCTGTCCTTAACATTCCAAAAACGGATCGTGCGAAGGTGAGAAAATATCTCGCCCCAAGCCCCGGCACCATGCCTGAGTCGCCCGCCCCGCTCCCAGGCATCGAACAGGTTTTTTATCTCCTGCAACGCCTGACGCCTGCTGAGACTCAGGTACATCCTGCCTGCCAGAGGGGCATTCCTTTTGTCTTCAATGGCCTGTATAAATTCATCCGCATTGCTTTGGTACGCTTGCGGGATTGCCGTTCGAATTGCATCTGAAGTGATATATTCCTGCAGGATGCCCTTCTCATCGATGACGTTGCTTGCCATAAGGGCGGCAATGATTTCACGGGAATCTCTGGTGCTTAATGAAGAAACCCGATCCTTAAAGAGCTTCGGCCCAATATGGGGACGCTCAAAGAATCGGGCATCGGCTTCAATATCATCCTGATCTATTTCCGCAAGCCAATTCAGACCGGGAATTGCTTCTACCGCTGTGCGGAAATTTTCAGGTCGTCCGGCTGTTTCCAGAACCAGTATGTTTTCAGTGCTTGTGTTTTCCGGCGAATCGGTGACAAAGGCATCCAGCATGGTGGTAAGTTGTGGGCCGATCCGACTTCCTTGGTCTTCACGGCTTGGATGTCGCAAATGACTTACTACCGAAATTTTGCGTTTGGTTCTCGGTAGCGGTGCTGACCGAGGCAGAAGAAGCAACGGTTTATCCGGCATCATTTGCCTCACGTTTACCCAAAATAAATCTCTGATCACGGTTCTTTAACCGGCTCTTGATAATCTCCTTCGGGTTGTCCTGCGAATGGTTCAGGATGCAGCGGCGCAGAACGTCGATACAGAATTCCTCGATCTCGGAAAAACTGATACCGGCCAGCTTATCGGCCAACGTGTTATAGGCCGTTTTGAAGCTGAAACCGGTCCGTTCCTCGAAATTTTGTATGAACCGGATACGCTGTTCTTTGGTGGGGGGCGACAACTGCACCTTGACCTGAAACCGCCGCCAGACCGCCCGGTCGAGCAACTCTGGATGGTTGCTGGCAGTAATGACAACCGTGTGCGAGGGGAGCCGGTCTATCTGCAACAGCAGGGAACTGACCACACGCTTTATCTCGCCAGTCTCACGGGTGTCACCACGCTCCTTGCCCAAGGTCTCAAATTCATCCAGAAAGATGACGCACTTCCTCGAACGGGCCACCTCAAACACCTTTTGCAACCGTGAGGCGGTTTCTCCCAGATAGCTGCCGATGATATTCTCGTAGCGAACGACGATAAACGGATACATCAGCTCGGAGGCGAATGCCTCGGCCAAAGTTGTCTTGCCATTGCCCGGCGGACCGGCAAACAGAACACGATGGCGCGGCTCCAGCCCGTACGAGCCCAATACTTCGGCGCGATGCTGTTCCTCGACTACCTCGCGGCATATCTCCAGCACATCCTGTTCAAGAACAAGGTCGCTGAAACGTTTTTCTGGATTTATCTCGTATACCAGATCCCTGGTGCCATTTTGTATGAATGGGGTAGTTTTGTTGGCCTGATTACCTTGAATAGAGAGAAGATCAATCAAACGGTCGGCCAGAATACGATGGTTTTTTGAGCGCTCATCCGCTGCCAACGCCTCGACAGCCTTACGCAGTGACAGGTTGTCGTTGCCGATAGCAGATTTTACGATGCTCAACAAAATATCAGCCCTGGCCATCGAGTACTCCAAAAAACAAGGAAAATTACGAGTTGGGAGAGTAATTAAAATGCATTGTGTATAGCACGGCTAACGCTGGCGGAGAAAGAAATTTCTATCACAAAAAGGAGGCTTGTGCGACAACACAGGTGCCTTACGAAAGCTAAAGACATACACAGAAAATGCCCATTATTCCTGCCGCATTCTTAGCCAGGGGTACCTGAATATTATCCGGTACAACCAAACTCCCAGGCCTGCTCTTCTTCAAGGGTGAATGAGACCAGATAGCAGGAACATTGATGCTGCTTCCCGTTCATGGTACCTGAACAGACAACCCACCAGCATAATAACCGTACAAAGGAAACCACAATGAGTGATCTACCCGAATGCCCGGCCTGCAGTTCCAGCTACACCTATGAAGATGGCGACAACTATGTCTGCCCGGAATGCGCTCACGAATGGGCACAGACAGCAGCAGAGGAAGTAGCTGCCGAACGTGTCGTGCGGGATGCCTTCGGCACCGAACTGAAGGATGGCGACAGTGTAACCGTGATCAAGGATCTGAAGGTGAAAGGGGCGTCATCATCAGTTAAAGTCGGAACCAAGGTAAAGAACATCAGGATTGTGGATGGTGATCATGACATTGACTGCAAAATAGAGGGCTTTGGTGCAATGCAACTGAAGTCCGGGTTTGTCAAAAAGGCATGATCTGGTTGCAAACAGGGGGCAGCCGGCACTACAGCTGCTCCCTGTTCACGAGTTGGCAAATTCCAGCATCCGCTCACGTAACGCCATAACCGCTTCCCGCGAGGGGGCACTCCCCCCCATCCCTTTCAGCCAGAACCGGTCAAAGATCCGCCTGTTTTTCGTCTCTACCAGCATTTCAGCAGGGAACAGCGAGAACAGGGTGAAGGTGTTGAGCAGAGACGACAGCACCCCGAGCCGGTCTGGGCCACTGGCCTCAACATACAGACTTCCTGTATATCTGGTTGACGGTTCAAGCTGATAATCATCCAGTATGACCGGTTCAGCCAGCGCCTGTACCGTAGCGTGTGATCTGCTGAGTGCAAGATAATCAATCGCGTCAGGCGCCTGCAGAGCAGTGCTGAAGTCCAGATCAAGCTGGGATTGCCAGTTTCTGCCGATAGCCCGTGCTGCCTCAACCCGCATAATGCTGATCCGCCGTTCTGCCAGCCCGTGGCTCAAGCCGCAGACCCAGCCCGGATCAAACCGTCCCTCCATACTCAGTTGATACTGTTTTGCTCCCAGGTATTTGAGGGCTGTTTCTGATGTTGCGTGTGGCATCGTTGCCTCATTTGTGTGCATTTTGTTCCCTCGTTATCTGTTTTTACCCATGGAATCCTGCCTGTAGACAACAGTATTCATCAGGCATGCCAAATTATGGCTGGCGAACGGCAATAAAGTTGCATGAGCATCCTTGCAAGAAGATGAGGAGGTTTTTCCATGCCGTTGCCGATTGACCGCGAAGAAGGAAAGAAACTGTACAAAAAGTACCGTTCTCAACGTGACGGGATCAGAAACTGTCCTGAAATGGCATCTGTCTGCCTGATCTGCACAACAGATGGGTAAATCAGGGAACAGGTTTTACCCTGCCCCCCCCTCATCAAACCGTGCATGCGGTTTTCCCGCACACGGCTTTCCGATGTTCTTCACTGCAAAGCATGCGCTTTCTTCCAGCCTGCTGTTGTCGGCACTTTATACAATCCGTATTTACCATAGAGAACTTGACTGCCAAACTTCGCATATCCGGTCCCCCTATCCTTGATTTTATGGCGTTTACGCAGATGTGTCCGTATCCGTTCTTCTACATGCCCTTTTAAATGGGTAAGTACCTTGCTACAGTTTTTGAAATGGAAGTACCCGACCCAACCCCTTAAGGTGGCGTTGACTTCTTGTACTATCCACTCAAGCGGTTTTACTGTCCGCTCCCGCTTTGTGAGTGCGGCAACACGATCTTTGATCACCTGCAAGGATTTCTTTGATGGCTGAACATGGGGATACAATTTTCCACTCTTGCTGCTTTCTCCCATGTGGATTGAGAATCCGAGGAAATCAAACTTCTCTTTATGGGCATTGACGATCTTCCTCTTTGTCTCATTGAGTGAAAGCTTCAGCCGCTCAAGTATTTGCCGGAAGATTGTCATGACTCTGCCCGATTTACCACGTTTGCAGAGCAAAACAATATCATCAGCGTATCTGACGATACGGGCTCCCAGTCGCTGTGTCAGGTTATTCCGCTCCCATATCCTGTCCAGTATGTGCAGGTAGAGGTTGGATAACAGCGGTGAGATGACCCCGCCTTGCGGTGTTCCTTTGCGGTTGCCCTTACCGCCGCCGATGTTCCGTTTCGTTCCATCCTTGTCCATTTCCATGATTGGAACCTTGAGCCACATCTGAATAAGGCGAAGTATCTCGCCGTCACAGATGCGCTCGGCTACCGTTGCCATGAGGTTGGCGTGGGGAATGGTGTCGAAGTATTTGGAAAGATCGGCGTCAATGACTTCGGTGTAGCCGGTATTCATGGCGTAAGTTACGTCATTGACTGCGTCGTGGGCTGATTTCTTCGGTCTGAATCCGTATGAGGTGTCGCAGAAGCCAGCTTCAAAGATCGGCTCTATGACCAGTTTTGCGGCCAT
>CAZXTZ010000243.1:0-4595 GCA_964643645.1 uncultured Geobacteraceae bacterium
TGCAGGGGAGTGGGTTTCATCGCTTGAGCTGGAGGATATCATCGCCCACCATCCTGCCGTGGCCGAAGTTGCCGTTATCGGCATACCGGATGAAAAATGGGGGGAAAGACCCCTTGCCCTTGTGGTTGCCAAGCCTGATTCTTTAATCCATGAGAAGGATCTTGCCCACCATGTGAAGCAGTACGCCGACAAGGGGGTTGTCAACAAGCAGGTGGTGCTTTTGAAGGTTAAGCTGGTTGACGCCATAGACAAGACAAGTGTTGGAAAGATAAACAAGGTTGCCCTGCGTGAGAAGCACCTGAAGTAATGGAGCCCAGCGACAGCCATACATCCGGCAGACTGGTTCCGCTTTCAGATATATTCATTCTTTTTATGAAGGTGGGACTCACCGGTTTTGGCGGAGGCATGGCCATAGTTGCGCTTACAGAGAGAATGGTTGTAAAGGAAAAGAAGTGGGTGACCCCTGAAGAATTCCTTCATGGACTGGCATTCGGGCAGATACTTGGCCCGTTTTCCCTCAATACATGCACCTTTGTAGGTTACCGCCTTCGTGGTGTTGCCGGTGGAGTTCTGGCTGCAGCAGCTTTTCTTCTCCCCTCATTTATCATTGTTTCAATCCTTGCCTGGCTTTACCTCCGTTTTCAACATCTGCATCTGCTTAAAAAGGCTCTTGCCGGTACAAACCCTGTGGTTATAGCCCTTATACTTGCCGTTGTCCTTGATATGGGCAAAAAACAGGTGAAGGGCATCAACGGATGGCTTATGGCCCTTGCTGCTTTTGTTGCTGCGGCGCTTTTAAAGCTGAATGTTGCTCTTGTTCTTACAGCCGCTGTAGTGTGGGCTTTTCTTGCCGCTTTCTACAAGAGGGGAAACAGTTAGGTGTTGGCCCTTGCCTGGACTTACCTTCGCATCGGCATGATCTTCTTCGGTGGCGGATATGTTTTGATACCGCTGTTGCAGCACCTGCTTGTTGACCAGTACAAATGGCTTACACTCCGCGAGTTTCTTGACGGTGTCGCCATATCTCAGCTGACCCCCGGTCCACTCGCCATGCTTGCTACATTTACGGGCGTGCGTGTTGCAGGATTCACAGGGGGC
This sequence comes from uncultured Geobacteraceae bacterium, assembly GCA_964643645.1. Taxonomy (GTDB): domain Bacteria; phylum Desulfobacterota; class Desulfuromonadia; order Geobacterales; family Pseudopelobacteraceae; genus Trichlorobacter. The sequence continues at coordinate 1,099 of CAZXTZ010000243.1, forward strand.
CTTGTTGCGACTGTCTGCATCTTCCTGCCTTGCATTGCTTTCATGTTGCTTGTGGGCAGATACTATGCCCGCTTGAAAGAGATTGACCTTATCCGGAACACACTTGATGGAGTTTTGCCGGCAGTGGTGGGGCTTGTTGCCTCCGCAGCATGGTCACTGGGCAGCACCCTTGCCTCAGCAAAAGAGTGGATTTTTCTGGTTCTGGCATTTGTCCTCTTCCGTTATGCCAATGCCAATCCGATGCTCATGATCCTCGGGGCAGGAATTATCGGCATGCTGCTGTAACCGGCTGATCTTTAGGCAGGTGCCGGATTTTAAAAATACCAGATCATCGGGACAGATCCATGAATGAAAAATTACCAGATAATATGCAGTCTGTACTTGTTAAAGAGGTAGGCTCCTTCCACCATCTCTCCATACCTTTGCCCACCCCCGGAGTTGATGAAGTTTTACTGAAAGTTATTGTAACCGGTCTCTGTAGAACCGATCTGAAAATTATCAGGGTCGGGCACCGGGATCTTCTTCTTCCTCGTGTTCCTGGCGAAGAGGTGGTGGGAGAAGTGGTTGCCCTTGGGCAGGGAGTCAGCAGCTCTCTCCATAAAAAAAGGGTCTATGTGTATCCAGGCCAGTGGTGCGGCCAATGTCCTGCCTGTCTTGCAGGCGCGGAAAACCTCTGTCGTTCCATGCAGATAATGGGCTTCCATCGTGATGGAGGTTTTGCAGGCTACGTTCTTGCCCCTGTTCAGAGTCTGATCATTCTTCCAGATGATTTGAGTGATGAGGAGGCGGTGTTTGCAGAACCGCTATCATGCTGTCTGAATGCTCTTGAACTTGGCAGGCTTTCAGCAGGCGAAGCCATTGGGATATGGGGGGGAGGGCCTGCCGGGCAACTCCTTGCCAGAGCTGCATCAGCCCAAGGGGCAAAGGCTTTTGTCATAGAGCCGGATGATACAAGGAGGGCCCTGGCCTGCGGATTTCCTGAACCGCCTGACCGACAGTTTGATCTATGTGTTGTTGCAGTTGGCGATCCGTCTGCATATCAGGAGGCGCTGCTTCATCTGGCCCCACGGGGAAGGCTTGTTGTCTTTTCAGGACTGCCCCGTGAAAATCCATCTCTTTCCACTGATTTCAATCAACTGCACTATATGGAGCAGACTGTTGCAGGGGCTTACGGCTGCTGCTACCGCCACGGCGAACAGGCCATTGACATGCTGCAATCTGGCAGGATAAAGGTTTCAGATCTTATCAGCCACAGAATGCCGCTTTCAGAACTTGGCAAGGCCCTTGATCTGGTGGAACGCCGCAACTGTATGAAAATACACCTGTACCCGGAGGGATAAAATGGAAGCGATGACGCCCGAGCAGTTTGGCTATTATATACAGTTACTGATTGAACAGAAAAATCTGACAAGAGATCAGACCTACCTCCTGTTCCGTGAACTTATGCTTGACACCCAGAGCCAGTTGCAGCAGGGGGCATTGCTGGCTGCGCTTGTTGCCAAGGGGGAAACCATAGAAGAGATGGCAGGTGCATGGCAGGCCATTGACGAATTCGACACGGTGCATCCCGAAGGGATGCCGGAAGATCTGTTTGAAAACTCCGGCACAGGTATGGACGGCTTCAAAACCTTCAACGTCAGCAGCGCCGCTGCAATAGTTGCGGCAGCCAATGGTCTTCCGATGGCCCGTCATGGTGCCCGTGCCATAACATCACGCTGCGGTACAGTTGATATAATGGAGGCGATGGGTGTTGATGTGGAATGCCCCGCAGAGACTGTGGCTCATAGCATTCGTACTGTAGGGATAGGGCTTTTTAACGGGATGTCCCCAAAGGTTCATCCGGGGGGGCTGGGCAGAATACTTTCGCAGATACGATTTGGATCAACTCTTAACATTGCTGCATCACTTGCAAATCCCGCAAGACCACGACATGCCCTGCGGGGGGTCTATGCGGAAAGGCTTGTGGCCTCCACTGCTTCGGTAATGTCTCAAATCGGCTACAAAAGCGGGATGGTTGTACATGGAACTGACGCAAAAACCGGTCTGGGAATGGACGAACTTTCTGTATGCGGTACATCCACAGTCTGTTGTTTCAGTGGGGATGTACGGGAGGAGTTTTCCATCGTGCCAGAAGATATGGGGATTGTACGTCGCAGGGGAGAAGAAGTTGCTGCGTGTGAAAATCTGGAGCAGGAAGCAACGCGTTTCATGCAGGTAGTAAGCGGTAATGGACGTTTTCCTGCCTGCGAGGATTTTGTCAGTCTGAATGCCGGCGCAATGCTCTGGACTGCCGGGTGCAGTCCTGACCTTTCAAAAGGTGTTCTCGCAGCCCGAGAGATACTGGGCAGCGGCAGGGCTCTGGCAAAACTTCGCCAGTGGGTTGACTGCCAGAATGAGAATGGAAGCGCAGGCGTTGCAAGGTTTGAAGAGTTGGCAGGACGGCATGGTTAATAAAAAGCCTGGTGCGCAGAGATCACCCTGTAGATGAATTATCGTTCCATTTAATTATTTAGAATAATCAGTAAGTCAGCTCGATGTAGCAAGCCTCTGTCATCCTTATAAAATCAGGCACGGTAAATCAAGCTGTCTCTATTCTCCTGCAAATGCCTCAATCTTTCCTGTCTTTATCCACTTGATTATGGCGCTTATCACTACATCGCCCCTGCCCATGTAGGAGTGAAGGTGTTCTCCCCGGCATGGATTACCCTTGGGGTCTCCGCCGCGCACCGTAATGAGGTTGTCTTTGGAGTAACCTTTTACAGTGGAATAGGGGGTGTGTTTGCATGCATCATTTTCATGGTGAACATGAACAAATGGAGCCTTTATCTTTTCGAGGTCAATATATTGAACTGATCTGGCCATGCCCCTGGGATTCGGCAGGGTCATTGAGGCTGAATGAATACTACCGGTTATTTCATTGCCGAGGTGGAAGGCAAGCCATCTTGAACTGATTGTGCCGGCACTGTGACCCATAAGGTAGATTTTGGAATAACCGTGCTCCTTTTTCAGGATTTGTATGAGACTTCGGATGTCATCGGCATGCTGGGTGGAAGAACGGTAGTCATCAAGGCATGCTGTAGGATTTTCGTCATTCATTCCCCACTGGTCTGTAGGGCAATCCACTATAACCAGCGCAATGCCGTTTTCCATTAACAGCTTCTGGTTCATCCGCATGAACGGGAGTAGATTCCGCTGCTTGTCATTTACCGACTCGATTCTGGCTATCCCTGGATAGCCCCTGAAAAACAGGAGAGCGGTATCCGTCGGCTTGGCGGGCTTTGAGATAATGGCCCGCTGGTATACCGGTGTCTTGAACACAAGGCCGTCAGTACGGTCAAGCCTGATATCAACAAGAACATCCTCTCCATAGGCCAAAGGGATTTTAAGCATCAGAACGATAAGTGTGATGTATATTTTCATAATCTCTCCTTTAGCGCTTAATCGTTGTGTCAAAAATTCTTTGGCGTTTTATTTAAAACTGATTTTATTTCAATGCA